>JBCKWP010000009.1:0-30270 GCA_038922455.1 Methylobacter sp. | reverse complement strand
AGTGTGCCAAACCTGGCATCATAAACACTGATCAAGGTAGCCAGTTCACCCGTACATTATGGGTCGAAATCGTGCTGAAATCGGGCGCGAAAGTGAGCATGGATGGCAAAGGCAGATGGGCGGACAATGTTTTTATTGAACGATTTTGGCGCACCGTAAAACATGAGTTTTTGCGTTATGTTATGCCCGAAACCCTGCCTGAATTACGCAAAGAAGTTTCTGATTTTATTAAACTTTATAATGAAAGACGATTACATCAATCGTTAAATTATCAAACACCTAATGAGGTATATTATGATAAACCATTTCTAAAAGTGCCAAGAAATTCTGACCAGTAAAAATAAGGGGGTCTATCTTAATTTGGCAATAATTTGGTACTAGACAAGGGGCGCACTATACCCTATCGACTACGCTGCTCTACAAAACAGAGCTTTTCTGTAATAATCTGTCGGCTACTCCCGCCCTCTATAAACAAGCATCAATGACCTCATTTCTTCAGCCTGCCACCGCTTATAACCACTCCCAACCGGCCGACCGACTCAATGCCGAATGCCGTTGCGTTTCACTTGACCGGGAAGCTATGCGCAAAGCACTACAACAACAAGGTGATGACGGTTTGTTGTACCGGATGCTCATTGAAGAGCGTCCTCACCTGTTCGCCGACTCTGTAGTTTTTGTCGCCGAGAGCAGTATCCGCAGGCAATCCGACATTATTGCCGCCATCGAAAACGTTATTGCGATGCCCGCTTATCAGCAACGCGTTCTGGCTTATGCTCCCGGCACGGCGCAGTTTATTCCCAAAGCGCACGGAGTTTTCTTCGGCTATGATTTTCACTTAAGCCCCAAAGGTTCGCAATTAATTGAGATAAATTCCAATGCCGGAGGCGCGTTGCTCATCGCCATTCTGGCCCGTGCGCAAACAGCCTGCTGCGATCCGGCTGGAATAAATGCGGCTACGATCCAGAATCCGGAACAAGCATTTATGGCGATGTTTCTTGAAGAGTGGCAAGCCGAACGTGGCCAACGACCTTTACATTCAATTGCTATCGTCGATGAAAATACACCCGCCCAATTCATGCTGCCAGAATTTTTATTGTTCAAAAAACTGTTCGAACAACACCATATCAATACCGTTATTTGCGATCCTTCCGAGCTTAATTACCGCAATGAAACGCTTTGGCACGAGAATACGTCTATCGATCTTGTTTACAATCGCTTGACCGACTTCGGATTGGAGTCTGAGGCACTGACACCATTACGCGAGGCTTACTTGGACGGAGCGGTGGTCGTCACGCCCCATCCAAGAGCTCATGCGCTTTACGCCGATAAAAGGAATCTGGCGATATTGACTGATGAAACCGCGTTACAGGAGTTGGGCGTTACCGCAGAAATCAGAACCCTGTTGCTTGAAGGCATTGCCCACACAATCTGCGTACATAAAGAGGATGCAGAGAGCTTATGGAAGACTCGGAAGCAGCTGTTTTTCAAACCAGCAAAAGGCTATGGCAGCAAGGCCGCATATCGTGGCGACAGCGTAACCAAACGGGTGTTCGGGGAGATACTGCAGGGGAACACTGTGGCGCAAACGCTGGTGCGACCTACCGAGAGGCAGTTGCAGGTGAAAAACAAACTTGTCGATCTTAAGCTTGATCTGCGGCAGTACGTTTACCGGGGACAGGTGCAGTTGACCAGCGCCCGTTTATATCAGGGACAAACCACCAATTTCCGCACCCCCGGCAGCGGCTTTGCTCATGTTGTGGTGGTTCCCGACGGGGGCGAATAAATTCGCCCCCACCCATTGTGCAACTTAATCGAGAATCAGATGCTTTAAATATTCCCGGAAATCGTCCTTTAACTCTTTATGCTTCAAACCGTATTCAACTGTTGCCTGCAAATAACCGAGTTTTGCGCCGCAATCATAACGCTTACCTTTAAATTCATAGGCTAACACCTGCTCGTCGTGCATCAATGACGCAATAGCATCGGTCAGCTGAATTTCACCGCCTGCGCCGCGCTCGGTTGTTTCAATCTTGTCAAAAATTGCCGGGGTTAAAATATAGCGCCCAACCACGCCTAGATTTGACGGAGCGCGTTCAGGTGCCGGCTTTTCAATAATCATTTCGACCCGGCCTATCGATGGCGATATTTCCTTGGTTTTGACGATGCCGTATTTGTCGGTTTCCTGAGGATTTACCCGCTCTACGCCTAAGATGCTGCATTGGTTTTTATCGTATTGCTCAACCATTTGCGCCATGCAGCCGTCACCGTCGTCGCTATTTGCAATCAGGTCATCGGCCAGAATAACGGCAAACGGTTCATTGCCGACGGCAGACTTTGCGCAAAGCACAGCATGACCGAGTCCCAATGCTTCCGGCTGACGAATAAATACGAATGACACATTTGACGGCACCATTCCTCGGACCATTTTTAATATTTCAGTCTTGCCACGGATAGCCAGCTCATTTTCCAACTCATAAGCTTTGTCAAAGTGATCCATAATGACGTTTTTGGTTCGGCCCGTCACAAATATCATGGTATCGATACCCGCAGCCACCGCCTCTTCAACGCAATATTGAATCAAGGGTTTGTCCACAATCGGCAACATTTCCTTGGGACTGGCTTTGGTAGCGGGTAAAAAGCGGGTTCCGAGACCCGCAACCGGAAAAACTGCTTTTCTTATTTTTTGATTCATCTAAGACATTCTCGACAATACAGATCATTAAAAATCAGATGCTGGGCGCAGCATTTGATCATCCCTGCCCTTTAATAGGCGATTTATTTTAAGCTTTTTCTTAGCTCCAACTCTATTTATCTTTGTGTTTATCCAGGCGCTAAAAAATCTTCAACCAGTGCCGTAAAAACATCCGGCTGTTGTGCATGCAGCCAATGTCCGGCGTTGGCTACTGTGCTAAAAGTCCCCGCCAGGAATAACAAGTTTATATCTTCCGGCTTAACGAAGTCTGAATCGCCTCCCGCGATAAACAACGCTTTACCGACATAAGGCGCCAAATGGTCGGCATCTGGAAAGGCGGCGATATGGTGCGCTGTCCGCTGAAAAATATCCAGATCGAGCCGCCAGCAATATTTGCCGTCTTTTAGAACCAGATTCTGCAACAGGAACTGGCGATAACTCAACTCGGGTATGCGCGGCGCAAGCAGCGTTTCGGCTTGTTTTCGGTTGCTGATTTCGGCCAGCGGCAGCGCTTTTAACGCCTGTACCGTGTTGTCGAAACTGTGCTTGTAGCTGACCGGTGCAATATCGGCCACAATCAGCTTGTCCACCCGATCAGGCGATGTCAGCGCAAACCACATCGCCACCTTGCCGCCCATGCTGTGTCCCAGCAAGCTGGCTGTTTCCAGGCCTAGGTCATCGATAAAGCGCAACAAATCCGCCGCCATGACTGGATAGTCCATAACCGGATGATGCGGCGATGCACCGTGATTACGCATATCCGGCACATAAACATGAAACTTGGACGATAGTCTTTGCGCTATCTGCCGCCAGTTGCGCGAAGAGGCAAAAAAACCATGCAGGATAATCAGCGGGTTGTTGTCCGGGTCGCCGAATTCCTCAAAAGCCAGTTCGACAGTGTCCATCAGGCATAAACGAACAATGCGCCCATCAAGCCGCCAAAAATTCCGCCCCAAACCACCAGCCAGCCCAAATGCTGACGGATGATGGCTTGAACCATTTCCTTAACCAGTTGCGGGGTTAATTCGCTCAAACGCTTATCGATCACCGTTTCGATTTTGCCGATAATATCACCGCCGATTTTGTGTGCATCCAGACCTTGCTTTAATGCGGCTTTAAACCGGTCGGAGGCAACCATTTCGCTCAGGGTGATTTTCATTTTTTCGGTAAACGGCTCTTTTAACGGGGTTAGCGCCTCGACGCCGCCCATCATCGCCATCATGCCGCCGAAAGACGAGCCCATGATCGACGACACCAAACCTTCATAAATTTTGTCGTAATCGACCGCATTCAACAAAGGTTCCATATTCAGGATGTCCCTGCCCTGTTGTTCCTCGCTTTCAATAAACTGTTCGATGTTATTGGCGGTAAAAAACTGCTGCATCATCAACTGTTTGATCGACAGTTTAAACTCTTCGAACCGAGCCGGTATAACGCCGGAACCGTATAAAAAAGGCACTTTCTCGAACAGCATGTAAATGGCCAGCCAGTTGGTGATGGCTCCTGACAGGGCAAAAAAACCGATGGATTTGATAAGTTCCGTTTGCACCGGGCTAACATAGCCGATAGCGATGACGACAACAGAGATAAAGTTAGTGACAAAGCTTTTGTTCAGTAGTTTTTTCATCGTTTCTTAATTAATAAATCGGTAATAGTGCCTTCGATCATTTCAGCCGAAAAGCCCAGGGTTTCAGCCAAGGTAGGATGTGCGTGTACCGTTAATGCTAAATCTTCGGCGCTGGCGCCCATTTCTAAAGCCAACACGGCTTCCGCAATCAATTCGCCGGCATGAGTGCCGACGATGCCTGCGCCGAGTATGCGCCCGCTTTGTTTATCGGTCAGCAATTTGGTCACGCCTTCTTTACGGCCGATGCTTAATGACCGACCGCTTGCCGCCCACGGGAACGCGGCTTTTTCATAAGCGATGCCTTGCGCCTTGGCGGCGTTTTCAGTCAGACCCATCCAGGCTATTTCAGGGTCGGTGTAAGCGACAGAAGGGATGGTCAGCGCCCGCCATTCGGTCATCATTCCCGCGCAAACTTCGGCGGCTATTTTGCCTTCATGCGTGGCCTTGTGTGCCAGCATTGGGCTGCCTGTTACATCGCCGATCGCAAAGATATGTTTCACGTTGCTGCGCTGTTGTTTATCGACAGCGATAAAGCCGCGTTCGTCGACATTAACACCGGCTTTGTCGGCATCAATCAAATGACCGTTAGGCCGTCTGCCTACTGCGACCAACACTTTATCGAATACGTCGGTTTTGGGTGCTGTTTTGCCTAGAAAGCTCACTTTCAAGCCTTCCGGTAGCGCATCAATACTTTCCACCGATGTTTCCAGAAAAATGTTGTCGTACTGCTTTTTAATCCGCTGCATTAACGGCCTGACCAAATCATTATCGCAACCGGGAATAAGCTGATCCTGCATTTCTACCACGGTGATTTTACTGCCCAGTGCATGATAAACAGTCGCCATTTCCAGGCCGATGATGCCGCCGCCGATAATCAGCAGTTTTTTCGGTATGTCCTCAAGCTTGAGCGCGTCGGTGGAATCCATCAGCCGAGGATCGTCATTGGGAAACGACGGTATTTTTACCGGTTGCGAGCCGACGGCAATAATGGCCTGAGTAAACTCGATAGACTGGATGTTGTCACCGTCTTCAACCTGCACTTCTGTATCGGATACAAAACGCCCGGCACCTTTGACAATCGTGATATTGCGCTGCTTGGCCAATGCCGCCAAACCCACCGTTAACTGGGAACTGATATTGTTTTTCCAGTCACGCAGTTTTTCCAGGTCAATGTTAGGTTCGGTAAAACTGATCCCGGCAGGACTGATTTCTTTGGCCTCATTCAGCACTGCCGCCACATGCAACAAGGTTTTTGAAGGGATGCAGCCGACATTCAGGCAAACCCCGCCCAAAACCGGATAACGCTCGACCAAAGTCACTTGCTTGCCTAAATCGGCCGCACGAAACGCCGCAGTGTAACCGCCAGGGCCACCGCCCAGCACCAGAACCTCTGTTTTCAATTGCACACCTTCAGTTAGAGTTATGAGGTTTTATCGGCTTGGCGATAAAAAGGGAGTTATCAAACATGCGGCCTTATTCGAGCCTTTTAATGCTGACAAATTTATTTTCTGAGGTCAATTCCATTTCAAAATAACCGTCGATGCCTTGTTTGGTCAAAAAAGATTGAATCCTGCCTGCCGGGAAAGCAACTCTTCTGCCATCGTCGGCAACCACGGACACGTTTTTGGCAACGCCTTGATAGACCTTAAGGTATTGGTCGTATGACAGTTTTAACAGAAAACGAATGTATTGATGCTGGGCATAATATAAAAGCCGGACATAAAATGTCCGGCATAGTTTGATTAAATTAACGGTTGTTTTGCAACGCGGCGATGCGCTCTTCCAATGGCGGATGACTCATAAACAATTTGCTCATACCGCCGCCGTTAATGCCGAAGGCCGCCAATTGTCCAGGCAGATCTTCCGCTTCATGCCCACGCTGTAAGGCACGCAAAGCGCCGATCATTTTTTCTCGTCCGGCTAGGTTCGCGCCACCGGCATCCGCTCTAAATTCACGGTAACGGGAGAACCACATCACCAGCATAGAGGCCAAAATCCCCAAGGCAATTTGAGCTACCATTTGGGTAACGTAATAGGCCGGGCCGTAACCGCGTTCGGTTTTAAATACCACGCGATCGACAACATGGCCGATGATAGTGGCGAAAAAATAAACAAAGGTGTTTACTACGCCCTGCATTAGCGCCATCGTCACCATATCACCATTGGCGACATGACTGATTTCATGGCCGACAACCGCTTCAACCTCATCGGCACTCATGTTTTGCAATAGGCCGGTGCTGACCGCCACCAACGCGTTGTTTTTGCTCATGCCAGTGGCAAAGGCATTAGACTCAGGCGTCTGGAAGATGCCGACTTCCGGCATACCGATACCCGCCTGATGGGCTTGCTTAGCCACGATGTCGAGCAGCCATTGCTCGGTTTGATTTTGAGGTTGTTCAATAACATGTACACCCACCGCCCTTTTTGCCGACCATTTTGACATCGCCAAAGAAATAACGGAACCGGTCATGCCGATCACAGCCGACATGACTAAAAGCGCATTCAGGTTAAGGTCTACGCCTTGAGCATCCAGAGTGCCGCTTAAGCCTAAAACATTAAAAATAATACTGACCACAACCAATATGGCCGCATTGGTCGCCAGAAAAAGAAAAAGTCGCATCATAAGTTTGAGCCTTTTGATTAAGTTAATGTTTGGTCTATATGGGGGCTGAATAAATAAATTCAATCCGTTTTCAGGGTGCTAATATAGCTTCAAGTTTATTGATGGAGGTGTGTTCTGATGTCTATTATAAAAGCAATACTGTTTGCTTTGGTTTTAATTAATCCTTGTTTAGCCTTTGCGTTATCAAGCGATCATCAGGACGTTATAAAGCAACTGCATGTACCTGCTGGCTTCACCTTATCTATTTTTGCCGATAATCTGCCCAATGCCCGCAGCCTAGCCTTGGGCGATAACGGCACGGTGTTCGTAGGCACGGGGACTGAAGGCGCTGTTTATGCTGTGCACGACAGCAATGGCGATGGCATGGCGGATAAGCGTTATGTTATCGCCAGCGGTTTGTATATGCCCAACGGCGTTGCTTATAAGGACAATTCGCTGTACGTGGCGGAAGTTAACCGTATTATTCGTTTTGACCATATCACGCAGTTATTAGCCACCCCGCCTAAACCCGTTATAGTTTACGATCAATTCCCGTTAAATCAGCACCACGGCTGGAAATATCTGCGCTTTGGCCCCGATCATAAGCTGTACACATCGGTTGGATCTCCGTGCAACGTTTGCGAGCCTGAAAAGCCAATCTATGGATCACTGGTTCGATTGAACGCCGATGGCAGCGGCTTTGAGATTCTTGCCAACGGTATCAGAAGTTCGGTCGGTTTTGACTGGCAACCGGAAACTGACGCCTTGTTCTTTACCGATAATGGCCGGGATTATTTGGGCGACGATCTACCGCCCGATGAACTTAATCAATGGACGACTACCGGCGAACATTTCGGTTTTCCCTATTGTCATGGCGGTTACATTCCTGACCCAGAGCTTGCCGGCGATAAAAAATGCAGCCAATTTACTGCGCCGACGTGGAAATTCAAGGCGCATATGGCGCCATTGGGGCTGCGTTTTTATCGAGGCAAACAATTTCCCGCCGAATTCAAAAATCAGTTATTGGTGGCGGAGCACGGTTCTTGGAATCGATCTGAGCCGCAAGGTTATCGCGTAGCCTTGATAAAGCTCAAGCTAGGCAAACCCGTCTCGGAACAGGTTTTTATCGACGGCTGGTTAATCAAAGACGGCACGGTGCTTGGACGCCCAGTCGATATTCTGGAAATGCCGGACGGCAGCCTGTTGATTAGCGATGATAAACTCGGTGTCATTTATAAAATTGAGTACAAGGGCAATCATGGATAAACAGTTTGAAATTTTAGCCAAGGACATCGTTTATCAGGGCTTTTTCCGCGTCGAAAAATACCGCCTTAAACATACTCTGTTTGGCGGCGGATGGAGCGCTGAAATAACGCGAGAGCTATTCATGCGCGGCAGCTGCGTTGCAGTGTTGTTATACGATCCCGATGCCGACAAGGTGGTGCTGATAGAACAGTTCAGAACAGGCGCGGTTTTAAATCCTGATAAAGCCTGGCTGGTGGAAATTGTCGCAGGAGCCATTGAGGAAGGTGAATCGGCTGAGGAAGTCGCTTACCGGGAATCCCTAGAAGAAGCGGGCTGTGAAATTGAGCAATTAATGCTTATCAATGAATTTTATACCACGCCGGGCGGCTCCTCCGAGTGGATCAGCCTGTTTTGCGGCAAAGTAGACAGCGCAGGAGTGGGCGGTATTCATGGCTTAGACCATGAGGATGAAGATATATTAGTACGTGCGGTTGATTTTAATGAGACGTATCTGATGCTGGAAAACGGCGAGATAGCGTCGGCAATACCGATTATCGCCATTCAATGGCTGGCATTAAACAGACAAAAACTTAAACAACAATGGGGGGTATCAAAGAAGGGGTAACGCTTTTTTATTCAAAAACTGCAGTATTAAAGCTCTGCGTCAATTTTACAGAGCTTCAACATAATAACGATTAATCGACTATCTTGCATTTGCCCCGTGAAGCATCCACGCGATCACGCAGCTCCTTACCTGGTTTAAAATGCGGCACATGTTTTTTCGATAAGGCTACAGATTCTCCCGTTTTAGGATTACGTCCCATACGAGGAGGACGCAAATGCAGAGAAAAACTACCGAATCCCCGGATCTCGATTCTTTCGCCGGAAGATAATGCCTGATTCATTTGTTCAATGATACATTTCACCGCTATCTCTACATCTTTCTGTGCCAGATGCGGTTGATGTTTGGCAAGTGCTTCAATTAATTCTGATTTTGTCACATTCTATCCTGAGAAAACAAATAAACACAAGGGGCATGTACTGACACATGCCCCCCCATGGTTTTTATTTTTCAATCTGCTTAAAGAGATCAGCAAAAGTAGGTGACGCTACGTTCGTACTAACTGATGCTTGCGGAGAATGCTCTTTAATAGCATGAGTCTCGTCATCGCTATCTTTAGCTTTAATAGATAAGGAAATTGTTTTGCTTTTCTTATCTACGCCGATGAATTTAGCTTCAAGTACATCACCCTCTTTTAACAAAGTTCTGGCATCTTCAACGCGATCACGTTGAATTTCAGAAGCACGTAAATAACCTTCAACATGATCAGCTAAGGTGATAACCGCACCTTTAGCATCAACTTCTTTAACCGTTCCTTTTACCAAGCTGCCTTTTTCGTAAGTGGCCAGAAAGTTCTGAAATGGATCTTGTTCAAGTTGTTTAATGCCTAAAGAAATACGCTCACGCTCGGAATCGACAGCAAGAATGACAGTTTCCAGCTCATCGCCTTTCTTGAAGTCACGAACCGAAGCTTCGCCTTCTTCCGCCCAGGAAATATCGGACATATGAACCAATCCATCGATACCTCCATCCAGTCCGATGAAAATACCAAAATCAGTAATGGATTTTATTTTTCCTGAGATTTTATCGCCTTTATTATGTGTTGCTGCAAACTCATCCCAAGGATTGGTTTTGCACTGTTTCATACCTAATGAAATACGACGACGATCTTCGTCGATTTCCAGAACCATGATTTCCACTTCATCGCCCAATTGAACGAGTTTGGAAGGATTTACGTTTTTGTTGGTCCAATCCATTTCAGAAACGTGAACCAAACCTTCTACGCCTTCTTCGATTTCAACAAAGCAACCGTAATCAGTCAGATTGTTTACTTTACCAAATACGCGTGTACCGGCTGGGTAACGACGGGCGATGTTTTGCCATGGATCTTCACCCATTTGCTTCATGCCTAATGAAACGCGATTTTTTTCCTTATCGTATTTCAGAACTTTAACTTTAATTTCTTGACCGATTTCTACGCATTCAGACGGATGACGCACGCGTCTCCATGCCATGTCAGTGATGTGTAATAAACCGTCAATGCCGCCAAGATCAATAAACGCGCCATAATCGGTCAGGTTTTTAACCACACCGGTAACGACCGCACCTTCTTCCAGCGTTTTCAACAATTCTTCTCTTTCTGCGCTGTATTCTTTTTCTACAACAGCACGACGAGACAGAACAACATTGTTACGTTTTTGATCGATTTTTATAACTTTGAATTCCAGATCACGATTTTCCAAGAAAGTCGTGTCTCTGATTGGACGAACATCAACCAGCGATCCAGGCAGGAAGGCACGCAAAGCGCCAACGGCCACAGTGAAACCACCGCGAACTTTACCGTTAATACGACCTATAATGGTTAGCTCTTTTTCAAAAGCATTTTCAAGTTCAGACCAAGCTTTGTTTTTCTTCGCTTTATCTCGGGAAAGAAGTGTAGCGCCAAGGCCATCTTCAAATAAATCAAGGGCAACTTCCACTATGTCGCCAATGGCAACTTCTAATTCGCCATCGTTATTTAGAAACTGCCATTTTGGAATGACACCTTCTGATTTAGAATGCGTACTGACGATGACCATATCGTTTTCGATATCGACAACTGTACCCATTAACATGGCGCCGGGACGCATTTCCGTCTTGATTAGACTTTCTTCAAATAATTCAGCAAAGCTTTCGCTCATTTTCCATTCCCAAGCCTGTCGAAACTCGAACAAGCCTTTTCTTTATCAAAGTTAAAAAAGATCACACGCAAACAATTTTGGGTGACCACGTAAAAAATCCTTAACGGATTAAATTCAGCACTTCTTCAATAACAGCATCCAGCGTCATATTCGAAGAATCAATATAAAGCGCGTCATTGGCCATCGCTAACGGTGCGGCCTTACGCCCCGTATCCCTGCGATCACGCTCTTCTATCTCGATTGTTATCTGTGCTAGGTTAGCATCAATCCCTTTTCCTATCAACTGTTTATATCGCCTTTTGGCCCTTTCCACGGCGCTGGCGGTTAAAAATACCTTATATTCAGCATCAGGAAAAACCACAGTCCCCATGTCGCGCCCGTCTGCAACCAAGCCCGGCAATATCCTGAAATTCTTTTGTTTTTGCAATAAAACCTGCCTGACTTCAGGAAGCGCAGCAACAATAGACGCAGCACACCCCGTGCTTTCAAGGCCTAAGTTAGGCGTTATGTCTTCACCATCCAATCTAACGACCAATTCATCACCGCAATCAAACTCCAGCACCATTGTCTGAGCTATATCAACGACGGCGGCTTCATTTTCCAACTCCACCTGCTGTTTTAATGCAGCAATTGCCAGTGAACGGTAAATAGAGCCGCTATCCAAATAATTCCAGCCCAGTTTTTTCGCTACTGCCCTGCTAATCGTGCCTTTTCCTGCGCCGCTAGGGCCGTCAATAGTCAATACCGGAATCGTCACTAGGCTTCCCTGCAAACAAGAGCCAGGCCCAAACGCTTGGCCAGGTCTTTAAACTCGGGAAACGAGGTGTTCACATTTTCGCAATCATGAATGGTAATAGGCGCATCAGCTCGCAATCCGGCGATTGAAAACGCCATCGCAATTCGGTGGTCGCCATGAGATATAACTTCGCCACCGCCTATAGCACCACCTTGAATAATCATGCCGTCCTCGGTCGACTGAGCATCAACGCCCAAACTCTGCAAGCCGTCCGCCATCACCTGAATGCGATCCGACTCTTTAACCCTGAGTTCTTCCGCACCGGTTAACCGGGTTCGGCCTTCCGCGCACGCTGCGGCAACAAACAACACCGGAAACTCGTCGATAGCCAGCGGTACTAGATGCTCGGGAATGTCTATGCCTTTCAGCGGGCTGTAAATAACATGCAGATCGGCTACAGGCTCGCCGCCGACCATGCGCTCGTTAAGGACTTCAATGTTCGCGCCCATCAACCTGAGGATGTCGATGACCCCAGTGCGCGTAGGATTAACGCCTACATGCTTCAACAGCAGATCGGAACCCGGCGCAATGGACGCCCCGACCAGGAAAAATGCCGCCGATGATATATCGCTAGGCACATCAATATCGGTAGCCGTTAAACTGCCTTCGGCGCTGATACTGACTTTATTGCCTTCTTGCTTCACCGGATAATTAAAGCCGGTCAACATCCGCTCAGTGTGATCGCGAGTCGGCGCAGGTTCGGTGACTGTAGTAACACCTTGTGCGTACATACCAGCCAGCAGCAGACAGGATTTGACTTGGGCACTGGCTATCGGCATCGCGTAATCAATGCCGATCAACTGCCCTGCCCTGCCGGTAATATGCAAGGGTGCGGTACCGCGCTCGGTGGTTTTTATAGCGGCGCCCATGGCTGCCAACGGCTCAGTGACTCTTTTCATCGGTCTGCCGGACAACGATTTATCACCGGTTAATACCGAATTGAATGCCTGACCTGCCAATAAACCGCTCAGCAAGCGCATTGATGTGCCTGAGTTGCCCAAATACAAATCGTTTTTAGGCGCTTTTAAACCATGCTTGCCGACGCCGTGTATGGTTAATTCGCCATTGACAGGACCTTCGATTTCAACGCCCATATCGCGAAAAGCCTGCAAAGTTGCCAGCGCATCTTCCGCTTCGAGAAAACCCTTTACATGTGTAACGCCTTCCGCCAGCGAGCCCAGCATGATTGATCGATGCGACATGGATTTATCGCCGGGCACGCGTGCCTCGCCTTGTAGTTTTCCGCCGGGTTGCACCTGGAATATTATTGATTTTGACATATTTTAATTATTATCGAACTGGTCAAGAAAGCGTTGCCGTGCATTTCTGGCATACGTAAAGGTTTCAAAAAGTTGCTGGCTATCATTCGTCGCTAGAAAACGTTGTATTTTATCCAATTCTCCCTTTAACTGCTCGATTAAAGGGATAATTTCATCTTTATTGGCGGCGCAAATATCCTGCCACATGGTCGGATCGCTGGAAGCAATCCGGGTGAAATCTCTGAATCCGCCGGCCGCATATTTAAAAATCTCGCTCTGCTCGTCTTTATGTCCGAGCATATCGACCAACGCAAAGGCTAGGATATGCGGTAGATGACTGGTTGCGGCCAAAATGGCGTCATGATGTTTGGCATCCATGACCGAGACCAAAGACCCCAGCCGCTCCCAGAAGCATTGAATTTTTTGCACCGCTTCAGGCCGGGTGTTGCCGACCGGCGTGATAATCAGCCGTTTGTTTAAAAAAAGATTATCGACCGAAGCCGTCACGCCGCTTTGTTCTGCACCGGCAATTGGGTGGGCAGGAACAAAATTATCCGGCACCACACCAAAAACTCGTTCTGCTGCGACAATAACGCTGCCTTTAGTGCTGCCGACATCGGTATAAATCGCGTTATCCGACCATAAGGGTAAGAGCTGCGCGAAAATCTTTTCAATACTGGCAACCGGCGTAGCGATCATCACACAATCGGCGTCCAGAACGGCTTTATCCAGCGCTAATGTATAGTCGTCAATAACGCCCAACTGTAAGGCCGTTTGCAGGTAAGGTTCATCCTGAGGCCGACCATAACCTACAATATTATTACTTAAACCCTGTTTCCGCGCTGCGCGGGCGATAGACCCGCCGATCAAGCCGACGCCGATAATGCACAGCCGGTCAAACATTATTTTCGGCAACCGCTGTAGGGGCGAATTTATTCGCTCCAGGGCGATTGAAGCCGCCACTACAATTCCTTCGTGCGCTTCGTAGTGCGCTCATGGTGCCTGAATAACTTCAGTTAATGCCTGCAAAAACAGCTGATTTTCCGCCTGCGTACCGATGGTGATGCGTAGATGATTAGGCAATTCATACACGCCAACCGGCCTGACGATCACGCCTTTGCGCAACAATGCTTCGTAAATCGGCATCGCGGGCTGTTTTAGATCGACCAACACAAAATTACCTGCCGATGGAATCCATTCCAGCCCTAGCGCTCTAAAGCCTTCGGTAACAAACCGCATGCCTTGGGCATTGACAGCAATGGTGTTTTGCAAATGTTCAGTATCCGTCAATGCCGCTTCTGCGGCAGCCAAGGCCAGCATATTGTTATTAAAAGGCTGGCGCACCCGATTCAGGATGTCTGCCAATTGCGGACTGGACAAGCCATAGCCGATGCGTAATCCGGCCAGTCCGTAGGCTTTGGAAAAAGTACGGGTAATCAATAGATTGGGGTATTTTTTCAGCCATGCGATTGAGCTTGTGCTGAGCCCTTCGGCTGCGCTCAGGTCAGGCGTAGCCGAAGCATCACCAACAAATTCACAATAGGCTTCATCAAGCACACAGATGCAAGTATCCGGTAGCGCGCCAATAAATGCCTCCAAGTCGGCGTGACTGAGCAGCGTACCGGTAGGATTATTGGGATTCGCTATAAAAACCAGCCGTGTTTTATCAGTGACTCTTTGCAACATCGCATCAAGGTCGTGACCGTAATTCAAAGCAGGCGCAACAACCGCTGTAGCGCCAACAGCCTGGGTCACCAACGGATACACGGCAAAAGCGTGCTGAGAAAAAACCACCTCTAGCCCCGGCGTCAAGAACGCCCTAGCTACCAACTCCAGAATTTCATTGGAACCGTTGCCCAAGGTAATCTGGTTCGTATCAAGAGCATATTTATCAGCCAGCGCGCATTTTAAATTAAAACCGTTGCCGTCTGGATAAAGGGCTAAGTCCTTCAATGTCGCCTGTATCGCAGCTAAGGCTTTTTTACCGGGGCCCAAAGGATTTTCATTGGACGCAAGCTTTATAATGCTGGAAAGCCCCAGCTCGCGTTCAAGTTCTTCAATCGGCTTACCCGGTGTATAAGGGATCAACTGCTGTACGCCGGACACGGCAAGCTTAATAATTTTATCTGAGTTATTCATGGAGTTAGTTTGAAATGCCGAAAGAATGAGGAAGAAAAGTTAGAGCACGGCTTTAGGATATGAACCCAGCAACTTGAGCATATTCACATTACCTTTTAATAGCGCCAAAGCCTCGGCGACATCGTCATCTTCACTGTGGCCTTCAATATCGATAAAAAACACATAATCCCATAAGCCCTGGCGCGACGGCCTGGATTCAATATGCAACATACCGATATTCAACCGTGCAAAAGGCTCCAGTATCCGGTGCAATGCACCGGGCTGATTGCCGGTGGAAACGACCAGTGAGGTCTTATCGTTACCGGTGGAAGACGATATTTGCTGCCCGATAATGATAAAACGGGTAGTGTTATTGGGCTCGTCTTCAATATTCTTTTCGAGCACATTTAACCGGTAAATTTCAGCCGCGACAATGCCCGCAATCGCAACCGCCTGTTTATTGGCCGACGCCAATTTAGCAGCCTCGGTGTTGCTATTGACAGCGGTTCGCCGTGCATTCGGCAAATGGTTATCCAGCCATTGCCGACACTGCGCAAGGGATTGCTGATGAGAAAACACCTCGGTCACTTGATCAAGGCTATCCACCAGCCCCAACAAGTTTTGATGCACCCTGATTTCAACTTCGCCGCAGATGTTGAGCGGTGACGTTAAAAACCGATCCAACGTATGACTGATCACGCCTTCGGTAGAGTTTTCAACCGGCACCACGCCAAACTGACAATTACCGTTCTCCACCGCATTAAAAATATCGTTAATAGTTGCCGCAGGCACGGTTTTAACCGCAGAACCGAAATGTTTAATGGCGGCTTGCTGGGTAAATGTGCCTTCAGGCCCTAGAAAAGCCACATCCAACGGCTTTTCCAGTGCTAAACACGCGGACATCAATTCCCTGAAAAAATGAGCGGCCGACTCATCGGATAAAGGCCCTTCATTTAAATCTTTGATGCGCCGCAATACCAACGACTCGCGATCCGGACGGTAAAATGTCCCTTGTTCGCCCTGAGCAATCTTGGTTCTGGCAACTTCCACCGCGCAAGACGCACGCTGATTTATCAATTGCAGAATCTGCTGATCGATTGCATCAATTTTGTCTCTTAATTCTGAAAGCGGTGTGACGGATGACATGGCGCGCCTAATTCAATTATTTAGATAAGCGATTAATGGGTGCGTTCAAATTCAGCCATAAAATCGATCAAGGCCTGCACACCGGCTTCCGGCATCGCATTGTAAATGCTGGCGCGCATGCCGCCCACTGAGCGATGGCCTTTTAACTCGAACAAGCCATTGACTTCCGCAGCCGCCAAAAACGGCTTATCTAGGCTTGCATCACTCAGGATAAACGGCACGTTCATCCGCGAACGGGACGCTATTTCTACAGGATTCGAATACAGAGCCGATTGGTCGATAGCCTGATACAGTTTCGCCGCTTTAGCGATATTGCGTTGCTCGATGCCGTCAACGCCGCCCTGCGCTTTTAACCACTTCAGCACCAGTCCGACCAGATACCAGCTATACGTTGCCGGTGTATTCAACATGGATTGGTTTTTTGCCTGTTCGGCATAGTTAAAAACCGAAGGCACTGTTTTAGGCGCATGGCCGATTAAATCATCTCTGACTATCACCACGGTGACACCTGCCGGACCCATGTTTTTCTGCGTTCCGGCATAGATCAAGCCGTACCGGCTGACATCAATCTTGCGCGATAAAATATTCGACGACATATCCGACACCAGCGGCAAGCCCTTGCTGTCTGGGCAAGATTGAAACTCCACGCCGTGTATTGTTTCATTCGAGGTGTAGTGCAGGTAAGCCGCTTCGCTATCGATAGCCCAGCTTGCAGCATCGGGAATTGTAGTGAATTTTGTGCTTTCGGAACTGGCACTGACCACAACATCGCAATAAGCCCCTGCATCCTTAATCGCTTTTTCAGACCAAGCGCCGGTGTTCAGGTAACAGGCTTTGGTTTTGCCGTTCAGGATATTCTGCGGTATCAACGAAAACTGAGCTGATGCGCCGCCTTGCAAGAACAACACCTTATAGTTTTCAGGAACAGCCAGCAGCGTCCGCAAATCGCTTTCCAGTTCTTCGGCAATCATAGAAAAATGCTTGCCGCGATGGCTCATTTCCAGGACCGACATGCCGCTGTCGCGCCATTCGAGCATTTCTTGCTGCGCTTGCAGCAATACCGATTCAGGGAATGCAGACGGGCCCGCGCTAAAATTGTATATTCTGGACATTACGATTCCTCTCCTGATTCACTATCGTCATTTGTTGTGTCTTCCAATGCATCCAGCTCTGATGCAACATCATCTGAATGATCATCATCGGTATCATCTACCCCCGCCAAGCCTTCGATACGATCGACGCCAATCACCTTTTCTTTCTTATCCAGGCGGATTATCGTCACGCCCTGGGTATTCCTGCCGACCACCGAAATGCCGTCAACCCTTGTGCGCACCAGGGTGCCGCCATCGGTAATCAACATAATTTCGTCGTTGTCGTTGACCAACACCGCGCCAATTACCGCACCATTACGCGCAGAGGTTTGTATTGCAATCAAACCCTGTCCGCCGCGTTTATGGCAAGTAAATTCTTCCAGCTTGGTGCGCTTGCCGTAACCGTTCTCGGTGATATTCAGCACCGTGCCTTCGGTCGAGATAATCAGCGAAATGACTTTTTGTCCTTCCTGCAAACGAATTCCTCGCACCCCGGACGCCGTTCTGCCCATGGAGCGCACATCGGCTTCATTAAAGCAGACCGCCTTGCCGGTGCTGCTGAACAACAACACGTTTTGCTGGCCGTCGGTCACTGCAACGCCCACCAGCGTATCGTCTTCCCGCAAATCGATGGCGATTTTACCGTTAGCGCGTTGGCGCTCGAATTCTTTTAGCGGGGTCTTTTTGACGGTACCCGCCGAGGTCGCCATAAAAATGAATTTAGTATCGGTAAATTCGCGTATCGGCAACATCGCATTGATTTTTTCGCCTTGCTCCAGCGGCAGCAAATTGACGAAAGGCTTACCTCTGGCCGCGCGACTCGCCACCGGCAATTGATAGACTTTAAGCCAATAAACCTTGCCCCGCGAGGAGAAACATAAAATAGTGTCGTGAGTATTGGCCACGATCAACTTATCGACATAATCCAACTCTTTAGTGGCTGTCGCCGACTTGCCGCGGCCGCCGCGCCGTTGCGCCTTGTAATCGCTGAGCGGCTGGGATTTGACATAGCCCTCGTGCGACATGGTCACCACCATGTCTTCTTCGGTAATCAGGTCTTCATCGGACAAATCCAAATGGTTTTGCAGGATTTCGGTACGCCGTGGGTCGGAATATTGCTCCTTGATCGCCACCAGCTCTTCCCTGATAATTTCCATCAGACGAATATCGCTACCCAGAATAAACAGATATTCATCGATTTGCTCCAACAACTGCTTGTATTCATTGACGATCTTATCTTGCTCCAGACCGGTCAAACGATGCAAACGCAAATCCAGAATGCCCTGAGCCTGGGTTTCGGACAATCGATAAATTCCGGCATGAATACCAAACTCTACAGGTAAATCTTCAGGCCTTGAACGATCCGCATCAGCCCGTTCCAGTAACGCTGAAACCAACCCTGCATCCCAGTTCATTTCCAACAAACCGACCTTAGCCTCGGCCGGATTGGCGGCTGCTTTGATCAGCGCAATCATCTCGTCGATATTGGCTAATGCAACCGCAAGCCCTTCTAAGATATGCGCCCTTTCCCTGGCCTTGCGCAAATTGTAAATCGTCCTGCGAGTGACAATTTCACGCCTATGATTAATAAAAGCGTGGATGATCTCCCGAAGATTCATACAATGCGGACGGCCATCCAGCAGCGCGACCATATTGATGCCGAACACAGTCTGGAATTGCGTTTGCTTGTACAGGTTATTCAACACCACTTCGGGCATTTCGCCACGGCGCAGTTCAACCACCATGCGCATCCCGTCTTTGTCCGACTCGTCGCGTAAACCGGAAATACCTTCGAGCTTGCCTTCCTTAACCAGTTCGGCAATTTTCTCCAGCAATCTGGCCTTGTTGACCTGATAAGGCAATTCAGTGGTGATAATCGCTTGACGACTGCTGTCGCCGATGTCTTCAAAATGGCAACGCGCGCGCAAATAAATCTTGCCTCGCCCTGTGGTATAAGCGCTGTAAATCCCGGAAGCGCCGTTAATAAAGGCTGCGGTAGGGAAATCAGGCCCTGGGATATGGGTCATCAAGTCATGCACGGTCAGATCAGGCTGATCAATCATCGCCAGACAGGCGCTGATCACTTCGGATAAATTATGCGGCGGAATATTGGTCGCCATGCCCACCGCAATACCCGATGAACCGTTAATCAATAAAGTCGGCACACGGGTTGGCAACACCTTCGGTTCAGACTCGGATTCATCATAGTTGGGCGCAAAATCGACAGTTTCCTTGTCGAGATCGGCCAGCAATTCGTGGGCTATTTTCGACATGCGCACTTCGGTATACCGCATCGCGGCAGGCGAGTCGCCGTCAACCGAACCGAAGTTGCCTTGCCCGTCGATTAGCATGTAGCGCATCGAAAAATTCTGCGCCATCCGCACCATCGTGTCATAAACCGCGGTGTCGCCATGCGGGTGATATTTACCGATGACATCACCGACCACACGTGCCGATTTTTTATAGGGTTTGTTCCAGTCATTGCCTAACTCGCTCATCGCATACAATATACGGCGATGTACCGGCTTAAGGCCGTCTCTGACATCTGGAAGGGCTCGACCGACGATAACGCTCATGGCGTAATCGAGATAAGACTGTTTCATCTCGTCTTCGATATTGACAGGTATTATTTCTTTAGCGAAGTTTGACATTGATCCCTATTGATACGGTGTGCCGTTAATACAACCCGGCATGGTTTTGTGACTTAAATGCAATACACATTTTCCTGATTCTTTGTTTCAGTGCGACTACATGACATGAAATAAGTCTGAAATTATAACAAATTGTCTGACTAGTGTCGAAGCTGATAAGGTTTTATTCAAGACGGCTTAGATGAGTGCCTCTTACAGCTCTATAGGCAATGGAGTACCTGGATTTACGCCAGAAGACGCGGCATCCGCCCCCCCCCACTCGCCGTTCCGTCACGCCTCCATACAAATCCTGGCAGTTCGAGCTATTTCAACAATCCATAGTATAATAGTCGGCATTACGCAATCGTCGTTCCTATGCCTTGCTCTGGAGCGTCTACCACGGCATTCCCACACCTTCCATGGGAGTTACGCCCTAAACTAACAGTTGGAATCTATTAAATAATGACTAGCGAATCCCCCCGCCCCTCCTGGAAAAGTTATCTTGAATTATGCAAACCCAAAGTGGTTGCGCTGATCGTTTTTACGGCGATTGCAGGGATGTTATTAGCCGTGCCTGGAATACCGCCTATCGGCCTGTTTATTTACAGCACTTTGGGCATTGCCCTGGCCGCTGCCTCGGCAGCCGCGATTAACCATTTTATCGACCGTGAAGCCGATGCGCTAATGGATCGCAACAAAAACCGCCCCTTACCAAAAGGTGAATTAAGTCCGACCAAGGTCATCGTTTTTGCGTTGACGCTGGGCGTTATTTCGATGGCATTGCTGATCGTTATGGTCAACGCCTTAACCGCATTACTGACTTTCTTGTCGGCGCTCGGCTACGCCATCATTTATACGGTCTACCTTAAGCGCATGACCCCGCAAAATATCGTTATTGCCGGTGCTTTCGGGGCGACTCCACCGATGCTGGGCTGGTGCGCGATGACCGGTGAAGTGCATCCTTATTCGATGCTGTTGTTTTTGATTGTTTTCGTGTGGACGCCGCCGCATTTCTGGCCGCTGTCTATCGCCAAGCGCAAGGAATTCGCCAAAGTCGGCATCCCGATGTTGCCGGTAACGCACGGCGTAGAATTTACCCGTCTGCATATTTTTCTTTATTCGCTGCTGCTGTTCATTGTTACCCTGCTGCCTTATCTGACCGGCATGAGCGGGCTGATTTACCTGTTCGCCGTGGTACCGCTGGGCCTTGGCTTCATCTATTTCGCCATTTTGATGATGATCAGGAAAGATGACAAAACCGCGATGCGAACCTTCTTTTATTCGCTGATGTACCTGACCGGTGTGTTTATCGCCTTGTTAGTCGACCATTATTTTAAATTTACCTTCGCCGCGACTGCTCCAGGCAGTCTTGCGGCATACATACCATCCCTAGCAATATGACCCTCACCCATCACCAACAAACGCCTTACCCGGAACATCCGTTCGCAGAAATCATCCGTATTCTGGGCAAAGGCAAAAAAGGTTCAAGACCGCTAACCCAGGATGAAGCCTATCGTGCGATGAACATGATCCTGACCGATCAGGTGCTGCCCGTTCAACTGGGCGCGTTTTTGATGTTGATGCGTGTTAAGGAAGAAACCCCTGAAGAATTGGCCGGTTTTGCACAGGCGGCAATGGAATCATTTAATATTGAAGACAATGCGGTAAAAGTCGATCTGGACTGGTCGTCATATGCCGGAAAGCGTCGGCATTTACCGTGGTTTTTGCTGTCGGCTTTGCTGCTGGCTGAAAACGGCATTACCGTTTTTATGCACGGCGCCAGCGGCCATACCGCCGGAAGACTGTACACCGAAAATATGCTGGGCTATTTAGGCCTTAAATGCGCAAGCTCTATTGCGGATGCCAAACAGCAACTTGAACAACAGCATTTCAGTTATTTATCGCTGGAGCATTTTTGCCCCAAGCTGCATGACATTATCGAACTGCGTCCGATACTGGGTTTGCGCTCGCCGGTGCATACTCTGGTACGTTTGTTAAACCCGTTTAATGCAGCATACAGTATTCAGGGTATATTCCATCCCGGCTACCAACCCGTGCATCAACAAGCCGCCGCCTTATTAAACCAGCCGCACATGGCAGTATTAAAAGGCGAAGGTGGAGAAATTGAACGCAATCCCGATATGGAATGCCTGGTGCAAAGCGTACACAACGGTGAATTATCCGACGAAAACTGGCCCGCTTTATTTACCCGCCGCCATGTTAAACCCGACCTTCTCGAACCGGAGCAACTGGCGTTAATCTGGCAGGGAAAAACCGAAGACGAGTTTGCAACAGCCTCCATCATCGGCACGGCGGCGGTTGCACTTAAGTTGTTGGGCAAAGCTGATACGCAGGAGCATGCTCAGCAGCTGGCGACAGATTATTGGTCTAACAGGAATAAACAAAGGTATGTAAGAGGCTAATATCGAGAATCAGAAACAATTTGAGCATCAATATCCACGAAAATCATCGACCGCACTTTGCCATTTTTGCTGAATTTTAACGATATGGGTGAGCCGGAATGAACTTTCGGATTTAATCGTACCCCTAACGGCGGATTCGCCGTTAGGCAATCCGCCATGACTAGGATGATCAAACTGACCCCTGCTCGTATTTTTTTAATCGGGGAGGGGTATGCCATCGGAAATCAAAGGGAGGCTACGCGATTTTCAAATGCCCTGTTTTTAGAGTTATCAACATCACTTTTTGGCGATTGTATTCCACGCAGCAAGCCAAGCCTGAGATTGATAAAAATCGGCTTTCTTGTCCAGAAACCCGGTCAACACCTGTCTCAGGATGTTATCAATAATACCGAAAAAATAGGCATGAGCCAGCTGTGGGCTAATAGCGCGAATTTCAGCTACCTTGATCCCTGCATCAATAATCCCAGTGATTTTTATGAAGACTGGGGATTCATGAAGCGGGACGGATTCAGGCAAAAATTCATCGGTTTTCAACAGCAACAAAAACCGCATCACATTGGGGGCGTCTTCTGCCAACTTGAACAACAAATCGACTATGCCTCGCAATTGCTCGGACGGTTTTTCGTTTTGATGCTTTATGTCGTCAATGGAGATGTTTAAACTATCGAGAATATTGGCATACAACTGTGCCGCAATCATCTGTTTGGTTTTGAAGTACTGGAAAATGATGCCGGTATTTTCTATCCCCGCCACCTCTTTAATATCGATTAACGAGGTATTGAAATAACCTTTTTCGGCAAACAGTGTCAATGCTGCCAGTAATATCTCATCTTGTACTTCAGACTCAGCCTGAGTATCTTCTATTTCTATTTCCTGATCCATGTTCTTCTTTCACAGCTAATTCAATGTGCTGTATTTATAGGTGGGTGAAAATTCAACCTGCCTAAATAGGCCGATTATAATAATATTTATTTTGCGGTCAATATCGCCAATGCCGCACTTAAGTAATTGATCATCGACCATAAGGTCAATATAGCCGCAATATACAACAAGCCGTAGCCGCAATAATTGATGGGGATACCCAACAAATCTTCGCGATATAACAACATGCCGATTGCCAACATTTGTGCGCTGGTTTTCCATTTACCTAATTGGGAAACCTTAACCTGAGCCCGCTGGCCGATCTCCGCCATCCATTCCCGTAGCGATGCAATCGTTATTTCCCGGCCAATAATGACGGCGGCAGGAATAGCCAGATAAGGGCTACCCTGCTGCTGAACGATCAGCACCAAGACCATGGCCACCATCAGTTTATCCGCAACCGGGTCTAAAAAAGCCCCGAAAGGCGTTTCCAACTGCATTTTTCTGGCAAGATAGCCATCCAGCCAATCAGTAATCCCCGCCGCCAAAAAAATCAGCATGCAGGCGACATTGGAATAGACCCAAGGCAGATAAAAAACCACGGTTAATAACGGGATTAACGCGATTCTTAACAGCGTGAGATTTGTAGGTAAGTTAAATTCAATCATCTTGATGATGGAATAGTTCGTAAATCCGTTGTGCTAATTGGCGACTAATGCCGTCCACGCTACAAAGTCCATCCACGCTTGCCTGTGAAATACCTTGCAGCCCCCCAAATTGTTTTAATAAAATCTGCCGTCGTTTAGGCCCCAATCCCGGAATGGCTTCCATAGCCGATTGTTTTTTGGCCTTGCCTCGACGCTGCCTGTGTCCTGTGATTGCAAACCGGTGCGCTTCATCGCGAATATGCTGAATCAACAACAGTCCGCTGGCTCCCGGCTTTATATCTATCGGCTGATCCTGCTCCACCAGTATCAGCTTCTCCATACCGGGTTTTCTATCCGGCCCCTTGGAAACGCCGACTATCATAACATTGTTTATGTCTAATTCCGCCAATGCCTTTTGCGCTTCATGCACCTGACCTTTACCGCCATCTATGAACAATATATCCGGCGCGATATGTTCGCCCTGTTTTAGTCGCTTAAAACGTCTGAACACCGCTTGATGTATGGCTGCATAATCATCGCCACCGGTTATACCTTCTATATTAAACCGGCGATAAGCTGATTTTACCGGTCCCTCCCGGTCAAAAACAACGCAGGATGCAACCGTATGTTCGCCTTGGGTATGGCTAATATCGAAGCATTCCAAGCGTTTTGGCAATTCCTTGCAGCCCAATTCTTCCTGTAAACTGAGGAACCGGGCATAAAGCCCTTGTTTGTCGGATAACTTACTCAGCAATGAATTCTCGGCGTTGGTACAGGCCATTTGCAGCCATTTTGAACGCTCGCCCCTGACCTTGTGGGAAATAGCCACCGTATGTTTTGACTGGCCCGCCAACACTTCCATCAATAACTCAGCCTCTTCCGGCCGATGACTGACGATCAACTCCTGCGGCGCTTGTCTATCCAGGTAGTATTGCGGGATAAACGCCTGGACGATAGCCGCCGGTTCATAGTCATCGGTAATCTTGGGGAAAAACACCTTATTGCCCAAATGCTGCCCGTTACGGATGAAGAACACCTGCACACAGGCCACTCCAGCCTTAATCGCGCAGGCAATAATATCGACATCACCCCGCTCACCGTGAACAAAATGTTTCTCCAGCACCGAGCGCAATTTTGCGATCTGATCCCTGAAAACGGCGGCCTGTTCATAGTCAAGATTAGCCGCAGCCTGCTCCATTTTAACAATCAATCGATCAATCAGCAGACTGCCCTTGCCTTCCAAAAATAGCACCGTGCTGTCAACATCCAACGCATAGCTGGCTTTATCGATTAAACCGACGCAAGGCGCGGTGCAGCGGTTAATCTGATGCTGTAAGCAAGGCCGGGAACGGTTGTTATAAAAGGTATCGTCGCACTGCCTGATCGGAAAAATCTTTTGCAGCAATTTCAGGCTTTCCTTGATGGCACCGATGCCCGGATAAGGGCCGAAATATTTGCCCTTACGCTTTTTTGCGCCACGATGCAGGGTAATCTGCGGGAAATCGTGCTCGCTGGACAAGAAGATATAAGGATAGGATCGATCATCCCTTAAGCAAATATTGTAGCGTGGCTTATGGCGCTTGATCTGCTGGCATTCCAGCAACAACGCCGCGCCTTCGGTATGCGTGACCGTGACTTCGATGCTCGCAATCTTAGCCACCATCGTCTGTTGCTTAGTCGAAGCGGTTTGCTTGTTAAAATAACTGGAAACGCGATTTTTAAGGTTCTTGGCCTTACCGATATAAATAATCTCGCCCTGGTCATTAAGCATCTTGTAAATGCCGGGGCGCGTAGTCAGGCTTTTTAAAAACGCTGTTACGTCAAAACTGTTTTCTGGTAACTCGTGGCTCACACTTTATCCTGGTAATCATAAGTATCTGTACACGTTATATCGTAAAATTGAGGGGCGCCGCACTTTAGCGGCGTCCCGCTCGAATGCAGGGTTAGGCATTTTACTCACGAATAATGTCACCAGTGGATTCGTCGAATTCGAGAAACTCTACATCATATGGGATAAGGTGAAAGTAGGTTCTTTTATAGTAAGAAACAAGCGTTTCTCCGCTGGTTTGCCTTTTATCGTGCAGAGTAAAAAATACCTTTTTAAAATCTTTTGGTGCCAGATGAAAATATAGCATTGCTTCATTCCATGTGGTCATTTTGGCGCTAGGAACCTTGCCGCCCGTAGTCCATCTATGCGACTTGCATTCGATTATGATTTTTGGGTTAGCAGAACCAAGGTCAAAGCAGTGCTTTTTCTTTTTATCGTGGACACCAATTTCGAGTGGAAAATTACGCGAGAGGTGTTTTCCTTGCTTCTCGAAGTACAACATTGCAGCTTTCTCGAAGTCAGCACCTACATGAGCGTTACTTATTGAGCCAATGCGCTGATGTGGTTTGTTCATTTCCGCATAACCTTCATTTTTGCCTAACACCCCTTATACACCACACTCATCACGCAATATCCGCCAAATTGCCCTTGGTTTCCAGCCACACTTTTCGGTCTTGCGAGCGTTTTTTAGCCAGCAACAAATCAAGCTTACCGCTAGTGTCGTCGCCTTCTTCCACGGTCAACTGCACTAGCCTGCGGGTGTCCGGGTTCATCGTGGTTTCACGAAGCTGACTGGGATTCATCTCGCCCAGACCTTTAAAGCGTTGCACATTAATTTGGCCTTTGAGCTTTTCGGCGGCGATACGATCCAACACGCCTTGGCGCTCGGCTTCATCCAGCGCATAAAATACCCGCTTGCCGACATCGATCCGATACAACGGCGGCATCGCGACAAACACATGCCCAGCGACCACCAGCGCATTGAAATGCTGATAAAACAACGCACAGATCAAGGTGGCGATATGATTGCCGTCAGAATCCGCATCGGCCAGGATGCACACCTTGCCATAACGCAGGTTCTGCAAATCACTGGAACCCGGCTCAATACCTAAGGCCACGGCAATATTATAGACTTCCTGCGACGCCATCACTTGGTTGGATTCCACTTCCCAGGTATTAAGAATCTTGCCGCGCAACGGCAGGATCGCCTGAAAATCGCGCTCCCTGGCCTGCTTGGCCGAGCCGCCCGCCGAATCCCCTTCGACCAGAAACAATTCGGTACGAGCTATATCCTGCGCCGAACAGTCGGCCAATTTTCCCGGCAATGCGGGGCCTGAGGTGATTTTTTTGCGGATGATTTTTTTATTGGAACGCAGCCGCTTTTGGGCGCTGGAGATAATGATCTCGGCGATTTTCTCGCCTTCCGCCGGGTTCTGGTTCAACCATAAACTAAAGCCGTCTTTAGCCACGCCGGAAACAAAAGCCACGCATTCGCGGGAGCTGAGCCGTTCCTTGGTTTGCCCTGAAAACTGCGGATCTTCCAGTTTTACCGACAGCACAAAATGGCAGTTTTCCCAGACATCTTCCGGGGCAACTTTAACGCCGCGCGGCAAAATATTCCTGATGTCGCAAAACTCGCGCATCGCTTCGGTCAAACCAGAGCGTAGGCCGTTGACGTGGGTTCCGCCTTGCGCAGTCGGCACCAGATTCACGTAACTTTCAGCCAACACCTCGGGAGGATTTTCAATCGCCCAGACAATGCCCCATTCGACCGCTTCATGATTGGCGGCCATGTTGCCCATAAACGGCTGTTCCGGGCAATAATCAATGTCGCCGATACGGTCGAGCAAATATTCTTTCAAACCGTCCTGATAACACCAAAAATAGGCCTCGTCGGTTTGATCGACGTTCAAGGATATTTTTAAGCCCGGACATAAAACCGCCTTGGCGCGCAACACATGCTTAAGCTTTAAAATCGATATTTTATTAGAGTCGAAATATTTTTCATTCGGCCAAAAGCGAATCGACGTGCCGGTATTATTCTTGCCGACGCTGCCGGTCTCGGCCAGCTCGGTTTGTTTTTCGCCGTCGGCATAGTCCATCCGGTAAATCTTGCCGTTACGCTTGACTTCTATTTCCAGCTTTGCCGACAAGGCGTTAACGACCGACACCCCCACGCCATGCAAACCGCCGGAAAACTGGTAGTTTTTATTGGAAAACTTTCCGCCCGCATGCAGCTGAGTCAAAATCACCTCGACACCGGAAATGCCTTGTTCGGGATGTATATCGACCGGCATACCCCGGCCATTATCGCTAACCAGCACCGAGCCGTCTTTATACAAGACCACATCAATTGACGTAGCGTGGCCTGCCATCGCTTCATCAACACTGTTATCAACGACTTCCTGCACCAAATGGTTGGGCCGGGTGGTATCCGTGTACATGCCGGGACGTTTGCGCACCGGCTCCAGGCCGCTTAAAACCTCAATTGCCGCCGCGTTATATTCGTTACTCATTCTTCCTAATCACTCACAATTCAAATTCAGATATAATGCTGTCGTTCATTTGTACATCGTATCATTAAACATATTTTTATCTCATGCCGAAAAAGAAAACCCCGACTTTATTCGAAGATTCACTCGCCGAACTTGAGCAATTGGTCAACCAGCTTGAACAAGGCGATATTTCGCTGGAAGAATCGTTAAAGTCATTTGAGCGCGGGGTTAACCTGACCCGCACCTGTCAAAAAGCCCTGCAAGAGGCCGAACAGAAAGTTCAAATCCTAATTGAAAAAAACGGCACTCAAACCCTGGAGCCCTTTACCGATGAGTAATGCGTTAAAAGAATATCTTGATTTTTGTCAAAACCGTGTAGAAAAAGCGTTAGAAGCGCACCTTCCCGGCGAAAACATCCTGCCGCAAAAACTGCATCAAGCTATGCGCTACAGCACCTTGAACGGCGGCAAACGGATGCGCCCAATGCTGACTTATTGCACCGGATTAACCTTAGGTATTGCCCCGGAAGCCTTGGATGGCCCGGCATGCGCGGTTGAATTCATCCACGTTTATTCGTTGATTCATGACGACCTTCCGGCGATGGACGATGACGATCTCCGACGCGGCAAAGCCACCTGTCATAAGGCATTCGATGAAGCGACCGCCATTTTAACCGGCGACGCCTTACAGGCTTTGGCTTTTGAAATACTGGCCAATGATCCGAGCATCACCGCAACGGCTGAAAACCGCTTGAAAATGATCACCGTGTTAACCAGAGCCAGCGGCTCCCAAGGCATGGTCGGCGGCCAGGCCATCGACCTGCAATCCGTAGGCACCCGCCTGACCCTGCCTGAACTGGAAAACATGCATATCCATAAAACCGGCGCGTTAATCCGTGCCAGCGTCAACATGGCTACGCTGGCGAAAGCCGATTTAGATTCGAATATTGCCAAGAAACTGGATAATTACGCCAAGTGTATCGGCTTATCGTTTCAAGTTAAGGACGACATTCTCGACGAAGAAAGCGACACCGCAACCTTGGGCAAAACCCAAGGCAAAGACAAAGACAACAACAAACCCACCTACCCCGCCCTGTTAGGCATGGCCGGAGCCAAGCAAAAAGCGCAGGAGTTGCATGAGCAGGCGTTGGAAAATTTGAGTATTTTGGGTAGTGAAGCGGATTTGTTGAGGGATTTGTCGCTTTATATTATTCAGCGGGATCATTAAAAATAAGTAGCACGCTGCGCGAACCCAAGCGGGACGGGGTTTGCAACCCCGCCCGTAACATTTAAGCGATGCCTGAGCTAAATGACTATACTAACCAACACAAAACGTTTCGGACGGGGCAACATGCCCCAGTCCAGCTTTGTGAGGAGCTATAAATATGAAATGTCCATCTTGTCCAACAGCGGAATTAGTACATGACACCCGCGATATGCCATACACCTACAAAGGCGAATCTACCATCATCCCTGATGTCACTGGTGACTTTTGCCCTGCTTGCGATGAAGCGATTTTTAATGTAACGGAATCACGACGAGTAAGCGCCTTAATGCGTGAGTTTTCAAAACAAGTTAATGCCACAATTATCGATCCTATTTATATTGCTACTGTAAGAAAAAAACTGCATCTTGATCAAAAGGAAGCCGGGGAAATATTTGGCGGCGGCATTAACGCCTTTTCTCGTTATGAAAACGGGAGATCAAAACCGCCGTTAGCGCTTATTAAGCTGCTTAAGTTGCTTGATCATCACCCGGACATGTTAAATGAAGTTAGGTCTGCGTAGAGATAACAAGCAGCACTAGATGTTTTTCATTGATAAATCATCAATAAGGCAAATAAAAAAGATGAGTGATTATAATTGGATCGTAGAGTACGTTGCGCGTACCTTTTTGGCATTCTGATAGCGGAATGATCTGGAAACGGTGCGCACAGCGTACCCTTGTATGATTGAAAATAAATAAAATATAACCCAAAAGACCAAGTAAGCTTAAACCGTTTATTGGGAGGCCGTCGTACCCTGAGGACTGATTATTTTTTTCAGAGCCTGTCTTGTAGATTGGCCCCC
>JBCKWP010000008.1:0-30401 GCA_038922455.1 Methylobacter sp. | reverse complement strand
GCTTGAACGAAAACCATAACGGTTTGTTGAGGCAATATTTCCCTAAGAACCAACCATTGGATCAGGTAACCCAAGATGATGCTAACAAAGTCTTAGTGGGGCTTAACCATAGACCTAGAAAAAAATTAAACTACAAAACACCTTGGGAAGTATTTTGTGAAATGGCTTCACTTAAAACCGATGATTTACTGGGTGTTGCATTTATGAGTTGAATTCGCCCTTCCTATGGGTTTACCACATCAATAAATCCTGTTTACCTAGCCCTGTAGGTCGGGTTAGCTTATTGAGCGTAGCGAGATAACGTAACCCGACACTCCGGCTTCGATGTGTCGGGTTACGCTGTCGCTAACCCGACCTACAGGGCTACAGGGCTGCAACTAGGCGGCCATCGCCTTTCTCACGTTACACTAACGTGAACTCGAAGCCTTATTAATCGGTAAAAGCGACAGTAATAGCTGCCCCTTTATAGCCGCCGTAATTACCCATAGCCAAGCCATCAGGTATGCGCATGGTTCCCGCAATGGTAAATGCAGTCGTGCCTGTTGGGCTTATAGCTGGGGTACCGGTTGAGAGCGCCAGGCTATAGGTAAAAGTTGTTGACGCTGAGGCCGGCGCGGCCAGCGATTCACCATCGAATCCTGTGCCGGTGGTGGCTACGAAGGTGCCCGTCGGACTGGTCAGTGTAGCAGTGCCGGTGCCCGAAGTTTTGGTAGAACCCGTTACGGAGCAAGAACCAGCGGCAGGCGCTATATTAGTCCCTGTTAGAGCAACACCAGCAGCAGTACCATCGGTAACGCTGACATTGTGATCATTAGTCAAAGTAATGATAGAAGCTCCGCTAGCACGAGGCCCTGCAGGCACTCTCCAAGTACCAAAGTTAACATTCGAACAAGTAAGCGTCATAACCGACGCTAATCCTGCAAACACATTAACGCTGGTGCTCGCCGTTTCAGCCTGGGCTGTAGTGACTACTGAGCCTGCTAATAGTGCAGTGACTAAACTGAGTTTTGTGAATTTGTTCATGATAGAACTTCCTGTGGGTTTAATACATCAATAAATCCTGTTTACCTAGTAAGGCAAGCCTTATTGATGTGGTTTGGCCGGTGTTTGCCCTAAGCGACTCGCTAAGCGGTGGCTTAATAGCGCTTATTACCACTTAAAATAAATAACAAGCGCGCAACTATCACGCGCTTATTAGTAAGGCGATGGCTGCAACCAGGCGGCCATCGCCTTTCTCACGTTACACTAACGTGAACTCGAAGCCTTATTAATCGGTAAAAGCGACAGTAATAGCTGCCCCTTTATAGCCGCCGTAATTAGCAACAGCCAAGCCATCAGGTATGCTCATGGTTCCCGCAATGGTAAATGCAGACGTGCCTGTTGAGCTTATAGCTGGGGTAGCGCTTGAGAGGGCCAGAGCATAGGTAAACGCTGATACCGGTGTGGTCGCCGCGGCCAGTGTTTCATTATTGAATCCTGTGCCGCCGTTCGTTGCGAAGCTGCCCGTCGCACCGGTCAGTGCAGCGGTGCCGTTGCCCGTTATTTTGGTAGAACCCGATACGGAGCAAGAACCAGCGGCAGGCGCAGCTTTAGCTGTTGATAGAGCAATACTAGCAGAACTACCCGCGGTAACGCTGGTAGCGCTAAGATCAGTCAAAGTAATGGTAGAAGCTCCTCCAGTACGAGCCCCTGTAGGCACTCTCCAAAGACCAAAGTTAACATTCGTACAAGTAAGCTCCATAACCGACGCTAATCCTGCAAACACATCAACGCTGACGCTCGCCGTTTCAGCCTGGGCTGTAGTGACTACTGAGCCTGCTAATAGTGCAGTGACTAAAATACGTTTTGTGAATTTTTTCATGATAGATATTCCTATAAGGTTTACAACATTAATACACTGCCTCGCTTCAGAACGGCAAGTCTACGCAGCGCGATTGTTACAAGCATTGCCCGTAACTTAGGCATCAACCCCGTCCGATACTTCTATCGGATGCAGGCAGACCAAGGCAACATCGATCCTGTTGCTACCTATAATGGGACAATATCAAGTTTAGCAAAAAGAAAACGCACAAAACCTTGCAATGACTCATGTTGGCCGGTACCCAGGGCTTGGAACGATCAGAACCTGTAGCCCAGAGTCACCCACACGCTGGGCTTGGGGTCGCTGTTGGCATCGGCTTGCAGCTTGGCAAACCCTTTCGCCAGCACACATTCAAGGTCCTTGGTCGTCTTCGAAGTCGTCTTGGAGGAACGTTTCGTAGTCTTGGCCGCCATAGAACACGCCAATGATGGAAACACGCTCGGCGTCCACATCAAAGGCGATCACGGCGCGCTTCTTGTAGTGGGTGACGCGCAGGCCAGGCCGAACGTCATCGCGCAGGGTGCCGCGATACGGAAAGCTACAAAGGCTCTCGCAGTAGGTAACGATGGCCTCGGTGTACCGCGCTGCAATCTCCGCTGAGGCCGCAGTGGCGACGTAGTGATAAGTACAAGATCATATTTCTTTTAACATTTGCGCTGGAGTCAAATGGCTTTAGACATTTGCTGAAAACAGCTAAAGCCGTTTTACTCCTGTTAAAAGACTTTTGAACGACTACTTACACGCGAAAAACCACATTTACTGCTCCTCTGAAGTATTCTTGGGCAAAACTGTGTCCAATATATAGAACTTCTGCGCGTAGCCGGTTTTAAAACACCATCGTCAATTTCAATGGCAAGCATCTGATCGGGAAGCGGCATGGTTTCAACATCGTCAATAAGCTAAGTTGCGGTTATTATATGCTCCAGTTATTTTCATAAACAATGTGTGGTTAGGGTAAAACAGATGATTCGTGTAGGTATTGTGGGCGGAACCGGATATACCGGTGTTGAACTATTGCGGATTTTGGCGTTGCATTCGGATGTTGAGGTGGCGGTCGTTACTTCACGCGCCGATGCTGGGGTTAGGGTGGATGCGCTTTATCCCAGCTTGCGAGGTTCTATCGACGCTGTGTTTAGTCTGCCTGAGGTCGAAACTTTGGCCGAGTGCGATGTGGTGTTTTTTGCAACGCCGAACGGTACGGCGATGCTGATGGCTGAGCAGTTGCTGGCGCGCGGCGTCAAAGTGATCGATTTGTCCGCCGATTTCAGGCTGAAAGATGCCAAGGAGTGGAGCAAATGGTATGGCATGGAGCACGCGTGTCCCGATTTAATCGCTGAGGCGGTTTACGGTTTGCCGGAAGTAAATCGTGAGGCGATTAAACACAGCCATCTAATCGCTTGTCCGGGTTGTTATCCGACCGCCGTGCAGCTGGGCTTTTTACCGTTGCTTGAAAATAATCTGGTCGATGTTAAGCATTTAATCGCTGATGTTAAATCCGGCGTCAGCGGGGCAGGGCGTAAAGCGGAGTTGGCGACGTTAATGAGCGAAACCGGAGAGGGTTTTAAAGCGTATGCGGTTGGCGGGCATCGGCATTTGCCGGAAATCGTTCAGGGGCTGGAGTGGGTTGCCGGAAAATCAGTCGGATTGACTTTTGTGCCGCATCTAACGCCGATGATAAGAGGGATACACGCTACTTTATATGCTCAGGCGCAAGGGAGTCTGGATGATGTGCAGGCGTTGTATGAAAAACGCTACGCCAATGAAACCTTTGTCGATGTGTTGCCGCAAGGCTCGCATCCTGATACCCGGAATGTCCGGGGTAGTAATAATTGCCATATTTCGATCCATCAACCGCAGGGCGGTCAAACTATCGTGGTGTTATCGGTGATCGATAATCTGGTTAAAGGTGCGGCGGGGCAGGCGGTGCAAAATATGAATTTGATGTTTGGGTTAAAGGAAGGCTCTGGGTTAAAGATCATTGCGCTTTATCCGTAAGGATAAGTAGTTGTTCAAAAGTCTTTTAACAGGAGTAAAACGGCTTTAGCTGTTTTCAGCAAATGTCTAAAGCCATTTGACTCAGCGCAAATGTTAAAAGAAATATGATCTTGTACTTAGTAGCCACTTCATAATTCTTGACTGAGAAACTGGGTATAGTCATAATTTAATCTACCCCATTTTTTATAGTGCTAAATATATGTCTAATCCGATAGTTTTTTCCGACAGCGCCGCAGCTAAGGTGTGCGAATTAATAGCCGAGGAAGGCAATGATAATCTGAAGCTGAGGGTTTATGTCACCGGCGGCGGCTGTTCAGGGTTCCAATACGGCTTTACGTTTGATGAGGAAGTCAATGAAGATGATACCCGCGTTGAAAACGGCGGTGTTACGGTATTGATTGATGCGATGAGCATTCAATATCTAACCGGCGCTGAAATTGACTATAAAGAAGATTTGTCAGGCGCTCAGTTTGTTATTCGCAATCCTAGCGCAACCACGACGTGTGGGTGCGGATCTTCGTTTTCAGCGTAGTTGTCTTAAAGTTTCTCCCCTTCAAGGGCGACAGGGCTGTCGCCCTTTTTCTTTCCCTGATAAATCCCCCCAAGAATGACAGAGTCAATCGCTCCTGTTACTTCTTTAAGATTGCCCGGTAGATTGTTCAATGTTTGTCTAGCTAACCACGCGAAAGCCATGGCCTCAACATGATCGGGATGAAGTCCATGCCGCTCAGTCGATTCAACAGGGCAGTCAATGTTCTGCTGAATGAGATCGAATAAGAAATCATTATGAATGCCGCCGCCGCAAATCAATAGGCGCTCTGTAGTCGGTGCGTGTTTTTTGATGGCGTCGCAAATCGTTATCGTCGTTAAAAAACATAAGCTGGCTTGTATGTCTTCGGCCTTATAACTGAATGCGTCGAAATACTGATAGACCCAGGGCAATGAAAAATATTCTTTGCCGGTGCTTTTGGGCGGAGCGGCGTTGAAATAAGCATCCTGTTTTAATAGTGCCACCAAGTCATGATCGATTTTTCCGGTTTTGGCCCAGTCGCCATTTTTATCATACGACAGGTTCCGGTGCAGCTTGATCCATAGATCCATTAAGGTGTTGCCGGGGCCGGTATCAAAGCCGATTATGTCGGCGAGTTGATGCTTAGGCAGGACGGTAATATTGGCGATGCCGCCGATATTTACGATGCAGCGATGTTCATCAGGGTGCTGGAATACGGCCTGATGAAAGGCCGGAACCAGCGGTGCGCCTTGGCCTTTGGCGGCAATATCCCGGCGTCTGAAATCGGCTACGGTGGTGATGCCGGTAAGTTCAGCAATAATGTTGGGGTCGCCGATTTGCAAGGAAAAAGGGTGGCGAATTTCGGGTGCATGATAGAGGGTTTGTCCATGACTGCCGATGGCATTGACCGATGACGCGGGAATATCGGCTTTAGCCAGTAAGGAGCTAACAGCCGTGGCGAACAGGTGACCGAGTTGCGTGTCCATTGCGCCATAGTCTTTGAGCGAGATTAATGCGTCAGGTTTGCTGAGGCGTTGGATTGCGCTTTGAATCTCGTCGGGGAAAGGCAAGCATTCAAACTCAACAAGATGGACTTTATTATCTTGAAAATCAACAAGAGCAGCGTCAATACCATCCAAGCTGGTTCCTGACATGAGGCCAATATAAAGTTCGGGCATTGCTAGGGTCAATCGTAGCGGAACGGTTGTATGGATGCGGGAGGGGTAATTGTCGAGTGGGTTTTCGCAAGTAGGCTTTTGGCCTTGGTTTGGTTAAGTTGTACGAAGAGTGGTTGGGTCTGAGCGTTGAAATCATTCAGCAATGCGTTACTTATCGGCATTGAATGCGGTATTTTTACCGCCTCCGGGTCGCGATAAATGCCATCGACATGAAATTCATAATGCAAATGGGGGCCTGTGGCCAGACCGGTTTGGCCTACATAGCCGATAACATCGCCTTGTTTAACATGATTGCCGACCTGTAGACCTTTTTTAAAATCAGACATGTGTGCATAAAGTGTTTCATAGCGATCATTGTGCTGAACAATGACGACCTGTCCATACGCGCCTTTGCGGCCGCTAAAGGTAACGATTCCGTCCCCGGTCGTTTTTACGGGTGTTCCGGTTCTTGCTGCATAGTCAACGCCCTTGTGGGCGCGAATCCGGTTAAGTATAGGATGTTGTCGGTGCATGTCGAAAGGAGAGCTGATTTCTGCAAAGTCGACAGGCGTGCTTAAAAAAGCCCTTTGCATAGATTGTCCGTCAGGTGTGTAATAGCTGGCAATACCGGCTTCGTTGATGTACCTGACTGCTGCATACGACACTCCTTGGTTAATAAACTCGGCGGCAATAATTTCGTCGTTATTGGTTTCTTTTCCGTCAACCATTTTCTTGCCATAAACAATTGTGAATTGATCGCCGGGATGTAGATTGGTGGCAAAATCGATGTCCCATGCAAAAATATCAGCAAGTTGCAGGATCAGTTCTTTTGATAAGCCAGCTTCGAGCCCGTCCAGAAACAAAGAGGTTTCTATGGATACATGAGCTGTGTTGATTTTAGTGGTTTGCGGATGGTTGATTAAGATTGGACGGAATAGGTTGTCATTATTTGCATGGATGATTTGATTTGATTCTACATCATCCATATTCAGATCAGCAGGTGTGTTGTTTGGCGATTTTTTTTGGTTGGCCAACTTTACTGATACAGATTTAATTGACTTGGAATCAAGAATGGTATGTTTTCTGACGGTCTCTTTAATAGATGCAACAGAAGATGTTTTATGGTTCAGCTTGGATGGGGTAGTAGATTGCTTGTTGTTTTTTAACTTGACCGAAACGATGGCTGTTTTTTTAGTGGAATTGGATGTGGCAACAGGTTTTTTGTTGTTGACGGGCTTTGGCGCAGGCGCTTTTTTGTTACTGGTGAGCTTTGATGAGGTGTTAGGCTTGGTTTTAACAACAGTCGTCAGGCTTTTCTTATTAACAGGTAAGGTGGGTGTTGAGTGATGGGTGGTTGTGGAAATAGTCTTAGTGCCTGTATGTTTGTTTGCCGGTTTGGGCTGGGTGTAACCGGGTGCTGAAAAGGCTACGTTAATCCCAAGGAGTAAGGAGATATAGATTCTATTTTTCACTAGGCTATAGTTTTTATTGAGTTACGTAAATCATAAATAATTTAATGAAATTATGCTTTTAATTTTAAGTGATTTTGAAAGCTTTTACCAATTTTGGACCATATAAAAAGTTTTGTTCGGGGGAGTTGGTGATTAATTCTATAATGAACTATTTATAGACATTTGGAGAAAGGAATTGCAAGAGGACGTATTGGAGCACCTTCTTAGAGGGACAGATGAGGTTTTGGTCAAGAAAGAATTAATCAAAAAGTTGGAAGAGGGGCGGCCTCTTCGCATTAAGGCAGGGTTTGATCCGACCGCTCCTGACTTGCATTTGGGGCATACCGTCCTGATCAATAAATTAAAGCAATTTCAAGATCTCGGGCACGAGGTGTTGTTTCTGATCGGTGATTTTACCGGGATGATAGGTGACCCAACAGGGAAAAACGTGACGCGTAAGCCGTTGACTCGGGACGAGGTTATCAGTAATGCAAAAACTTATGAGGAACAAATATTTAAAATCCTGGATCCGACTAAGACGCGGGTGATGTTTAATTCAAGCTGGATGAATGCCATGTCACCGGCGGATTTGATTCAATTGGCGGCAAAACATACAGTAGCCAGGATGCTGGAGCGGGATGATTTCAGTAAGCGCTATAAAGGTGGGCAGCCCATTGCGATACATGAATTTTTGTACCCTTTAATCCAAGGGTATGATTCGGTGGCGATGAAGGCGGATGTGGAGTTGGGCGGTACGGATCAAAAGTTTAACTTGCTGGTTGGGCGGCAGTTACAAGAGGCTTTTGGGCAAAAACCCCAGGTTGTTATGACCATGCCGATTTTGGAGGGGCTGGACGGCATACAAAAAATGTCCAAGTCGCTCAATAACTATGTCGGTATAGCCGACTCCGCTGATGATATGTTCGGTAAATTAATGTCCATATCAGATGAGTTGATGTGGCGTTATTTTGAATTGCTGAGTTTTCGGCCGATGGCTGAAATAGAGTTATGGGCAGAAGAATGCAGGCAAGGTGCAAACCCGAGAAATTATAAAGTGAAGTTGGCTCAGGAAATTATAGAAAGATTTCATGATGCATCCGCTGCCAGCAAGGCATTGGAGAATTTTGAAGCCAGATTTCAGCGTGGTGCGATGCCGGAGGAAATGGATGAGCTGGAATTGAAGACTGAAGGGGCAAGTTACGGTATAGCGAACCTATTGAAAGACTCAGGATTAACGGAGAGCACGTCCGAGGCTAATCGCATGATAAAGCAGGGTGCGGTAAAGATTGACGGAGAAAAGGTTTCCGATCAGAAGCTGGAGATTTCAGTCGGCACTAAGCATGTTTATCAGGTAGGAAAAAGAAAGTTTGCGAGAGTGACAATAACCGCCTGACCTTAATCGATCTAGTATGTATTGGGCGGTGGTCTTTCGGAGGATGGCGTTTTTTTGGGGGGTAGTAGAAAATAAAGAGAGAAAGGATGTTGACAGATGGTTTTAGCGGGTTATAATTGCCGGCTTCTTCGGGGTTTGTGAATAGCACTGAAGCGGGGACGGAAAGAAATAAAAGTTAACGGGATGTTGACAAGTTGAATTGGCTCTGTATAATTGTCCAGCTCAACCGGGGTTTACCCCACGCTCTTTAAAAACCTGATCAAAATAATTTGTGTGGGTGCTTGTGATGACTGTTTATGCTTGTAATAAATAATCGACACAGCATTGACATATAGAAGTAATTTTATACGTTGAATTTGTAGTCGAGCCAAGATTGGCTACTCATCTTATTGAGTGGCAAAATGATATAAACTGAAGAGTTTGATCATGGCTCAGATTGAACGCTGGCGGTATGCTTAACACATGCAAGTCGAACGGTAACAGGCCTTCGGGTGCTGACGAGTGGCGGACGGGTGAGTAACGCGTAGGAATCTGCCTCATAGTGGGGGACAACGTGGGGAAACCCACGCTAATACCGCATACGCCCTACGGGGGAAAGCGGGGGATCGTAAGACCTCGCGCTATGAGATGAGCCTGCGTTAGATTAGCTAGTTGGTAGGGTAAAGGCCTACCAAGGCGACGATCTATAGCTGTTCTGAGAGGAAGATCAGCCACACTGGGACTGAGACACGGCCCAGACTCCTACGGGAGGCAGCAGTGGGGAATATTGGACAATGGGCGCAAGCCTGATCCAGCAATACCGCGTGTGTGAAGAAGGCCCTAGGGTTGTAAAGCACTTTCAATTGGGAGGAAAACCTGCCGGTCAATACCCGGTAGCTTGACATTACCTTTAGAAGAAGCACCGGCTAACTCCGTGCCAGCAGCCGCGGTAATACGGAGGGTGCGAGCGTTAATCGGAATTACTGGGCGTAAAGCGTGCGTAGGTGGTTCGTTAAGTCAGATGTGAAAGCCCTGGGCTCAACCTGGGAACGGCATTTGAAACTGGCGGACTAGAGTTTAGTAGAGGGGAGTGGAATTTCAGGTGTAGCGGTGAAATGCGTAGATATCTGAAGGAACACCAGTGGCGAAGGCGACTCCCTGGACTAGAACTGACGCTGAGGTACGAAAGCGTGGGTAGCAAACAGGATTAGATACCCTGGTAGTCCACGCCGTAAACGATGTCAACTAGCCGTTGGTCCTATTTACAGGATTAGTGGCGCAGCTAACGCATTAAGTTGACCGCCTGGGGAGTACGGCCGCAAGGTTAAAACTCAAATGAATTGACGGGGGCCCGCACAAGCGGTGGAGCATGTGGTTTAATTCGATGCAACGCGAAGAACCTTACCTACCCTTGACATCCAGAGAATCTGTTAGAGATAGTAGAGTGCCTTCGGGAGCTCTGAGACAGGTGCTGCATGGCTGTCGTCAGCTCGTGTCGTGAGATGTTGGGTTAAGTCCCGTAACGAGCGCAACCCTTGTCCTTAGTTGCCAGCGGGTAATGCCGGGAACTCTAGGGAGACTGCCGGTGATAAACCGGAGGAAGGTGGGGACGACGTCAAGTCATCATGGCCCTTATGGGTAGGGCTACACACGTGCTACAATGGCCGGTACAGAGGGCTGCGAACTTGCGAAAGTAAGCAAATCCCAGAAAGCCGGTCCTAGTCCGGATTGGAGTCTGCAACTCGACTCCATGAAGTCGGAATCGCTAGTAATCGCGAATCAGAATGTCGCGGTGAATACGTTCCCGGGCCTTGTACACACCGCCCGTCACACCATGGGAGTGGGTTGCAAAAGAAGTGGGTAGTCTAACCTTCGGGAGGGCGCTCACCACTTTGTGATTCATGACTGGGGTGAAGTCGTAACAAGGTAGCCCTAGGGGAACCTGGGGCTGGATCACCTCCTTACAAATTGCAGCTGAACGCTGTCATGAGTACCCACAACAAATTATTTTGATCAAAGCAGTATGAGCCTAGGGCCTGTAGCTCAGTTGGTTAGAGCGCACCCCTGATAAGGGTGAGGTCGGTGGTTCGAGTCCACCCAGGCCCACCACCTTACCGCAAGGTAAGCGTGAAGTGGCCTAGGGGACTTAGCAAGAAACACTGGGGCTATAGCTCAGCTGGGAGAGCACCTGCCTTGCACGCAGGGGGTCAGCGGTTCGATCCCGCTTAGCTCCACCAATTCTATACCGTTTCGGTGCTTAGTTAACGACTCAGTAGAGTGAACACAGTTCATTCGATCAGAGTAGGAAAATTAAAGCCTCATCAGAGACCTTATAGAATTGGCGTATTCAATTAAATTGAATTAAATACACCAATAGCTCTTTAACAACATGGAAATCTGTAACAAGTAAACGCAGGGAATAAAACCCTGAGCTTACTAAACGAGTTCGAGTGAACGAACACCCAGAACGTAAAGCGAATCCTGCGCAAGTGGGCTGAGTCTAACAATCGAGGTGCAAGAACACAAGAATGAGTTCTCAAAAGCAGAAAAAAGCGATTAAGAAAGCTGATCGATATAGCACGATAAGACATCTTCAGTCATGGCAACATGAGGACAAGGACAGACTTATTGGGGTTATATGGTCAAGTGAATAAGCGCATACGGTGGATGCCTAGGCAGTGAGAGGCGATGAAGGACGTTGTAGCATGCGATAAGTCTCGGGGAGTTTGCAAACTAACTTTGATCCGAGAATTTCCGAATGGGGAAACCCGGCCAGCATAAGCTGGTCATCTTGCAGTGAATACATAGCTGCATGAAGCGAACCTGGGGAACTGAAACATCTAAGTACCCAGAGGAAAAGAAATCAACCGAGATTCCCTTAGTAGCGGCGAGCGAACGGGGATTAGCCCTTAAGTTGTACAGTTGTTAGTGGAACAGTCTGGAAAGTCTGGCGATACAGGGTGATAGCCCCGTACACGAAAACGCTGTGCAGTGAAAACGAGTAGGTCGGAGCACGTGAAACTTTGACTGAACATGGGGGGACCATCCTCCAAGGCTAAATACTCCTTACTGACCGATAGTGAACCAGTACCGTGAGGGAAAGGCGAAAAGAACCCCGGAGAGGGGAGTGAAATAGATCCTGAAACCGTATGCGTACAAGCAGTGGGAGCACCTTCGTGGTGTGACTGCGTACCTTTTGTATAATGGGTCAGCGACTTAATCTCAGTGGCAAGCTTAACCGAATAGGGGAGGCGTAGCGAAAGCGAGTCTTAATAGGGCGAATTAGTCGCTGGGATTAGACCCGAAACCGGGCGATCTATCCATGGCCAGGATGAAGGTGAGGTAATACTTACTGGAGGTCCGAACCCACGTATGTTGAAAAATGCGGGGATGAGCTGTGGATCGGAGTGAAAGGCTAATCAAGCTCGGAGATAGCTGGTTCTCCTCGAAAGCTATTTAGGTAGCGCCTCGTGTATAACTGTTGGGGGTAGAGCACTGTTTCGGCTAGGGGGTCATCTCGACTTACCAACCCGATGCAAACTCCGAATACCAACAAGTTTCAGCACGGGAGACACACGGCGGGTGATAAGGTCCGTCGTGGAAAGGGAAACAGCCCAGACCGTCAGCTAAGGTCCCAAAATCTATGCTCAGTGGGAAACGATGTGGGAAGGCACAGACAGCCAGGAGGTTGGCTTAGAAGCAGCCATCCTTTAAAGAAAGCGTAATAGCTCACTGGTCGAGTCGGCCTGCGCGGAAGATTTACCGGGGCTAAGCATAGTACCGAAGCTACGGGTCACACTTTTAGTGTGGCGGTAGAGGAGCGTTCTGTACGCCTGCGAAGGTGAACTGAGAAGTTTGCTGGAGGTATCAGAAGTGCGAATGCTGACATGAGTAACGATAATGGGGGTGAAAAACCCCCACGCCGAAAATCCAAGGTTTCCTGCGCAACGCTAATCGACGCAGGGTTAGTCGGTACCTAAGGCGAGGCCGAAAGGCGTAGTCGATGGAAAGCAGGTTAATATTCCTGCACCAGTTGTAACTGCGATGGGGTGACGGAGAAGGCTAGGTCAGCTGACGGTTGGAAGTGTCAGTTTAAGCGAGTAGGGAGGGTTCTTAGGCAAATCCGGGAACCTATATTCTGAGACGTGATGACGAGTTGCTCTTCGGAGCGACGAAGTGATTGATGCCATGCTTCCAAGAAAAACCTCTAAGCTTCAGGTTACAAGTGGCCGTACCCCAAACCGACACAGGTGGATGGGATGAGAATTCTAAGGCGCTTGAGAGAACTCGGCTGAAGGAACTAGGCAAAATGGTACCGTAACTTCGGGAGAAGGTACACCCCCAGTATGTGAACACCCTCGCGGTGGGAGCTGAAAGGGGTTGCAATAAAATGGTGGCTGCGACTGTTTAGCAAAAACATAGCACTCTGCAAACTCGAAAGAGGAAGTATAGGGTGTGACGCCTGCCCGGTGCTGGAAGGTTAATTGATGGGGTTATCTTCGGAGAAGCTCTTGATCGAAGCCCCAGTAAACGGCGGCCGTAACTATAACGGTCCTAAGGTAGCGAAATTCCTTGTCGGGTAAGTTCCGACCTGCACGAATGGCGTAACGATGGCCACACTGTCTCCAGCCGAGACTCAGTGAAATTGAAATTGCGGTGAAGATGCCGTATACCCGCGGCTAGACGGAAAGACCCCGTGAACCTTTACTATAGCTTTGCACTGGACTTTGAACCTATTTGTGTAGGATAGGTGGGAGGCTTTGAAGCAGCAACGCCAGTTGTTGTGGAGCCAACCTTGAAATACCACCCTGGTATGTTCGAAGTTCTAACCTAGGTCCGTTATCCGGATTGGGGACAGTGTATGGTGGGTAGTTTGACTGGGGCGGTCTCCTCCTAAAGAGTAACGGAGGAGCACGAAGGTACCCTCAGCCTGGTCGGAAATCAGGCGATGAGTGCAATGGCATAAGGGTGCTTGACTGCGAGACGGACAAGTCGAGCAGGTACGAAAGTAGGTCATAGTGATCCGGTGGTTCTGTATGGAAGGGCCATCGCTCAACGGATAAAAGGTACTCCGGGGATAACAGGCTGATACCGCCCAAGAGTTCATATCGACGGCGGTGTTTGGCACCTCGATGTCGGCTCATCACATCCTGGGGCTGAAGCAGGTCCCAAGGGTATGGCTGTTCGCCATTTAAAGTGGTACGCGAGCTGGGTTCAGAACGTCGTGAGACAGTTCGGTCCCTATCTGCCGTGGGCGTTTGAGATTTGAGGGAAGCTGCTCCTAGTACGAGAGGACCGGAGTGGACGAACCTCTGGTGTTCCGGTTGTCACGCCAGTGGCATCGCCGGGTAGCTATGTTCGGACAGGATAACCGCTGAAAGCATCTAAGCGGGAAGCCCCTCCCAAGATGAGATCTCACTGGGACTATAAGTCCCCTGAAGGGCTGTTGAAGACTACAACGTTGATAGGCACGGTGTGGAAGCGCAGTAATGTGTGAAGCTAACGTGTACTAATTGCCCGTGAGGCTTGACCATATAACACCCAATCAGTTTGAAGGTGTTATAAAGACACAGCACTTAATCGAAAGTTAAAGAAGACAACACAAAGTCGTTACAGATTTCCATAAAACAGGCCAAGGCACAGGAGGACGGGCGAAAGCCCCCTTCTTGAGAGTCTACCGCCTGAATAAAAGTTTTGAAGTAGTCCGGAAACAGAAAAGCCAAGCGACAGCAAAGGGCACAACGCCTTGAGTCTTTCCCTTGAACTTATCGTCTTTCGCCTAGTTCACACCAGTTTGCTTGGTGACCATAGCGAATGTGAACCACCCGATCCCATCCCGAACTCGGAAGTGAAACCGTTTAGCGCCGATGATAGTGTGGCAGTTTGCCATGTGAAAGTAGGGAATTGCCAAGCTCTTAAATTAAAAACCCAAGTCTAATCACTTGGGTTTTTTTTTGCGCGGGAACGAGGCAAAGATTAGCTGTTAATCTGGAGTGATCTAATGAAAATGGATGCTTGGATAGATTGCAGACACTGAAGCTTGGCATTCCAGCCAAAGCAATCAGTGAATATTTACCCGAGCTTTTTCAAGTAATTTGTGGGTTATTTAGGCCCTTGTACATCAGTGGGATCGCCTTCATAAGGGGTTGCGTATTTGCAGTCTTTTTGCGGACAAACCTTTTCTACGCCGCGTCTTTTAGTTTCTTTTACGGCTAAAACAGGCCATGCACATTCTGGGCAGCTTTCTTTTATCGGCGCATTCCATAATGCGTAATCGCATTTTGGATATTCTGAGCACGAATAAAATATTTTGCTATTTCGCGATTTGCGTTTAAGAATGTTGCCTTTTTTGCATTGCGGACATTCAACTCCGGTGTCCATTGGTTTCTCCAATGGCTCGATATGCTTGCATTTGGGATAGCCGCTGCAACCGATAAATTTACCGTAACGACCGACTTTGACCACTAATGGCGATTCGCATTTAGGGCAGGTTCGGCCTTCTACAATTTCGGGTTCGTCGCTAGCGCCAGCATCATCGTTTAGGTTTCGGGTATAGGAACATTCAGGATAATGGGTGCAACCTATGAACCGGCCATTTCTGCCTAGACGGATGGACAAGGGACTAGCGCATTCGGGGCATTTTTCATCAATGGCTTCCTGAGTGACATCTTTGCGCTGGACGCTTTCTTCCTTTTCATGAATCAGGGCGGTAAAAGGCTTCCAAAAATCATGCATTAATGGAATCCAGTCCTTTTCTCCCCGGGAAACTGCATCCAACTCATCCTCTAGGTTAGCAGTAAAATCGTAATCGACGTATTTGGTGAAATGTTCGGTCAGGAATTTATTGACGATTCGGCCAACATCAGTTGGGTAGAATCGTTTGCTGTCCAGGGTGACGTATTCACGGTTTTGCAGTGTCGAAATAATCGACGCATAGGTCGATGGCCGGCCGATACCGTGTTCTTCGAGGGATTTTACCAGGCTGGCCTCACCGTAGCGTGGTGGTGGTTCGGTGAAGTGCTGTCCGGCATTAATGTCATTGAGCTGAACCGGGCGACCTTCTTCCATTGGCGGCAGAAAGCTTTCTTTATCGTCGCTCTCTTTGCTGTCATCTTTTCCTTCCAGATAAACGGTCATGAATCCGGGCGAGGCAATCGTAGAACCTGTTGCCCTAAAGGTGTGTTTGCCATCGGCGCAGGTTAGATCGACGGCGACCAAATTGAGTGTGGCGTGGATCATCTGACAGGCGATGGTGCGCTTCCAGATCAGCTCGTAGAGTTTGAACTGTTCAATACTCAGCTGGCTTTTTATCTGGCTCGGTAAGTACCGAGGGGATGTCGGGCGTATAGCTTCATGAGCTTCTTGAGCGTTTTTCGACTTGGTTTTAAAGACTCTAGGCTCTTTAGGTATATTTTCAGCGCCGTAGTTTTCGGTAATCAGGGCGCGAATTTCCTCGACAGCGTCAACCGACAGGTTAACCGAGTCGGTACGCATGTAGGTGATCAAACCTTCGGTTTCGCCGTCTATATCGATGCCTTCATAGAGTTGCTGGGCAACGATCATGGTGCGTTTGGTGGTGAATCCCAGTTTGCGCGAGGCTTCCTGTTGCAATGTCGAGGTGATAAAGGGCGGAGCAGGGTTGCGTTTTTGCTGCTTCTTCTCCAGCTTGGCGACTATTAATTGGCCATCGGCGGCATCCAATAAGGTTTGCTTGGTTTTTTCCGCTAGTTCTTCGTCGGTGATGCTGAACTGCGTGACTTTTTCGCCGTTAAACTGGGTCAGTTTGGCTTTAAAATTTTGCTCATGTGCAGTCAATGCGGCATCAATTGTCCAGTATTCACGAGATTTAAAGGCCTCTATTTCCAGTTCGCGTTCGACGATCATGCGCAAAGCGGGGCTTTGCACACGGCCTGCCGACAGACCGCGACGGATTTTTTTCCATAACAGCGGCGACAGGTTAAAACCGACCAGATAATCTAAAGCGCGGCGTGCTTGCTGGGCATTGACTAAATTAACGGCTAATTCCGTAGGATTGGCAATGGCTTCGGTGACGGCTTTTTTGGTGATTTCATGGAACACGACCCGATGCACCGGCTTGTCTTTCAGTAGTTTTTTTTCTTTCAGCAGCTCAAGCAAATGCCAGGCAATGGCTTCTCCTTCTCTATCAGGGTCAGTCGCCAGATATAAGGTGTCTGCTGTTTTAAGGGCTTTGCTGATGGCTTGCACATGTTTTTGGTTGCGATCGATGACTTCATATTTCATCGCGAAGTCGTTGTTCGGGTCAACGGCGCCTTCTTTGGGTATTAGGTCGCGAACGTGTCCATAAGAGGCTAAAACGTGAAAGTCTTTGCCCAAATATTTTTCTATGGTTTTGGCTTTTGCAGGCGATTCTACAATGACGAGGTTCTTGCTCATTTAATTAAAAAGGTTAAAGACGAAGGGCGAAGGGCGAAGGGCGAAGGGTAGGTTTTTTGCTTTTTGCCCTGCGCCTTTTGCGGATTTAATGTAAATAAGTTGGGATAAGGTCATAGACAATATCTTCCATTCTGGAGAAAGCGATTTCCTCATCTGGTTGGCTGAGCAGCACCATCAGCACGATCCATTTTAGCTTTTCCATCGATATTTCTTCATTTTCCAGCGCCATAGCGCGGTCGATGACGATTTCCCGGTTGGCTGAGTTCAGGATGCCGCTATGCTCAAGAAACATAAGCAAGTCGCGGCATTCAATATCCAGTCTGGCTTTCTCCTGGCTGCAAAAAATACGGAATGTCGGTGATAGGGATGCTTTTATGCCCCGTTGCAGGCTAAGCGACTCCAACCAGTCGAAAGCTTTATTGACTTCGATCTGCTCAAAGCCTGCTTCCAGTAATTCCGTTCTGACGACATCACTGTCTGGAAGGATTTCAATTTCATCTTCCATATAGTTTTCAAATAAGTATATCAGGACATCAAAAATATTTTCTTTCATAGGGTTAAATTGTTTATTTGATTCGAATATAGCAACCGCCGGGGATTGCTTCTATGTGACCTTGCAGTTCCAAAATCAGCAACATTGACGAAATAACTTCGACGGATTCGTGGGCATTTTCAACCAAGGTATCGATGGAAGTTGGGCTAAACATGACGAGATTCAATAATGTTTGTTGCTCCAGGTCAAGCGTTGATTGCATTGTTAACGGGGTAAAAAACTCATCCTGTTGATTGTATTGATTTAGTTCCTCAAGAATGTCTTGGGTTGTTTCGACAAGCTTTGCGCCTTCACGGATTAACGCGTTGCAACCTCGGGCCAACGGGTTGTAAATGGAGCCGGGAATGGCAAAAACTTCGCGGTTTTGTTCCAGTGCCATCCGAGCCGTAATCAGTGAACCGCTTTGTTTGGCGGCTTCAACGACCAACAGACCTTGGCTTAGTCCACTGATAATGCGGTTACGCCGGGGAAAATGGTTGGCTTTGGCGAGGGTGCCGGGTGGAAATTCCGAGATCATCGCGCCGGTGTTGACGATTTCGGTGGCCAGATCTTTATGCCGGGCGGGATAGACCCGATCCAGCCCGGTTCCGGCTACGGCAATGGTATAGCCTTTGGCCTTTAATGCACCCTGATGACTGGCCGCATCTATGCCTAAAGCCAGTCCGCTGGTGATTACAAAGCCGCAATGGCTCAGGGTTTTAGCAAAGTTAAAGGCGATTTCGAGACCTGAGGTCGAGGGGTTGCGACTGCCCACGATGGCTATTTGCGGCAGCGATAACAGCTCCGGGTTGCCGCGTACAAACAGCATAGGCGGAGGATCGGATATTTCCTTTAGTAGCGCCGGATAATTCGCGTCATTGAGAGTGATGACATGGCTATTCGGTTGGTTTAGCCAGGCTAAGTCATAGTCGATCAGCGTCCAATCAGGATTTCTGATGGACTGCACGATGCCACTTTTTAGGCCCAAGGCGCTCAATGCGGAGGATGATTCTGCAAATAACTGCGCTGGGGTATGGCTTTCGAGTAAGCGGAGGAATGTTCTGCAACCGACGCCTGGCGTACGCAATAGCGCAAGCCAGTATTTTATGTCTGGGTTGGTTTGTTGGAGGGTGTTCAGGGCGTTCTAACCTTGTCTAAAACATGAAGCGCCTGAGTCGCTTTCATGACCAAGGCATAACTGACGCGCTCGAATGGGCGGAAAATCATCAGGGTACCGGCAACTTCATCGGGAAGATTAACGGTAGCGTTTTTAACTGGGCTGTAAGCGTCTTTGACCACTTTGCCGCTTTGATAGATGTTCAGCTCGTGGCCGACTCTTAGACCGTCTGCCGTGCCTTTGTCTATCACGACCACGTTATGTCGACCGATTTGGGAAACGCCACCCAGTACGCTGATAATACTACCGTTTACGCCCAGCTCGGGTGGGCGAGGGAAATAATTTAAGGCAATATCTTCATCGGCATTGGGCATGATCCGGTCGCCGGTGCGGATTTCACTGGCTGCTTTGGTGATGGCTAAGGTCGCCGGGTCGCCGGGCTGTTGCAATGCGGCATCGGCGATATATTGAGCCTCATAACCCAAGACTTGCCCATTTTCCGGGCTGATGTAGGGCTTTCCCGGCCGGTAAATTGTGTATGATAGGTTTTTGGGTTCGGTTATCGAGCGCACATAAACACGGTCGCCAGTGCCGGCAACGATATGTTCGCCAGCAATGCTAACCACATAAGGCGCCGTATTAAGTTCATTTTCACCCACTACTTTGGGTGATGACAGGTAACTTGCGATGGTTTCAGTAGGGATTAATCGGATTGCCTGTTTCAAATTGGTTTCCCGAATGCATGGCAGCAGCTTCCCTTGTTCGGAGACGGCAAAGTCTTTGCGTCCATGCTTATAGTCTTCTTCCCGAAGCACGCAGGTCGAATTGGGCGCGGCTTGAATCTGAGGCTGGACTAGTTCGCTTCGGGACAGGCTGAGCTGCGGTTTGCCGTCTATCATCGAAAAATAAATCGTATCGCCGGGATAAATCAGATGAGGATTTTTGATCTGGGAATTGTGGCTCCATAATTCAGGCCACTGCCAGGGCTGGGTTAAAAACTTACCGGAAATTTCCCATAAAGTATCGCCTTTGACGACGGTATATTGGTCAGGGTGCGACGGATTTATGTGTATTTCATCGGCCCATGCGTTTAAGCTGATGAGCAGAGAAACTATTAATCCGGTGAGTGTACGCTTAGCCATGTTGGGATCCTGTGGAGTCTTTTTGTGCTATCTGAATTCAAAGTTTAGATGAATTAAGATAGAATTCCAGTATTCAGGCGATATTCAAGAATGAATATCGCCTCAACTATTATAGTGGAGAGTTTGTTGAGTATTCTATCTATTCTCGAGTTTCCGGATGATCGGTTGCGCAAGAAGGCGGCAATCGTAAAGACGGTCGATGATAAAATTAAAAGATTGGTTGATGATATGCTTGAAACCATGTATGAATCGCATGGTGTGGGATTGGCCGCTACGCAGGTCAATGTGCATCAACGGATAGTCGTCATTGATGTCAGCGAGGAAAAGGATACCCCGTTATGTTTAATCAACCCCGTAATCATCGAAAAAGATGGTGTTAAGGAGTCCGAGGAGGGCTGTCTTTCCGTGCCCGGCTTTTTTGAAAAGGTGAGCAGAGCTGAGCATGTCATCGTTAAGGCGCTTGACAGGGATGGGCAGTCTTTTGAACTAAGCGCCAGGGATTTGTTGGCTGTCTGCGTCCAGCATGAATTGGATCATTTGAACGGGAAATTGTTTGTCGATTATATTTCGCCGTTAAAGCGGCAACGGATTAAGAAAAAATTGGAAAAAATTCATAAAATGGAAGTCAGCTGAGCATGAAGATAATTTTTGCCGGAACCCCTGAATTCGCTGTGCCTTGTTTGCAGATGCTGCTGGATTCGGAGCACGAAATTTGCGCCGTGTATACCCAGCCCGACCGTCCGGCGGGCAGGGGGCGTAAGTTGCAACCTAGTCCTGTCAAAGCATTGGCCTTAACTGCCGGAATTCCTATTTATCAGCCGCTTACCATGAAAACCGACGAGGACTTGCAGCAAATCCGAGCATTGACTGCCGATTTGATGGTGGTGGTCGCTTACGGCATGATATTAACGCAAGCTGTTCTGGATGTGCCCAAGCTGGGTTGTATCAATGTGCATGCTTCATTATTGCCGCGCTGGCGAGGCGCCGCGCCCATACAGCGGGCATTGATGGCCGGTGATCAAAAAACCGGCGTGACTATTATGCAGATCGTGCGCAAACTGGATGCCGGGGATATGTTGCACAAGGAAGAATGCGTAATCGGCGAGACCGATACGGCCAGCGACTTGCATAATAAATTGGCCACTTTGGGCGCAACAGGCCTCGGCAAAGTGCTGGCGCAAATAGCCGGGGGAACGGTTCATCCTGAGCGTCAAGATGAGGCTTTGGTGACCTACGCCGAAAAGCTGGAAAAAAGCGAAGCGGTTATCGACTGGGCGCAACCAGCGGCGGACTTGGCCTTAAAAGCAAGAGGCTTAAACGCATGGCCGGTCGCCCAAACGCTTTATCAGGGCAAGGTGTTGCGTATCTGGCAGGCGGTGGCAGTGTGTGATGATTCCATCCTACGAGAACCCGGCATCGTGCGTTGTGCCGATAAACACATGGATGTTGCGACCGGCAAAGACTTTTTAAGATTGCTGGAAGTGCAGCTGCCGGGCGGAAAGCGCATGCCGGTTCATGCCTTTCTCAGCGCCCATGATGTTGACGGAGCCAGACTCGGTTGAATACACGATTAGTCGCAGCCAAGGTATTGTCCCGAGTTTTACAGGACGGGCAGTCTTTAACCGCCGCTCTGGATAATGCATTTTTGGCCGTAGAATCGGCTAAAGACCGAGCCTTCATTCAAGCGCTATGCTACGGCGTTTGCAGACAATATCACCGACTGGATTTTATTTTAAGTCAATTGCTGGATAAACCGCTAAAAGACATAGACGTAAAGGCGCTGGCTTTGCTGGGCTTGTACCAGCTTAATTTTATGCGGGTAAAGCCCCATGCGGCAGTGTCCGAAACGGTGTTGGCAGCGCGTAAAAAGCCGTGGGCCAAAGCGCTGATTAATGCGCTGCTCAGAACCTATTTGCGCGAGCAGGAAGGGTTGGAGCAGAAAGCCGATAAATTCCAGGCCGCAGCGCTGAGTCACCCCGACTGGTTGATCAAACAAATTGAGCGGGATTGGCCAGAGCAGGCGCTACAGATATTGCTGGAAAACAATCAGCAACCGCCGATGGTGTTGCGGGTTAATTTGGCGAAAATCAGTCGCGAGGCTTATCTGCAACTATTAATCGGGCAGGATATAGCGGCAAAAACCGTCAGCTTTTGCCCATCGGCGATTATTTTGGATAAACCGGTGCCGGTAGACATGCTGCCGGGCTTTTCCGATGGACTGGCCTCGGTCCAAGATACCGCAGCGCAATTGGCTGCCGGATTGCTGGATGTACAGCCGGGACAGCGGGTGTTGGATGTTTGCGCTGCGCCGGGTGGTAAAACCGCGCATATTCTTGAAAGCCAGCCGCAGCTAAAAGAGCTGGTCGCCGTTGATATAGACGAATCCAGGATGCAGCGGGTCAGCGAAAATTTGCAGCGTTTAAATTTGTCAGCCAAATTGTTGGTTGGCGACGCGGCAAATCCTGCAAGTTGGTGGGACGGCAAGCCGTTTGAGCGGATTTTACTGGATGCGCCGTGTTCAGCCTTGGGGGTTATCCGCCGTCACCCCGATATAAAGTTATTACGCAGAGCCGAAGATATTGGGCAGTTGCAGGCCTTGCAAAAGACAATTCTACAGGCTGTCTGGCCGCTGTTGGCACCCGGAGGCGTCTTGTTATACGCGACTTGCTCGGTTTTAAAGCAGGAAAATGAGCAACAGGTTCAAGCCTTTTTAGCCGAACAAAGCGATGCGATCGAGTTACCTATCGATGCAAGCTGGGGCTTTGCCGGAGAATGCGGTCGCCAGATTTTTACCGGCGAATCAGCAATGGACGGATTTTATTATGCGCGGCTTAGTAAACACGGAAAGTATGACTAAGGAACGTGCACGAAATAAACTTAACAAATGAGTATTATCGAGTAGTGTGGGGGCGACTTCAGTCGCCGCGTGGCGACTGAAGTCGCCCCCACAGATGCTCAACTTATTTCGTGCGCGTTACTTAAGCCGAGACAGATAACATCCCTCAAAGGGATGTTAAGAACAAGATCATATTTCTTTTAATATTTGCGCTGGAGTCAAATGGCTTTAGACATTTGCTGAAAACAGCTAAAGCCGTTTTACTCCTGTTAAAATGACTTGAAACGACTACTTATCTGTAAGCTCGTCTAATTAGAAACACAGCAAAAAGTTTAAATAATTTGTTCAATGGATAACGGCACAGAGTAGAAACGTTTGTTATTCGAGCCATCACTTTTTATCGCATAGAATTGCGCGGCATGTTGGCCGATAGCCTTTTCAAAGGCTTTTTTAATAGCCGTCATGCGATCAGGCATCCAGTTCTGATCCATGCCCTTTGCTCTTGAGAAAGCGTTAACGGTTTTATCAATATCACTCACTTCCTTGATACAGTCCTTACAAACAGCTAAAAAACTGTCGGCATAATCGGTGTCAGGTTCTACAGGCCTGTATACAGGTAACCCCAGCTCAACCGTTTTCTTAATCATCCAGCAATAAAAAGCAAAATTGATAGGGGTCATAACGACTTTAACGCCATTTGCATAAAAACAGCATTCATTCAAATTAACTTCAAGTAATGGCTCTACTTCAAAGCTACGCGCAAACCTTATACTTTCACTAAATCCCGCCTTGCCGGTTAATAGATGCTCTGGAATACCTCCTCTTAAGCGCACAAAGGGAATTTCCGCCAGCATGACTTCGGCTTGTTGAGTATCTAAAGGATTATGATCTCGATCATAAATGACATGACTTTCCGGGGTTGGATAAAAAAAATCGCGCAGGCTTTCATATTTTTCCGTCACCAAAACATGCGACAAACGATCTTGCGCCCTACCGTACAGGCTTAAGGCATAGCCCAAATAATAGCCCATCGTTTTGCGGCCACCGGCAATAGAGACATGCAACGCCGCCTCTTCATCGCGGGTTAACCGGCTCATTATGCTGGTAATAAAATCCGCCGCTGCTTCGTTATGCTCAGGTGTCTTTATGTCATCCAGCTTAGCCCCTGTTTTATCGGTAATCACGTAAATATTGGCCTCGGGGAAATGAATATTTTTTAATTGGTAATCCCGGCATAACTGGCGAAATTTACCGGTTTCCGCATGTAATAGTTCCAGCTTTGCACGTCTTGCGCCTTCTTGCGTGGTAATTAAATGCACTTCGGTCGGCACAAAAGGCGTGGCCTTTTCGGCGACAGCAATCGCATACAGCGTTTCGGTCAATATTTGCGGTGACATGCCGCTGACTGCCAGCAGGATTCTTTTGGGGTAATGGTGTGGGAGTTTCATGGGTGTTCCTTATGCGTTATTGTTGCTCATTGATTGTAAGCGTTCAGTCCCCCTCTTTGGAAAAGAGGGGCTAGGGGAGATTTGTTCAAATAAATCCCCCTCAATCCCCCTTTTTCAAAGGGGGAGGTGAACGCTTACGCTCCTACAGTTATTAAAAAATAATCATGGCTTTACTTGGAAATATTAGCGTTGATGGATCACCACCTAGACCTGCATTCGAATAGCTTTCATTCACTGGGATTGTTTGTACTGGCTCTGGCCAATTATGGCCTGATGGTTGCGGCCAATATTTTGCTGGCGCGATGGCTTAGTGTCGGTGACTTTGATGATTACAGTGTGGCCGTGTCAATCGTAACCCTGCTGTCAACGCTGGCGACCCTGGGTCTTGAAAAATATGCGCTGCGGGCTATAGCGCTGTTGCGTGATCGCGAGGATTGGCAACGATTTCGCGGTTTCTGGCTGTTTGCTTTGCGCAGCATCAGCGCTTTCAGTCTGTTGCTGATGGCAATCATGAGTATCAGCCTTGAAGCCTTTCTGGCGCTACAGCAGGCTGAGGTGCATATCGCTATTGTCGTTTTCGCCGGGTTTTTGCCGGTCATAGCCGTGACGCTGTTTCTGGTTGAAGTCATTGCCGCACATGGCGCTCAGCTGCTCAGCGTCTCGATTTATCGGTTGTTTCTGCCGTCAGTTTATCTGGTGTTGCTGGTTGGTTTGTCATTGAGCCCGGTTAAAGTATCCGCTTTGACCGCCGTGCTTTGTTTCGGCGGCGCATGGACGATTACCTTGGTCATTATGTGGTGCGTGGCTAAAATATTGATGCCGACAGGCGTTAAAAATACGCTGCCGATCATGCAGGGTAAAAAATGGCTTAGAGGCTCTTTGCCTCTGGTTTTGAATAGTCTGATGTTAACTGTGATGACCAGCGGCGGCGTTATTATTCTGGAAATACTGTTTCCTTCCGATATAGAAGTGGGCATTTATGCCGTTGCCGCCCAGACAGGCGGTATTATTTCGCTGATAGGAACCTCAACCAATCGTTATTATCTGCCCATGATGGTCGTGATGATAGGCCGTGGCGATAAACAGGCGATACGGAAGCTTATGGCGCAAAGAGCTTCAGCGGTCGGCGGCCTGGTGCTGGTCTTGCTGGTCATTCTGATCTTTGCGGGTCGTTCCATACTGGGCTTATTCGGCGAACATTTCAGCGCCAGCTATCATGCCATGCTGATTATTGCCTTAGGCGCCTGCTTCAGCGCCCTATTTGCCGATGTGCCTTATTACCTGCAATTTATGGGCTTGCACCGCATCGTATTAAGTTTGACCCTGGTTGCTACGGTAATAATGGTGGCACTGAGCTTTGTGCTTGGCGCCGACTTTGGCTCTGTCGGCGTGGCAACGGCTTATATGGCAGCAGTCATGTTGTTATTTATCAGTTTACGCATCGTGGCAAAGTTTCATTTCCGCAGATTAGATGGATAAGCAGCATTTACGTAAGCGTTCACCTCCCCCTTTGAAAAAGGGGAATTGAGGGGTGGATTTATTTGAACAAATCTCCCCCTAACCCCTCTTTTTCAAAGAGGGGGACTGAACGCTACCGTGGGACGGGGCATGTTGCCCAGTCCCGCTTTGGAGTGAAGTTTAGTATAAACAGCATAAACCGTTTATACTGTTTTTTTATTTTAAGTGTAAAGGGAAATAACCATGACCGCACAACAACCTAAAGCCAACAAAGCGACACCTGAACAGGCTGAAAATCAACCGATTATTCAGCCGAAGGCCATCATCAAAAAAACCATAAAAAAATCATCAACAGCAAAATCTGGCAACACGATAGACGCTAAAGAAGCCGTTGAGATACCGGGAAATGCACTACAACCTTCGGCTAAACAAAAAAAGCCCGTTAAAGTAAAGGTCATTAGGGATAGTTTTTCATTTCCGGAACATGATTACCTGAAAATTTCAGAACTCAAGCAAACCTGCTTGGCGGCGGGAATCCATGTTAAAAAAGGCGAGCTGCTTCGGGCTGGACTCAAGTTGCTTGCCAAGTTAAGCCTAGACGAACTCAAACAAGCCATAGAGCAGGTCGAAAAAGTTAAGACCGGCCGCCCAAACGGCTAAGGAATATGCACGGAATAAGTTGAGCATTGACATTATCGTAGGAGCGGCTTTAGCCGCGATAATCGCGGCTAAAGCCGCTCCTACAGTTGCTCAACTTATTTCGTGCTTGTTCCTAAACAGTATTTTTTAAACGTAAAGCAGAATCAAAGCCCAGGTTACTACGGCCCAAATCAGCGACATCATGACGGCGGCTGAACCAATGTCCTTGGCGCGGCCCGATAATTCGTGATGCTCAAGCCCCACCCGATCAACCACAGCCTCTATCGCCGAATTTAATAATTCGACCAGCATGACTAAAACGATGCTGCCGATCAGCAGCAGTTTTTCAATAGTGGTTTGCCCCAGCCAGATTGCCAGAGGAGTCGTTACCACAAACAGGATGACTTCCTGTCTGAATGCTTCTTCATGTGTCCAGGTTGCTTTAAATCCCGCAACAGAAAAGAAACAGGCATTAATCAGACGTTTAACGCCTTTTGCATTTGGGTTTGCCATTGTTGTCTATAAAAAAAGTAAAAAGGAAGGGTTGTTGTCATGCATTTTTAGCGGCTCATAATGCACGGCGAGCCATTTAAGCAGGAATTGCGGACAAAAAATACATTGTCATCAAAACTTAACCATCCTGTCATTTGATGGTCATGAATCAGACGCGAAACTGACAATTTCATTCATTCGGCTGCCCAATTAAGTCTCTCAGTGTCGCGCCTTAGGTGCTTTCCAAGAATAAATATACCCAAATGACGCAGGATTTTTTTGCAGGAAATCATCTTAAGTGGGCAGCCGGAAATGGCAAGTCCCGCAGCTCATTCTGTGTCCCAGACATAGATCATTAACCAGTCCCCCAAGCGCTCAAAGTTCTCAATTTGTCCGATCAAAGTTTCATTCAAAATATAATCCTTCGCCAACAGAAATGCACCTGATTTGGAGATCAAGTCACGCGACAATAGCATGCCGGGCTTGAGCTGTATCCGGCGCAGCTTAAGTTCCGGTTTTGTTTGCACCGGGGTGGCGCTGCTGTCTATCACATTCAAGAAGGCATCCACTACCCTCGGGTCATAACGCCTGCCACGCCCCTCCTGAATAGCCAGCACAGCATCGGCCTGCTTCAGCCTTTTATTGATAGATGTTTCGATCTGGCAAGCATCATAATCTTTGGCCAGCGCCAAGATGCGCGCAGCCAAGGGAATGGCGAGGCCAGCCAGGCGATCAGGAAAGCCCATGCCATCAAAGCGCTCACGGTGATTGCGTATGAGTTGCGCAGCGCCTTGTAACTCATCCAGCGCCATCAACACCAGCTGGCCCTTGATCGGATATTGGATGACCTCATCCCGCTCCTCCGAATTCAAACTGGAAAAAGTCTTGTTCAATAAACTATCCGACAGGCCGATTTTTCCGACATCCAGTAATAAGGCCGCAATAAACACATCCTGCACCTCGTCATCGGTCATGTCCATGCGCTGTGCAATCGCTTTGGACAAATCGGCCACGCGGCGCGAATGGCCGACCATGCTGGCGTCGCGCATCTCGATCAAATTGGAAAATACCCGCACCGAAGTAATAAAATTCTTTTTCAAGCTCTCGTGCGCAGACTCCAGGAGCGCCATGGTCTGCCGCACCTCCTGGGTGCGCGCCTTGACCTTTTCTTCCAGGTTGGCGTTCAAGTCCTTCAATTCTTCATTTTGTTGTTGAGTCAGACCTTCCAGACGCAGCTTTTCGCGCTCCAGCATTTTATGCTGCAAGGCCAGCTTGATCGTCAAGGTAATATCGTGGTCTTCCCACGGTTTCGATATATAGCGGTAGACCTGTCCTTTGTTGATCGCGTCGATGGTCGCGCCAATCTCGGCGTAGCCAGTTAGCAAGATGCGCACGGTCTCCGGCCATTTTTGCCGCACTATCTCCAGGAATTGTGCGCCATTCATTTCCGGCATACGCATATCCGACACCACCAGATCGATGCTTTCCTGCGCCAGAATTTCCAACCCTTGCGCCCCGCCTTCTGCGGTAAAGATGCGATAGCCCAAAGGTCGAAACAAACGCTTTAGAGAGGACAGAATATTGGCTTCATCGTCGATGAACAGCAGCGTCATTGTTGTTTCAGGTGCGGGCTGCGATGCAGTTTCAGTGTGTAGTTCGCTCATAGTGGGTCTCTCATATTTACCTTCGTATGTATCTACTTTAAATTCCAGGGTAACAGTTATTTTTTAAAAATTAAATTATTTAATAATCATATCGTTAGTAATTCTGCATGTGCAGTATACCCTGCTTTTTAAAGTAGATACTTTCGTATCATGCATGATCTGACCTAGGCACGGCAGTGTCAATTTCAGGAATGACTGACTTTGTTGCGCCGCGCTCCTGCTCCTTGTCCTGCGGCTGCCGCACCGGTAACCACACTCTGAACGCCGTACCCTTGCCTACCTCGCTGCTCACCTCAATGCGCCCACGATGTTTCTGGATGATACCGTATGACAGTGACAGCCCCAGCCCTGTTCCTTGGCCTATGGGTTTGGTGGTGAAGAAGGGGTCGAAGATTTTCTTCAGGTTGTCCGGCGGGATGCCTTTGCCGCTGTCGGCGATATCCACCCATACCTCTTCCCCCTCATGACCCGTGCGCACGGTGATGGTGCCGTATTCTTCGATGGCGTGGGCAGCGTTGATCAGCAGGTTCATGAACACCTGGTTGAGTTGCGAGGCTAGGCATTCCACTTCCGGGAGGTCGCCATATTCCTTGATGAGATTGGCCTTATATTTGATTTCGTTGTTGACGATGTTGAGGGCGCTGTCGATGCCAGCGTGCAGGTTGGCATAACGCCATTCGGCGTTAGCATCGATATGGGAGAAGTCTTGGAGGTTTTGCACGATGTTTTTGACGCAGATGATGCCGTCTTTCGATTCCGCCATTAACGCGCTCAGGTCTTCTTTGAGGAAGGTGAGGTCGAGCTTTTCGCGTGCGGCCTGTAATCGGGTGCGCACCGCGCTGTCGGCAATGGCGCCTTCCGCCTGCTCGTAGCTGTTCAGCATGCCGAACACGTCCTGCACATATTTTTCCAGCGTGCTCAGGTTGGAGTAGACATAGCCGATGGGGTTGTTGATCTCGTGCGCCACCCCCGCAGCCAGCTGGCCGATGGAGGCCATCTTCTCCGCTTGCAGCAGGTTGTTTTGCGCATCTTCGAGTTTGTGATTGATAATTTGCATTTCTGCATTGATGGCGGACAGCTCTTCGATGCGCTGCTGTTGCGACTCGTGCAAGCGCACCTCGGATTCGGCGAGCTTTTTGCGGGTGTTGATTTGCACGAATAGGTGTTCGACCGCCTGCGGCAGAAGATCGATCAACTCGACCGATTTGATGACGAAGTCGTGCACGCCGGCGCGCAGCGCCGCGATCACGGTGCTTTCGTCGCTCATGCCAGTGACCATGATCACTGGCAGGTCGTGGCCTTTGGCCTTGATCTGCGCCAGAAATTCAAGACCGGTGACACCGCCGGGCAGCATGTAATCCAGCACTATTAAATCGACACCGCCCTGCGCAATGGAGGTGTGTGCTGCGTCGGTGGTTAACGCGGTGATGACTTTGTAGCCCGCCCTTTCCAGACAGTGCCGCTCCAGTGTGGCGGTGGCGATGCTATCCTCAACGACCAGTATCAAGCCTTTCGATGTTTCTACCATGGGTCATTCTCCAAAAAAGGTAACTATTCAGTACAAAAGGGATAACATCCCTACACCATTGGCCTTAAAGGGTAAGATGCCCTTTGATAGTCAGCACTAGGCTTGCCGAAACGGTGGTTTGTCAGGGATGTTATCCCTACGCTGAATAGTTACCAAAAAAGTATTGTTACTCTGTCGGCCGCGCCGGGCCGAAGGCACGTTCTTGGGGCACCACCACTATTTGCAAGAACATGCCGAGGCGCTTCACTACTTCGCAAAAGGCATCGTACTCGACCGGTTTGATGATGTAGAGGCCGCAGCCCAGTTCATAGCAGCTCTCCACTTCGCGTGGATCATCGCTGGTGGTGAGCATCACGGTGGGGATGGTTTTTGTGCGCTCATCCATTTTGAGCTGGCGCAGAACCTCGACTCCGCCCATGCGCGGCATGTTGATGTCGAGCAGGATCACCAGCGGGGTGGTCTGCGGACGCCCGGCATAGGCGCCTTCCGAACGCACATAGTCGAGTGCCTCCTGGCCGTCCTTGACCCAGATTACCTCGTTGGTGACGCCGGCGCGACGCAGATTGCGTTGCACCAGGGGGGCGTGACCTTCATCGTCTTCCGCTAATAATATGCTGAGGGGGTTGGTGCTTAACATGAATTTTCTCCTTGTTGATATGTGGTGCTCATGTATTAAGGGAGGTAGAAATGAAAAACATGCCCTTTGTGTGGGCGCGAATTCATTCGCGCAACGCGATTGAAATCGCGGCTAAAGCCGCTCCTACGGTTGTTTCTTACTCAAGT
>JBCKWP010000007.1:0-30911 GCA_038922455.1 Methylobacter sp. | reverse complement strand
CGAGTGCTCAAACGAAGATTTGCCGGAGGTGGTCGCCGTATTACGGGCGTTGGTTAAAGGCAATCCGATTCGGGCCGATTCAGTCGGTGGCATTGCGGTTGCTGATTTACAAGGAATTGCCGATAAGTTAACAGCGGCCAGTTATAGCGTAGTGACCTGGGCGGCCAGTGCGTTGGCTTACAGTCAGGCGGAATTGACGGTGCAGACCCTTTCTGGAATGATTAAGGATATTAACGATCGGAATACCCGTAGCTCCGGTTTGCCGTTGGGCGGTAAAGAAGGCGACCAAACGGCTAATCAGGTTTGCGGTTGGACGACCGGTTATCCGGCGCGTACCCGTTTTTCCAGCGGCTTTCCCGAATACGATCCTTTTTTGAATGATACCAATGCCTTGCTGGCCAATGGCGAAGCCGATGCTTTAGTCTGGGTGCAGGCGTTCAATGCTAAAGCCGTGCCACCGGCAACCGCTTTGCCGACTATTGTGGTGGGGCGCTCCGGAATGACCTTTGCCAAAGAGCCGGATGTATTTATTCCTGTCGGTACACCGGGTATCGATCATGTCGGGCATACTTATCGCATGGATAACGTGGTTGCGATACGGCTGAAAAAGTTACGCGAATCCGGCCTGCCCAGTACGTCTGACGTGCTTAATGCCATTGAACAAGCTTTGTAGGCAGAAATATGCTCCCGGCAATTGCTCCTGCATTGCTCTAATACAGGCCATCCATGGCCTTATGCAATTTCTGCACTCATTACGTCCATGTAATTCGGAAAATATAGTATGTTGATAAAGTTAACAGGTGGAACGGTCTATGATCCTGCCAGTGGGATTGATGGCGAAAAGCAGGATATTTACATTCAAGACGGGCGCATCGTCAACAAGCCCACTGGCGATTTTAAAATCGATAAAGAATACGATTTAACCGGCAAGGTAGTGATGTCTGGAGCGATTGATATGCATACGCATATCGGTGGCGGTAAAGTCAATATCGCCAGAATCTTGTTACCGGAAGACCATCGTGCCGATCCGGTCGCACGTACCGATATTACCCGTTCCGGTTGCGGGCACGTCGTGCCCAGTACCTTTGTGACCGGTTATCGATACGCGGAAATGGGTTATACCGCCGGTTTTGAGCCAGCCATATTGCCGATTAACGCACGCCAGGCGCACATGGAAATGGCCGATATTCCGATTCTGGATAAAGGCGGGTACGTCATGCTGGGCAGTGATGATTATTTACTGCGCATGTTGACTGCGAAGAAGGATCAGAAAGCTATTAATGATTATGTGGCCTGGACGATGCAAGCCGCTAAAGCCATTGGCGTTAAAGTCGTTAATCCCGGCGGTATCAATGCATTCAAATTCAACCAGCGCAAACTGGAGCTGGATGAACAAAACAGTCATTACGGCGTCACTCCGCGTGAGATTTTGCAAGTGCTGGCAACTGCCGTTAAAGAAATCGGCGTTCCAAAACCGCTGCATGTCCACGGTTGTAATCTGGGTGTTCCGGGAAATATGCAAACCACGCTGGATACTATTCAGGGCATAGGCGGCTTGCCGATGCATTTAACCCATATCCAGTTCCATAGTTACGGCACGGAAGGGGATTTCAAGTTTTCGTCGGGTGCGGCGCAGATTGCCGAAGCCGTCAATAAGAATAAAAATATCACGATTGATGTCGGGCAGATCCTGTTTGGCCAAACCGTAACAGCGTCCGGCGACAACATGCGACAACATGCCAATCATAAATACGCCAGCCCAAATAAATGGGTGACCATGGATATTGAATGTGATGCGGGTTGTGGCGTTGTGCCGTTTAAATATAAAGATAAAAACTTTGTCAATGCGCTGCAATGGGCGATTGGCCTGGAAACCTTCTTGCTGGTTGATGATCCGTGGCGCATTTTCCTGACTACGGATCATCCTAACGGCGCGCCATTCACCAGTTATCCGCATTTGATCCGCTTGCTGATGGACAAGAGTTTCCGTAACGATGTGTTGTCGACGATTCATCCTGAAGCGCAAAAAATGACCACGCTGGCGTCTATCGACCGTGAATACAGTTTGCAGGAAATAGCCATTATGACCCGCGCCGGTGCGGCCAGACTGATCGGCTTGCAGGATCGCGGCGGTCTGGGCGCCGGTAACTGGGCGGATATTACCGTTTATACCGACAACGCAGATCGGCAGCTTATGTTTGAAAAACCCGATTATGTGTTTAAAGACGGTGAGCTGGTGGTGGTTGACGGCAAGGTCATTCATAGCAAATGGGGTACGACTCATGTTGTTAAACCTGACTGGGATGCCTCGATAGAAAAGGATTTGCAGAAATATTTTGATCGATTCCTGACTATGAAACTCGGTAACTTTAAAATCAGTGATGATGAAATAACGGAGGATGGACGCGGCAGTTTGACGGCACATTCGCTTAAAGGAGATGTGGCATGATTGTTTATAGCTTTGCAGGGTGTGAATAATGACAATATTAACCTTTGATACTTATGCGTTTATTCGTAAGCTGAAAGACTCGGGCATAACCGAGGAGCAAGCACGAGCGCAAGTGGAAGCATTGAGTTTGGCATTTGAACAGTTTCAATCTGAAATGCACTTGTCCGAGGCCGCTACAAAACAGGATCTTAGAGAGATTGAATTAAAGCTGGAGCTAAAAATTGCCGAGACTAAATCCGAATTGATACGCTGGATTGTTGGAGCCGGATTTTTACAAACGGCCTTGATCGCCGCATTATTAATTAAACTGAGTGCTGGAATATGATTATTAACGGTGTAACCATAGACGCAACCTTTGCCGAAGCTTTCCCGATGAAAGCGACTCGCGCCATCATCACTGCACAAAATGCAAAATGGGCGATGATTTCTGCCCAAGCCATGACTGGTTTTGCCACTTCGGTGATTGCCTGTGGTTGTGAGGCCGGGATTGAGCGGGTTCTTGACCCTTCCGAAACCCCCGATGGTCGTCCCGGTGTGTCTATCATGATTTTTGCGATGGGCGGCAAAAGCTTGGCTAAGCAGCTTGAAACCAGGGCGGGACAGTGCGTATTGACCTCGCCGACTTCGGCTTTGTTTGCAGGCATTGATGGCGGCACCCGCATTGCGTTGGGCAAAAACCTGCGTTATTTTGGCGACGGCTTCCAAGTGTCCAAGCTGATCGACGGCAAACGTTACTGGCGTATTCCGGTCATGGACGGCGAGTTCTTAACTGAAGCCACAACAGGGCAAGTCGATGCCATCGGCGGCGGCAACTTTCTGGTATTGGCCGAGTCGCAACCGCAAGCCTTGGCTGCCTGCGAGGCGGCGATTGAGGAAATGCGCAAAATCCCCAATGTGATCATGCCTTTCCCCGGCGGCGTGGTGCGTTCCGGCTCCAAGGTCGGCTCAAAATACGCGGCATTGGGCGCGTCAACCAATGATGCGTTTTGCCCGACTTTAAAAGGCATGACCAAAACCAACTTGTCGCCGGAAATCGAATCAGTCATGGAAATCGTTATCGACGGCTTAAGCAAAGAAGATATTGATAAAGTCATGCGCGTGGGCATCCAGGCGGTTTGCGATTTGGGTGCGAAAAACGGTATCAAACGCATTAGTGCGGGTAATTACGGTGGCAAGCTAGGGCCGTTCCACTTTCACTTACAGGAGATTATGGCATGAGCGCTTTAACCTTTACGCTAAAACAGCAGCCGGATCAGCGCGTGGATATGTCGCCGTTGGTTTGTCAGAAACTGGCTAATCTGCCGCTGACTGAAATTGCCGCACTTACCTTGCAAAACGGCAAACGTAGCATCAGGGTAGATTCGTTATTTAGCATGACGGGTGATGATGCGCAAAACATCGTGATTAAAAACAGTTTTGGTAAGCTTGATTTTATCGGCAAAGAACTGGATGGTGGACGCATAATGGTTGAAGGCGATGCCGGCGCCTATCTTGCTTTGGGCATGAAATCCGGCGAGATTGAAGTGTCGGGCAATGTCGGGCTTTATGCGGCCTGCGAAATGAAGAAAGGCTTACTGAGCATTAACGGTAATGCCGGGGACTTTTTGGGTGCGGCCTTGCCCGGCAACAAAATGGGCATGAAAGGCGGAACCATTCTGGTTAAAGGTAATGTCGGCGAGCGCACTGGCGATCACATGCGTCGCGGTAATATCCTGGTTGAAGGTAATGCGGGTGATTATTGCGGCTCCAGAATGACCGCGGGCACTATTGCGGTCATGGGGCAGACCGGTAAGCATTTGGGTTTTGCGATGCGTCGAGGCACGTTATTGTTATGGAATCAACCGCAGGCATCGGCAAGGTTTAACGATTGCGGCGCGCATACCTTGGCTTTTTTACCGATATTATTTGCATCATTTAAAAAGTTTAATTCCAAATTTTCCGATAATTCTGAGGCGTTTAACCGAGTACAGCGTTATGCAGGGGATATGTCGGAAATGGGCCGTGGCGAGATTTTGGTTAAAATAGGATAACGAGGAGTCGACAAAATAAGGTCGCTATTAATTTAGCGCCCTTGAAAGTCTAAAAAACATTTTCTGTATCACACGTCATAATATAGAAACCTACCCTCTGTTTTCCATTGTAACAAACAAAAAAAACCCCGCTAGAGAAAATCCCTAGCGGGGTATATTTGGTGCCGATGGCCGGATTTGAACCGGCACAACTTACGTCACCACCCCCTCAAGATGGCGTGTCTACCAATTTCACCACATCGGCTAAAACATGATAGTAAAGCGACTATTCAATGCTCACTATTTTAATTATTTTCTACTTCTCAGCTGGAACAGCAACAGGAATTTCTTCCGATTTAATATCAGCTGCTGGAGCGACGCCATCAACGGCTTTGGCCCCACTCACATCAGGCATACCCAGCGTATCCTGCTCAACCTTGGGAGCGTTCATTAAATCATAAGCCGCGCCCTGCTTACTGTTTAACACGGCAAGCCCCAAGCTGGTCACAAAAAACAAAGTCGCCAGAATTGCTGTGGATCGAGACAAAAAGGATGCCGCACCTTGGGCTCCAAAAACAGAACCTGAAGAACCCGTACCAAAAGCCGCGCCTGCATCAGCTCCTTTGCCTTGCTGCATTAATACTAATCCAACAACCCCTAAGCCCAACAGCACATGAATAACAATAATTACTTGATACATGAAAATTTCAACTACTCTAAATTGAATGATAAATCTTTAAAAAGGATTCCGCATCCAACGAAGCCCCACCAATTAAACCGCCGTCAATATCCGGCATGGCAAACAAACCTAAGGCATTATCCGGCTTAGCACTGCCACCATATAAAATTTGTACTTTATCGGCAATAGCCTGATCTTTAGCAGCAATATACTGCCTTATGTACCGATGAACGTCCTGAGCCTGCTCATCAGTTGCCGTTTTTCCTGTGCCTATAGCCCAAACCGGCTCATAGGCGATGACTGCCTTACCAAAAGCCGCTATACCCGCTAAATTAATAACCGCATCAAGCTGAGCATCAATCACTGCAAAGGTCTGGTCTTGCTCGCGTTGCTCCAGCGTTTCACCTACACACAAAACGGGAATAATCTGTTGTTCTTGCGCCTGACAAAAACGTGCCGCTACCGATTCGTCAGTATCGCCGTAATAACTGCGTCTTTCGGAGTGTCCGACAAGAGCATATTTACAATTGAATTCACTCAGCATTGCCGCTGAAATTTCCCCGGTAAAAGCGCCTGAAGATTTATCTGCAACGTTTTGTGCGCCCAATGCTAATGCGGTGCCCTTAACTAATTCACTTATTCTGGGCAAATGCACATAAGGCACACAGATAGCAATATCCGCAATATCCGCACCTAACCCGGCAATGATGCCTTTTGCAAGCAACTCAGCACTGGCAAGAGTTCCATTCATCTTCCAATTTCCCACAACTAGAGACCGCCGCATCACCACTCCTCACATAGAATAAAACTAGCTATAGTAACTATTAATAGCCCCCAATTCAAGCCCCCATTGCTTTCTTAACCTCTTCGGCTATTTGATGAGCATAATTCCTAACCAAATCTTCCTGTTGCCCTTCTACCATGACCCGAATTAATGGCTCTGTTCCCGAAGCCCTCAGCAACACCCGCCCGGTGTCTCCCAGCTTTTTCTCGATTGCTTTCACTGCTTTTTGAATGCCGTCATCTTCAGCAGGATTTATTTTTTTGTTGGTTTTTATGTTTACCAGAACTTGCGGATATTTTTGCATGCCGGACTTTAATTCATGTAAACTTTTACCGCTATTTTGCATTTCCGCCATGATTTGCAAGGCGGCAATAATGCCATCACCCGTTGTCGTCCTATCCAGACAAATAATATGACCGGAATTTTCGCCGCCTAAAATACTTTTATGTTCCGTTAACATTTCCATGACGTACCGATCGCCCACATTGGCCCTGAGCAGATTAATCCCTAACTTCTTCAAGCCATGCTCCATACCCAGATTGGTCATCAACGTGCCTACGACCGGCCCGGACATCAAACCTTCATCCAATCTCGATTTGGCGATAATATAAATAAGTTCGTCGCCATCAACAATCTCGCCTTTATGGTCGACCATGACCAACCGATCTCCGTCGCCATCCAGAGCAATGCCGAAATCCGCACGATAGGCTAAAACAGTTGCCACCAACTTCTCAGGCCTAGTTGAGCCGCATTCATCATTGATATTAAGTCCATCCGGCTCCGCTCCAATCGTAACAACTTCCGCACCCACTTCGCTAAACACATGCGGAGCAATATGATAAGTTGCGCCGTGCGCACAATCGATGATGATGCGCATACCGCTGAAATCCAGCCGAGTCGGCACACTGGCCTTGCAAAATTCAATATAACGACCAGGAGCATCAACCAATCGTTTCGCCTTGCCTAATTTTGACGACTCCACCGTGGTCATCGGCGAATCCAGATGCCGCTCTATTTTTTGTTCTATGTCATCCGGTAATTTCGTTCCCTGTACCGAGAAAAACTTAACCCCATTATCATAATAAGGATTATGGGACGCACTTATGACGATGCCAGCTTGCGCCCTTAGCGTACGCGTTAAATAAGCAATGCCCGGCGTCGGCATGGGGCCTAGTAGGCGGGTATCAACTCCTGCGGCGGTTAGGCCGGCTTCCAATGCAGACTCAAACATATAGCCCGAAATACGCGTGTCTTTACCAACCAGAACAAAGCCATGCCCTTCGCTTGCAAACACCCGCCCGGCCGCCCAGCCCAATTTCAGGAAAAAATCTGCCGTTATGGGATGCTCACCCACCCTACCTCTGATACCATCAGTTCCAAAATATTTTTTTGCCACGATTCTAAGACCTAAAATAGATGAGAAGATAAACCGCTAAAGCGTAGCATTTACGCCATGGGCCTTTATATATCACATAAAAAAGGAGAGGCATTACGCCTCTCCTTTAGTGTCATCTCAGAAAATTTTTAACCTTGTTCGGCAGTTCCGCCGATTGATTTCTCACTTTTCGTATCATCCTTGCTCTTGGCATCATCCGTTATGGCATCACCATGAGAAGGCGGCTTATCATCCCAGCCTTGCGGATCTCTTACCGGTTTACGAGCCATCAAATCCTCAATTTGAAACTTGTCGATGGTTTCATACTTCATCAGCGCTTCCGCCATAGCATGCAGAATATCCATATTTTCTTTCAGGATGGTTTCGGCACGTTCATAATTCCGATCAATGAAAGAACGAATCTCTTCATCAATGATATGAGAAGTCTCTTCGGCAACCGTTTTGTGTTGCGTCACCGACCGTCCCAGAAAAACCTCGCCTTCTTCTGCGCTGTATGACAATGGCCCTAGACGCTGAGAAAAGCCCCATTTAGTCACCATGTTTCTAGCTAATTCGGTAGCGCGCTCAATATCGTTGGACGCACCGGTACTCACTTGTTCCCTGCCAAAAACCACTTCCTCTGCGATACGTCCACCATACAAACTGGAAATCATACTGTCCAATTTTTGCTTGCTGGCGCTGTACTGATCTCGCTCAGGCAAAAACATGGTAATACCCAGCGCACGGCCTCTAGGCATAATACTCACTTTGTAAACAGGATCATGTTCAGGAACCAGTTTACCGACAATGGCATGCCCTGCTTCATGATAAGCCGTCATTTTCTTTTCTTTCTCGTTCATAACCATAGAGGTTCTTTCAACCCCCATGATCAATTTATCCTTGGCTTTTTCCAAATCTGACATATTGACGACGCGCTTATTCATTCTGGCGGCATATAAAGCGGCTTCATTAATCAAATTAGCCAAATCGGCTCCGGAAAACCCCGGCGTACCTTGCGCGATATATTTAACCTCAACATCATCATCAACTGGCACTTTTTTAATATGTACCGCAAGAATCTGCTCACGTCCCCTGACATCCGGCAGACCTACCTCTACCCGACGATCAAACCGGCCTGGACGCAATAAAGCCTTATCCAATATATCGGGACGGTTTGTTGCTGCAATGACAATAATACCTTCGTTACCCTCAAACCCATCCATTTCAACCAACAATTGGTTTAGCGTCTGTTCACGCTCGTCATTTCCACCACCCAAACCGGCACCGCGCTGACGACCCACTGCATCAATCTCATCAATAAAAATAATACAGGGTGCATGTTTTTTGGCTTGCTCAAACATGTCACGCACACGGGATGCGCCCACACCAACAAACATTTCAACAAAATCCGAACCGGAAATGGTGAAGAACGGCACTTTGGCCTCACCGGCAATCGCTCTAGCCAGCAAAGTCTTTCCTGTTCCAGGAGGCCCGATCATCAACGCGCCGCGAGGAATTTTGCCACCTAACTTCTGATATTTTGCCGGATCTTTAAGGAAATCGACCATTTCGACAACTTCATTTTTAGCTTCATCACAGCCAGCTACATCTGCAAAAGTCACTTTAATCTGGTCTTCCCCAAGCATACGGGCTTTGCTTTTACCAAAATTCATGGCACCGCGACCGCCCGCGCCACCGCCCTGCATTTGCCGCATAAAGAAAACCCACACCGCAATCAGCAACAACATCGGCCCGAAAGAAACCAGCAACTGCATCAGCATAGAAGGCTGCTCAGGTGGAACAGCCTTGATTTCAACGCCATTTGCCAACAAATCATCGACCATATGAGGATCAGAAGGCGCATAGGTTTTAAATATCTGACCACCCTGCATCTTGCCTTTGACGATATTGTCCTCAATCATCACCTGCTGAACCTGGCCTGCTTTAACCGATTCGATAAATTGCGAATAAGACATCGACGAATCAGCCCTGTCATTTTGCGGGCCAAAATTATTAAAAACGGACATCAATACCACTGCAATGACGACCCATAGAATTATATTTTTCATCATATCGTTCAATTTACACACCCTGGGCCTGAACGGCTCTCGATTTAAAAACTGAGTAATTATATCAGGAGTTAACTTTCCTGACTGTCGTTATTTATCTGAAACTCACCAGCACATGCGCCGCGCTAGTTTCCGACTGGCTAGCGGCATACACACCATCCATGGCGATAAAAACACAAATCCATCCTATCTGGCGCACCTCGTCCCACGTATATAAGGGCTACAACAGACTATTTAAAGCCTTTAGCTAAAATATAAACCTCATTACTCCTAGGCCTTGATGCTTTCGGCTTTCTGATGACCACTTTTGTAAAAGATTGCTGAATCTCCTTATGAAACTCTTCAAAGCCTGCCCCGTGAAATAATTTAACCAGAAAAGCCCCCTCTTTTGCCAACACAGCCTTTGCCGTATCCAAAGCCAACTCGCCCAAATATATTGAGCGGGGCTGGTCTACGCCCTTATTGCCGCTCATGTTGGGCGCCATATCCGACATCACCAGATTGATCGAAACGCCGCCAAGAGTAGCGAACAATTGATCCATGACGGTTTGCTCACGAAAATCCCCCTGGATAAAATCAACACCCTCCAGCGGATCCATCGGCAAAATATCCAGCGCAATAATCTTATTTTTTTTACCGACAATCTGCCGTGCAAACTGCGACCAACCACCAGGGGCAGCGCCCAAATCAACAACATTCATCTCTGGCTTAATCAGTTGGTCTTTCTCCTGGATTTCTTTCAACTTAAAAACCGCACGCGAACGATAACCCTGAGCTTTCGCCATTTTCACATACTCGTCATCAAAATGCTCCTGCATCCAACGACCGCTGCTTTTACTTCGTCCCATAATGATATTTTAGTGTAAAATTTGAACTTTTGATTTAGGAATAAATAGTGAACTCTGCAGATAAGAAAAAAACTCAGGGCCCAAGCGCACAGCTTAAAACCCGTCATTATGATTGGCCAATCAGGACTTACAGCCGCCGTGCTGGCAGAAATCGAATTGGCGCTTAACATTCACGAACTGATTAAAGTGCGCATTCGCGCCGAAAGGGAAGATCGTCAACTGATCAGCGAGAAAATCCGCACGGACACCGGGGCCGAACTCATTCAAAGTATCGGACAAATTGCAGTTATTTACCGGTTAAACCCTGACAAATAAACGTAGGCACAAGGTTAAAGGACTTACCCCCTTGAACCTTGAACCTTGAACCTCAAACATACTCAATCGAAATAATTTCATAGTCGACATTGCCACCCGGCGCTTTTACCGTCACAACATCTTCAACTTCTTTGCCGATCAGGGCTCTGGCGATTGGCGAACCGATTGAAATACGTCCCTCCTTGATACTTGCCTCATCCTCGCCAACAATCTGATACGTCACTCTTCTCTCGGATTCAATATCCTCTATTTCCACCGTCGCACCAAACACCACCCTGCCATTGGCATCCACCTTAGTCACATCAATAATTTGCGCGTTGGACAGCTTGCCCTCAATTTCAGAAATGCGCCCTTCGGCAAAGCTTTGCTGCTCTTTCGCGGCATGATATTCGGCGTTTTCTTTCAAATCACCGTGCGCCCTCGCCGTGGCGATTGACGCAATGATGCGCGGACGCACAATGAACTTTAACTCTTCCAGTTCGGCACGTAATTTTTCCGCACCTTTAACGGTGAGAGGTACTTTATTCATTTTTTTAAAACTCCAGATAATTATTTTGTAGGCGAAAGACGAAGGGCAAAAATAGCCGCCCCGTTAACCTTTCGCCCTTGGCCTTAAATCAAGCTCTTATGCAAATCCTGCAAGCAATTCACATCACCTGCATCCAATTCACCCAGTGCGTAACAGGCCGCTCTTGCACCGGCCATAGTTGTGTAATAAGTTACCCGATGCTGCAAAGCCTCTCTGCGCATGGTAAACGAATCAGAAATAGCTTTTGTGCCTTCCGTCGTATTAATAATCAGTTGAATTTGATCGTTTTTAATCATATCAACCGTGTTAGGCCGACCTTCGTTAACCTTATAAACCACTTCGCAAGGGATGCCCGCGTCTTTAAGAAACTTTGCTGTGCCGCCGGTAGCGACAATTTCATATTTTTTATCGACCAGCATTCTGGCAATATCCGGCGCCTTGGCTTTGTCAGCATCACGAATACTGATCAGCACTTTACCGCTATGATTCAAGTTGACACCCGCAGCACGCTGAGACTTGGCAAATGCTTCACCGAAAGTTTTGCCCACGCCCATCACTTCACCGGTTGACTTCATTTCCGGCCCCAACAAAGGGTCAACGCCGGGAAATTTAACAAACGGAAACACCGCCTCTTTAACCGAATAGTAAGCGGGAATGCGCTCCTCGGTAATGCCTTGTTGCGCCAACGTTTGCCCGACCATGCACCGTGCCGCAATTTTAGCCAGCGGGTAACCAGTGGCCTTGGACACGAAAGGCGCAGTACGCGAAGCCCTCGGATTGACTTCAAGCACGTAAATATCCTCGCCCTGAATCGCAAACTGGGTATTCATCAAACCCACAACCCCCAGCGCTTTCGCCATTATGGTCACTTGTTCACGCAATTTATCCTGAAGCTCCGGCGCTAATTCATACGGAGGCAGCGAACATGCGGAATCGCCTGAGTGCACACCGGCCTGCTCAATGTGCTCCATCAAGCCACCGATCAACACCTGCTCCCCGTCACAAATGGCATCGACATCCATTTCGACCGCATCATCAAGGAAACGATCCAACAATACCGGCGAATCATTAGACACACTGACCGCTTCTTTCATATAACGCTGCAAATCCTCTTCATTGAAGACAATTTCCATCGCCCGCCCTCCCAACACATAAGAAGGCCGAACGACTAAGGGATAACCCAGCTCTTTTGCCGCATTAATTGCCTGCTCAACGGAACGTGCCGTGGCATTGGGCGGCTGCCTTAAACCCAGTCTTTCCAGTAACTTTTGAAAGCGCTCACGGTCTTCGGCCAAATCAATCGAGTCAGGCGAGGTACCGATAATAGGCACCCCCGCCGCTTCCAATGCGCGCGCCAATTTCAACGGCGTCTGTCCGCCATATTGCACAATCACGCCTTTGGGTTGTTCAATATGAACAATTTCCAGCACATCTTCCAGCGTTAATGACTCAAAATACAACCGATCCGAAGTATCGAAATCGGTAGAAACCGTTTCAGGATTGCAATTAATCATGATGGTTTCATAGCCGTCTTCGCGCAAAGCCAATGCAGCATGCACACAGCAATAATCGAATTCAATGCCTTGCCCGATACGGTTAGGTCCGCCACCGAGAATAATGATTTTTTCCCTATCGGAAACCCGCGCCTCGCATTCTTGTTCATAAGTCGAATACAAATAAGCCGTGTCGGACGAAAATTCAGCGGCGCAAGAATCTATGCGCTTATAGACCGGGCGAATATTCTGTTTATGCCGCACATTGCGCACTTCAGATTCCGAAGTATCCAGCAACTTGGCCAAGCGAATATCGGAAAAGCCTTTGCGCTTTAATTGATAAAGCTCGCCTGCTTGCAAGGTCGATAAAGTTTTAGTCGACAAGGTTTTTTCGGTCAAGACTAAATCTTCAATCTGCGCCAAAAACCAGGGATCGATTTTACTGGCTTCATGCACGTCTTCCAGACTCATGCTGCTACGGAATGCATCCGCGACATAAAGCAAACGATCCGGCCCCGGATGGCGCATTTCACGCTGTATTTTTTCCTGAGCATCTTCCCTGCTCAAATCGATAATTTCATCAAGACCGCTGATGCCAATTTCAAGTCCGCGCAAGGCTTTTTGCAATGATTCCTGAAAAGTACGGCCAATTGCCATGACTTCGCCGACCGACTTCATCTGCGTGGTCAACCGGTCATCCGCTTGCGGGAACTTTTCAAAGGTAAATCGGGGAATCTTAGTGACCACATAATCAAGGGTCGGCTCAAACGATGCCGGTGTTGCGCCGCCGGTAATCTCGTTTTTCAATTCATCCAGCGTGTAACCTATCGCCAGTTTCGCGGCTACTTTAGCAATTGGAAAGCCGGTGGCCTTGGATGCCAACGCAGACGAACGCGATACGCGCGGATTCATCTCGATAACAACCATCCGGCCGTCTTTCGGATTGATCGCAACCTGCACATTGGAACCGCCAGTATCGATGCCAATCTCACGCAACACCGCCACCGAGACATTACGCAGAATTTGATATTCCTTATCGGATAAAGTTTGCGCCGGTGCCACGGTGATCGAATCGCCGGTATGCACACCCATCGGATCAAAGTTTTCAATCGAACAGACAATGATGCAGTTGTCCTTGGAGTCGCGCACCACTTCCATTTCATATTCTTTCCAACCCAGCAGCGATTCTTCAATCAACAGCTCGCTAGTTGGCGATAAATACAAGCCGCGCTCGCAGATTTCGACAAATTCTTCCTTGTTATAAGCAATACCGCCGCCGCTGCCGCCCATCGTAAACGAAGGCCGGATAACCGTCGGATAACCTACTTCCAACTGTGCCGCCAAAGCTTCTTCCAGGGTATGCGCAGTTTTTGATTTGGCGACTTCATAACCGATTTTCCGCATCGCCTGGTTAAACAACCCACGGTCTTCGGCTTTGTTGATGGCTTCTTTGGTGGCGCCGATCATCTCGACGCCGTATTTTTCCAATACGCCGTGAGCATCAAGATCCAGTGCGCAATTCAACGCGGTTTGTCCGCCCATCGTCGGCAATATCGCATCGGGGCGTTCTTTGGCGATGATTTTTTCTACGGTTTGCCAGTCGATAGGCTCGATATAAGTCGCATCGGCCATATCCGGGTCGGTCATAATCGTTGCCGGATTGGAATTAACCAGAATAACGCGATAGCCTTCTTCCCGCAGCGCTTTACAGGCTTGGGTGCCGGAATAATCAAACTCGCAAGCTTGCCCGATAACAATGGGGCCTGCGCCTAATAGTAAAATGGATTTAATGTCGGTTCTTTTTGGCATTTTGCTCTTTAAAAGGGTTAATATTTTCGTAACTATTCAGCGCGAAGCGCAATCTCATTAAACTCTTGATTCTCTAATTTCTCGGCATCGCTTAAGTCATCATCGTTTAAAAAACAATCAATCATCAAACACCACATCCTCATAAATATCATTCAACCGCAAAACCGCATGATAATCCCTGCAATCAATCGCCAATAGTTCATCCGCTTCCAGCACTGCCGTTTGCCAATCTCCTTGGGCATCGCGGACAAAATACTCAACCCGTATTTGATTGGCGCTAACCAATAAATAATAGCGCAGGCTAGGTATTTTTTGATAAGCCAGCCATTTTTCGCGTCGGTCGATATTTGCCGTGCCGGGCGACAGGACTTCGGCAATAAAACACGGCTGTTGTTTGTGATACTCGCCATTATCTTGGGCATTGCAAACCAACATCACATCAGGATAATAATAAGCCTGTTGCTGCGCTATTTTCAGCTTCATATCGCTGGCAAACACGCCGCACATCCCACCACGCGCCGCCGCACGAAGCTGGAAAAACACATTTCCTACAATGCGGTTATGCCGCTCGCTCGCCCCCGCCATCGCGTAAATTTGCCCTTCAACATATTCATGACGCATGTCGGCATTCAATTCAAATGCCAGATAATCCTGTTCAGTCAAAAAGTTAAGTTTTTGTAAGGCTGTCATTACCCCTCCTGATTTACCTTAAACGGAACTGCCCGATGCAATCAATATAGTCTCGTTGCACATCAACTATTAACGAAAAATATTAATTAATCTTAATCATCTGCGTTGCCTCGGCAATTGCTCAAAGCACATGGATGTGCTAAATATAGGAAATGCCTGAAGCATTTTCCTGCCTGCATTGCCTACATGGATGTAGGTACTTAGCGTGAGCAGGAGCGGAAGCTGCGGCTAGATCCGCCTACTTTTGGCACTCTACTAAGTAGTCGTTCAAAAGTCTTTTAACAGGAGTAAAACGGCTTTAGCCGTTTTCAGCAAATGTTAAAAGAAATATGATCTTGTACTTACACGCCTTCCATGGCGTTATACTTTTGGTATCTACTTTCCATTTTCCTAACTGCTGACACCCGATTTAGCATGATCCATCATTTCAATAAAATCATCGAATAAAGACTCCACATCATGCGGACCAGGACTGGCTTCGGGGTGACCTTGAAAACTCATGGCAGGGCAATCCGTGCGCTTGATACCCTGCAAGCTGCCGTCGAACAATGAGCGATAAGTCACCATTACATTATCAGGCAGACTGGCCTCATTGGCCGCAAAGCCGTGATTCTGACTGCTGATCATGACCCTGCCTGTGGCAATTTCCTGAACCGGATGATTCGCGCCATGGTGGCCGAACTTCATTTTCTCGGTTAAGCCACCACTGGCCAAAGCCAATAACTGATGCCCCAGACAAATACCGAACACCGGAATTTTCTTTTCCAGTATCGTCTTAATAGCCTCTATCGCATAAGTACAAGGCTCAGGGTCGCCGGGGCCATTAGATAAAAACACGCCGTCGGGATTCATCGCCAATACCGTTTCAGCGGGTGTTGTTGCAGGCACAACCGTAACGCGGCAACCGCGATTGACTAATAACCTAAGGGTGTTGCGCTTAACGCCAAAATCATAAGCCACAACGTGTTTGGTCAGATTTTCGGCTTGCGTATAACCCTTTTCCAAACTCCAGATATTTTCAGTCCACTCATAAGGCCGGGCGACCGTGACTTCCTTAGCCAGATCCATCCCCTTCAACCCCGGAAAGCCTTCAATGGCTTTTTTTGCGACATCCACATCAACCGAGTCGCCCGCCATAATACAGCCGCGTTGCGCACCTTTATCGCGTAAAATCCGGGTTAATTGCCGCGTGTCAATATCGGCAATAGCGACAACCTTATTATCGATCAAATACTGCTGCAAGGTTTTTTCGCTGCGCCAGTTACTGGCCAACAACGGCAAATCCCTGATCACCAGACCGCTGGCAAAAACACCGCAGGACTCGTCATCTTCGCGGGTCGTCCCGACATTGCCGATATGAGGATACGTTAACGTCACAATTTGCCGGGCATAAGAAGGATCGCTCAAAATCTCCTGATACCCAGTCATAGCCGTATTAAAAACGACCTCACCCACGGAACATCCATCTGCACCAATGGCTACACCGTTAAAAACCGTCCCATCTTCCAAAACCAATAAAGCAGACCTAGTCAAACACGTCACCTCAAATGTGCAAAACGGGATGAACCCTTACGGACTCATCCCGTTGTAAAAAAACAAAACCGGGGTAATTTTACGAGATTATGCCGTTTGGGTCATTAACAATTTTTTAAAGCCCAAGACATCTTACAGATTCTGTTACAGTGAAGTACCCCGACCTGAAGGACGGAGCTTCCAGCTTCACAGAGACAATGCGGAACGAGGGAATTATTTTGACCCCATTGATTCTTTTTAGCAGAGCATTTAATTTGTATCTGGCCCTAATTATTACCGTTTCATGGCGGATTGCTATCGCGAATCCGCCTTACGGCGTTCTGTGTTTCAGGAAGCTGGAGCTTGGGAATGCGCAAACCAGCAATGATGATCTCAGTCTACATAAAAATTATGCATCTTCCCAACCAAAATCTTCATTTCTTCCGGCACTTTCATCTCGGCCATTAAAACTGCGGACAACTCATCATCCTCAAGCTTCAACAGCTCAACAAACAACTCCCTCTCCCCCGAATCAGCAACCGAATACCCCACTTCCAAATACCGATTCAACAGAAAATCCAGCTCCTTAGTCCCCCGCCGACATTGCCACTTTAACCGAGCCAGCTCGTCCATCAGCCCAGCTTTCTCTGCACTAACAGCTTTTTGGTTTCGGCAATGGCCTTCGCCGGATTCAAGCCCTTAGGACAAGTATCGGTACAATTCATAATGGTATGGCAACGGTACAATTTAAACGGGTCTTCCAGGTCGTCAAGCCGCTCGCCGGTGTTTTCGTCACGGCTGTCGACCAGCCAGCGGTAGGCTTGCAGAAGAACCATAGGGCCCAGGTAACGTTCACTGTTCCACCAATAACTGGGGCAACTGGCCGAGCAACAGCCGCACAGGACGCAGTCGTATAATCCATCCAGTTTTTTTCGGTCTTCTTTGCTTTGCAGGCGCTCGGTATCGGCGGGCGGCGGGGTTTGGGTTTGTATCCACGGTTTAATTGATGTGTATTGGGCATACAAATGGGTCATGTCCGGCACCAGGTCTTTAATGACTTGCAGGTGCGGCAACGGATAAATTTTGATGGTGTCGGGATAAGAATCGATGGCTTTGGTGCAGGCCAGGGTGTTTTTGCCGTTAACGGTCATCGCGCAGGAGCCGCACACGCCTTCGCGGCAGGAACGCCTAAAGGTTAAGCTGCTGTCGATTTCGTTTTTGATTTTGATGATGGCGTCCAGCACCATCGGGCCGCAGCTGTCCATATCCAGTTCGAATACATCGAGGCGCGGATTTTCGCCGGTATCGGGATCCCAGCGGTACACTTCAAAGCGGCGGATGTTGGTTGTCCCGGCAGGCGCTTTAAAGGTAAGGCCTTGGCTTACAACCGAGTTTTTTGGCAGGGTAAATTCAGCCATTAGTACACTCTCTCTTTGGGTGGAATGACGTCGACTTCATCGGTTAAGGTGTACATGTGTACCGGCCTGTAATCGATTTTAACCTGATCGTCGATTAGCCAGGTCAAGGTATGTTTCAGCCAGTTTTCATCATCGCGCTTGGGGTAATCTTCCCTTGCATGGCCGCCCCGGCTCTCGGTGCGGTTGCCTGCCGCGTTAATCGCTACGATGGCTTGGCTCAGCAAATTATCCAGCTCCAGCGTTTCAACCAGGTCGGTATTCCAGATCAAGGATTGATCGGTCACTTTGACATCGGCAAAGGTTAAGTGAACTTCCCTCATCGCGTTAATGCCTTCGGTCAGCGTGGCGCCGGTTCTGAATACCGCCGCTTTGCTTTGCATGACTTTTTGCATGTCCAAACGAATATCGGCAGTGCTGCGGCTGCCCTTGGCATGGCGGATTTTATCAAAGCGGGCGAGGGCTTTGTCGCAAGCATTGCTCGCCAAGGGTTTTTGCCTTGAGCCCGGTTTGATCAGTTCCGCACAGCGTATCGCAGCGGAACGACCGAATACCACCAGGTCGAGCAGCGAATTTGAACCTAGCCGGTTCGCGCCATGCACGGAAACACAAGCCGCCTCCCCGATCGCCATCAAACCCGGTACCACCGCATCGGGATTGTCGCCATCAAGGGTAACCACTTCGGCTTTATAATTGGTGGGAATGCCGCCCATGTTGTAATGCACGGTCGGCAGCACCGGAATCGGCTGTTGGGTGACATCGACGCTGGCAAAAATCCGCGAGGTTTCGGAAATACCCGGCAAGCGTTCGTGAATAATCGCCGGATCGAGATGTTCGATATGTAAATAGAGGTGATCTTTCAGCGGCCCTACGCCGCGACCTTCGCTGATTTCAATGGTCATCGCGCGACTGACCACATCGCGTGAGGCCAAATCTTTGGCGGATGGCGCATAACGTTCCATGAAGCGTTCGCCTTCCGAATTGGTCAGATAACCACCCTCACCTCTTACGCCTTCGGTAATCAAACAACCTGCACCGTAAATACCGGTTGGATGAAACTGGATAAACTCCATATCCTGTAACGGCAGCCCTGCGCGCAAGACCATCGCGTTGCCGTCACCGGTCACGGTATGCGCCGAGGTGCAGGAAAAAAAGGTGCGTCCATAACCACCAGTCGCCAATACGGTCATCTGCGACTTGAACAGATGCAAGGTGCCGTCCTCCAATCGCCACGCCAACACGCCGCGACATTCGCCGTCTTCCATAATCAAATCCAGCGCGATGTATTCGATGAAGAATTCGGCGTTATGTTTTAACGCCTGCTGGTACAAGGTATGCAAAATGGCATGGCCGGTCTTGTCGGCCGCCGCGCAAGTGCGTTGCGCTTGGCCTTTGCCGAAATGTGTGGTCATGCCACCGAATGCGCGTTGGTAAATTTTGCCGTCGGCGGTACGCGAAAAAGGCACGCCGTAATGTTCCAACTCGATCACCGCAGGAATGGCTTCGCGGCACATGTATTCGATGGCGTCCTGATCGCCTAACCAATCGGAGCCTTTGACGGTGTCGTACATGTGAAAGCGCCAGTCGTCTTCGCCCATATTGCCCAACGCCGCGCTGATACCGCCTTGCGCGGCAACGGTATGACTGCGGGTCGGAAATACTTTGGTGATGCAGGCGGTTTTAAGGCCTTTTTCTGCCATGCCCAAGGTAGCGCGCAGCCCCGCGCCGCCTGCGCCAACGACCACCACATCGTAAGTATGTTCAATAATTTTATAGTCTGCGGACATGAGTTACCCTATCGATATAATGCGAAACACGGCCAGCAAAGCCGCAATCGCCAAAAACAAGAAAGCCAGATTGGTGACCCAGATTGAAATGATCCTGGGGCCTTCGGCGGCGACATAATCTTCAATCACCACCTGCAAACCCAAGACGGCATGGTAGAAAACGGCGATAATCCAAGCGACGATGCAGACGCTGTTAACCGGCGATGCCAGCCAGTCTACGGTCTGTTGATAGGGAGCGGTCAGACTCAAACCCATAAAGTAGATCAGCCAAACAGACAAGGGAATCAGCGCCACGGCGGTGACACGCTGCATCCACCAGTGGCCGGTTCCGCTTTTGGCAGAACCCAAGCCCTTAACCCTGGATAAAGGTGTTCTATAGTCCATAATATCCCCACACAAAAGTAAGCAAAGTCAGCGCCAATGAAGCGGCCAGTTCAATCATCGCGTAGCGGTTTAGCGTATCCAGTTCGAAGCTGTTGCCAGCATCCCAAATCAAATGGCGGACACCGTGGCACAGGTGAAAAAACAGCGCGTAAACAAAGCCCCAGCACACCAGTTTGAACAACCATAGGTTCATGATCGCCTGCATGGCGGCGTATGAATCTGCGCCGCCTGCCAGCGCCGAAATAATATAAACGAATAGGATCAAACCGGCGGTGAGCATGATGCCGGTCATCCGGTGGGTGATGGAAATAATGCCAGTTAACGGCAGTTTGTAGACTTGTAAATGCGGGGATGTGGGTCTGTTCGTGTTTATCGCCATAGTGTTATCCAATGGTTGTGTTTAGCAAATGAGCTGCCAACAAAAGTCGGTGCAATGGCCGTTCTGTTGCCAAACGCCATAGCAGTTAAAGTCAGTCGGGGCATGTTGTACCATAGTTTATAAATGCCCGCTGAAGTTAATAAACCCGAGTTTATAGCCTGCGCATCACTCGGATTTTTCTTTGGCATTTGCTTTTGCGCCAGTCAGTCCAAAGAAAGACACTGGGTGTAAAAATAACCGCGTCCTGCCCCCTGCCCTCGCTGAGTAGCTGCCCAGCTGATAACAGCACATCTAATTAAACTATGTTATTTAACACACTTTTTTTACCCGTCCTGCTTTTAATGCCTTGCAGGGCATGAATTTTGCCATAGCCCGCCCAAGAAAATAACAGCACACGCAATTAAACTAGGTTATTTGACACACTAAAATAGGTCATATGACACACTTTTATTTTCAAAAACCATTTAGTCGGATGAAATATTCTTAATTATCCTTGAATTTACTGGCCTCATCAGACGCATGCAATATCTGGCACAATAACTGCTTCCAATTAACTTGCAATGCAGTTATTTTCTCGCCCAGCCACCTTGGGGCAATTTTTGCTTTTTAACTGTTCAGCCCGTCAGCCCATCCACTTATTGGGCTTTGCCGGTTTCTTGGTTGTTATAGTAGAATGCAGCGCAGCCACCGAACTTAATAATAAATATAAGGTTAATCATGACTCCATCGAAAAAAACATCTCTTGCAATAGCTTTAAGCTCTGCGTTCGCCATTCACAGCGGCGCGGTTCTGGCCGATCACGGTTCACTGGGCTTCGGAATTGGCACCGCATCGCCGATTATCACTCAACCCGGTGTTACGCTTCCGGCTAATATGTGGGCTACCGGTGTGCTCACCCAATTTGTCAGTCTTGACGGTGCCTCGGATCAGAAATTGCTTGATTTGAAAAATAATGCCGTCGATGACGCTCACGGCGATGTTCACAGTGTAAATACCTATTTACAACCTGCGGTATTTGCAGCATATGGCCTTACCGACGATTTGACCCTGGGCATAAAAGTTCCTTATGTACTGCGTTCCGGCATACGTTCGCCAGCTCACGCCCACCATGACGATGACCACGCCGATACAGTCGATAAACTGGGCGCTTCCAACGGTTTTGGTGATGTTTCTGTCTTTGGTCAATATCGCTTTTTTCATAGCGCCGATGATTTAAACCATGCCTCGCTAACCCTAGGCCTCAAAACCCCGACCGGCGAAGCTGCTGTAAAAAGCAATCAAGGCGCCAACTTTGAAACACACTCTCAACCCGGTAGCGGCTCATGGGACCCTTCGGCAGGTGTGTCTTTCACCCGCGTAATGGGATCATTCTCATTTGATACCAACGTCCTCTACACAGTACGGACCAGAGGCTCGCAAGGAACTAACCTGGGCGACAATTTTGGTTATAACCTTGCGCTGTCTTACGCCTTCGGCGCACCCGCCCGTAACGCCTTTTTCTCCGCGAGCAACAACGCACCGTGGACGGCCATTCTGGAATTAAATGGCGAGCGGCAGGATCGCCAGGTAACTACTGGATTGACTAATCCAAACTCGGGCGGCAATACAGTCTTTATCTCACCGGGGGTCAGATACTCCGGCGGCAAAAACTGGAACACAGCCTTATCGGTAGGCGCACCGATAGTTAAAGATCTCAATGGCTATCAGGCGCCTCCCGAATACCGCATTACTTACCGTTTCGTAGTTGTATTCTAGCCTTCAAAGACGCGCATGGCACGCCCTACAGTGAATGACCAGTAGGGCGTGCCATGCGCGCCTAAGCCGTCCTTGGATTAAGAGCGACGATACCTGTATTTTTTACCGCATTTGGATTGACGATAATGATAGCTTGGCCTAATTTTCTGCCTGCTGCGAAAGCCCTTCACTTTTATAACAGAACATCTTTGGTGTGGCTGTTGCTGATCAGCGCATTGGCGTTGAGCGCCTGTAGCCACGGCAATCATCACGACCATCTTAAAACCGGATCTGCGGATTACAGCCATTATCCTGCCGGCGGCGGCCTGTTCGTCACCGCCGCATTTGACCCGAATGGCCGGTTGTGGAGAGTCGTACCCGAAAAACACCATGTCTATGTCGATTATTCCAGCGATTTGGGCAAAACCTTTAGTACACCGGTGCTTATCAACACGGAAGCCCAGCACATCAAGGTCAGCGGCGAAAACCGACCCGGCATTGCCGTGGATCGCTCCGGTAGAATCTATGTGATTTATATGGCCGAAGGCGCTCAGCCGGTAACCGTCTACTTTAGCGTGTCCGCCGATAACGGCCGCAGTTTTTCAACGCCCGCCCCATTAAGCGACAAAGCCGCTGAAGCCAATTCTTTTGAGGGTCGACTGGCCTTGAATTCTTCGGGTCAGGTCTATGCCTTCTGGCATGACGACCGCGACCGCACCGACTGGAAACAGCTTGGCAACGCGATTTATTACACAACCATTCCAGAACGGCTTGGTATCGCCAAAAAACTCTCCGATACCGTTTGCGATTGTTGCCGTGTTGCCGTTGCTTTTGATACCGATGCGCAGCCGGTTTTGTTTACACGGTTTATTTATCCTGGCGGCATTCGCGATCATGGGCTGATCAAAACTCAAGCTGACGGCAAGCAACCGCTAGTCTGGCAAGTCACTTTCGACGACTGGAAGATCGAGGCCTGCCCCGATCACGGTCCTGCAATTGCGATCAGCGATAATCAATACCATATCGCCTGGTTTACACAGGGCAGTAAGCACCAAGGATTGCTCTATGCTCACTCATCCGACCATGGACAGCACTTCTCCAAGCCCTTGTCGTTCGGTGCGCCGGATAAACTGCCCAGTCATCCTGACATCATGGCTAAAGGCCAGCATATCATGCTGACTTGGATCGAGTTTGACGGCAGTAAAACTCAGCTTTTGGTTATGCAATCTAACGATGGCGGCCAGACGTGGTTACCCGCCAAAGCCATCGCAGAGAGCACCGCAGGCGTCGACTTTCCGTTTTTACTGAGCCATAATAAAGATGCTTTCGTCTCATGGAATAGCAAGAACGAAGGTTATCGTTTAATTCCGCTGAATTGAATCGTCCACCCTTTTATAAAAAAAAATTATGCCGCTAAAAAAACTTTTTTCTGGTCTTTTGTTGCTCCTTTTAGCTGCGCTTAACGCACCTGCACAGGCAGAACCCTCCGCATTCACCTCGGGAAGTTATCAGCAACTATTGGCCAGCAACGCCAATCAGCCATTCATGCTGGTCATTTGGTCGATAAACTGCTCGTCCTGCCTAAAAGACATGACATTATTAAACGACATTCATAAAAGCAGACCTGAACTCAAAATAATCATGCTGGCGGCGGATGAGTTATCCGCAACCGAGCAAATTCAGAAAATCCTGGAAAAAAATCAATTATCCGGCATTGAAAGCTGGATTTATGCTGAAGAAAACACCCAAAAACTGCAATTTGAAATCGATCCTAAATGGTATGGCGAGCTGCCCAGAACCTATTTCTTCGATAAGGCACATCAACGCACCGGGGTCAGCGGCGTATTGTCAAAAGACGATTATGAGGCAATGTTCGCCAAAATCCTCAAGCCTTGACTCAAGCAGGTACATTTTTAAACCCCAGATAAAAAGTTACGTTAAAATGGCCAACCTAATAGCAACTACCGGCCATTTTTTATGTTCAAAAAAATACTCCCCGTTCTGACTACCTGTCTATTAAGCGCCTGCATCACCAGCCCAACAGGCAGAAGCCAACTTGTTTTCATGCCCGACGCGCAGATCAATCAAATGGGCTTACAGGCTTTCGATAACCTGAAAAAACAAAAACCTGCCAGCACCAACAGCAAATACAATCAACTGGCAAGCTGCATTGCCGGAGCAATTACCCGGGAAACAGGCGGCAACTGGGAAGTGGTGGTCTTTGAAGATGCCACGGCTAACGCTTTTGCCTTACCTGGCAATAAAATCGGCGTCCATACCGGAATGCTCACACTGGCCAAAAATCAGGATCAACTGGCTGCGGTTATCGGCCATGAAATCGGTCACGTCCTCGCCAAACACAGCAATGAGCGTGCATCGCAAAAAATGGCGCTTAGTTCGGGCATGAGCATCATTCAAGCGGTCAGCGCACCGCAAACCGCTCTTGGGCAAACGGCACTTGGCCTGCTGGGTGTCGGCGCACAATACGGCATACTGATGCCTTACAGTCGCGTCCATGAAAGCGAAGCCGACATGATTGGCGTGGATTTAATGGCGAAAGCCGGTTTTGATCCAAGACAAAGCATCAGCCTGTGGCAAAAAATGGCACAGGCATCGCAAGGCCGGCAACCGATAGAATTCATGTCGACCCACCCTTCGCATGCCACCCGCATTCAGGATCTGGAAAGACGCATGCCACAAGCCATGGGACTGTTCCAGCAAGCTCAATCCATGGGTAAACAACCGCGTTGTAACTAATCGATGACCCCACATTTAAAACACTTACATCCGTACCCGTTCGAGAAACTGGCGCAACTTAAACAAGGCATCGTTCCGCCTGCAAGCAAGCAGCATATCGCCCTGTCGATGGGCGAGCCGACTCATGCCACGCCGCATTTAATTCAGGAAGCGTTGTTAACCCATTTGCATGGTCTGGCCCACTATCCGACCACTAAAGGCATACCGGAACTCCGGCAGACGATAGCCGAATGGATCAGCCGACGCTTCCAGATTCCGGCCGATGCCGTTGACCCTGAAACCCAGGTGTTGCCTGTCAACGGTACTCGCGAGGCTTTGTTTTCGTTTGCCCAGTGCCTTATTGACACGTCTAATGTTTCACCTGTCGTGATCATGCCGAACCCGTTTTATCAGATTTATGAAGGTGCGGCGTTGCTGGCAGGAGCGGAACCTTATTTTCTGAACGCGCTCGAAGACTCCGATTATTTACCGGATTTTGACGCAGTGCCGGAGGCGATATGGCAACGCTGCCAGTTGATTTACATCTGCTCGCCCGGCAACCCGACCGGTTCGGTAATCGATCAAGCCGGACATGAAAAACTGCTCAACCTGGCGGAACAATACGACTTTGTGATTGCCTCTGACGAGTGCTACAGCGAACTCTATGACGACGAAAGCAACCCGCCGCCCGGTCTGCTGCAAACCGCCTACAACATGGGCAACACGGCGTTCAAGCGCTGTGTGATATTCCACAGCTTATCCAAACGCTCCAACGCGCCGGGTTTGCGGTCGGGCTTTGTTGCAGGCGACGCCGAGCTATTGAAACAGTATTTTCAATACCGGACTTATCACGGCTGCGCAATGCCCTTGCCGACCCAACACGCCAGCATGCAGGCCTGGAAAGATGAGACGCACGTCATCGAGAACCGCCGTTTGTACCGGGAAAAATTTGCGGCTTTTATCGATATTCTTGAGCGTGTTTGCACCGTCACCAAGCCGCCAGCCAGTTTTTTTGTCTGGTTGAAAACACCGATTTCAGACACCGAATTCGCACAGCAGCTATTTGCCCAACAAAACATCACCGTGCTGCCCGGCAGTTACTTATCCCGCGAAAGCGACGGCGTTAATCCCGGCCTTAACCATGTCAGAATCGCCCTGGTTGCTCCGCTGGATGAATGCATAGAAGCCGCCCATCGCATCAAAAATTTCCTTAACTCTTTATAAAGAAAACTATGTCACAACTAGAAAACATCATTAACGACGCTTTTGAAAACCGTGCCGACATCTCGCCAGCTAGCGTTTCCGCTGAAGTGCGTGCAGCCGTTGAAGAAGCGATCAACTTATTGGACAGTGGTAAAGCCCGTGTCGCCGAAAAAACCAGCGGCGAATGGGTCGTCAACCAATGGCTGAAAAAAGCCGTATTGCTGTCATTCAGAATCAACGAAAACCGCGTCATCGAAGGCGGAAACAGTCGTTATTACGACAAGGTTGAAGCAAAATTCAGCACCTACACGCCAGACGATTTTGCAAAATCCGGGGTGCGCGTCGTGCCTAATGCCATCGTCCGTCACGGCGCGTACATTGCACCGGGTGCCGTGTTAATGCCTTCGTTTGTCAACATCGGCGGCTATGTAGACAGCGGCACCATGGTTGACACCTGGGCCAGCGTCGGCTCTTGTGCGCAAATCGGCAAGAATGTGCATCTTTCCGGCGGCGTCGGCATCGGCGGCGTTTTGGAACCCTTACAAGCAGGTCCGACCATCATTGAAGACAACTGCTTTATCGGCGCACGCTCGGAAATTGTCGAAGGCGTTGTGGTTGAAGAGGGATCAGTTATTTCCATGGGCGTTTACATCGGCCAAAGCACCAAAATTTTCAACCGCATGACCGGTGAAATCAGCTATGGTCGTGTCCCCGCAGGTTCAGTCGTCGTTCCCGGCAACCTGCCTTCGAAAGACGGCACTTACAGCTTGTACTGCGCCATTATCATCAAACAAGTCGATGAAAGAACCCGCAGTAAAACAGGTATTAATGAGTTGTTGAGGGATTGATTGTTCATGAGTGCATAACGGTAAATTATGCGCCCCTTAGCAATATCCAATACGGTAAGGTTAACATTCGGCGCAATACACTACGCTATTGCGCCCTACTCGGACTTCGATGCTCTTCCATCACCCATCTAATGAGTAACAAACCATGATTAATAACGATGTATTACGCCGGGTACGCTACGCTTTAGAGCTTAAAGACCAAACCATGATCGACATCTTTGCCTTAAACGATGTTGAGATTAGCCGCGACGAGCTACTCCCTCTGCTCAAAAAAGATAACGAAGCTGATTACGTTCCGCTTAACAATAAGCTGATGGAGCAGTTTTTAGACGGCCTGATTATCTATAGACGAGGCAAGCAGGAAAACCCACCCGCACAGGCAAAAAAACCGGAGCCGTTGACCAATAACACCATTCTCAAAAAACTGCGTATCGCGCTGGAATTTAAAGAAGAAGACATGCTCAGCACCCTAAAGCTGGCTGACTTTGAACTATCAAAAGGCGAACTGAGTTCTTTTTTCAGGCAAAAAGACCATAAACATCACCGCGAATGCGGCGACCAGATTTTAAGAAATTTTTTACAAGGCCTTACTGTTCGTTTTAGAGAACAAGACTGATACCTAATCCTTTACATACTTCCCCAACTTAACCAGGCCAATACCATGAGCGACAACATATCAAACAACGCCATCATTTACGCGATACTTGCTTTAAACAGCGAAGTCGCCCTGCAACACGAATACTTAGACTCAACTGATGTGCCCGATGAAGAACGCGAGAACGAAGAAGAAATTCTCGCCGATCTTGAACAAGCCTTCATGGAATTTGTCGATGTTTATAAAATCCGCTGCAAATCCGACAAACAACTGCCCAACATTGACGAATTACTGAGCAGCCAATTGTAAAAACCATGCACACGCTTTACGGCATAAAAAACTGCGATACCGTCAAAAAAGCGCGGTGCTGGCTGGACCAAAACGGCATAGCCTATCAGTTCCACGATTTTCGGACTGATGGGTTAACGCCTGAACTGCTACAGCATCTTACCGATCATTTAGACTGGAACAAACTGCTTAACCGCAGCAGCACCAGTTGGCGACAACTCAGCGCCGATCAGCAAAGCGATTTGACCCAAGAAAAAGCCATGCAACTGATGCTGGACACCCCTACCCTGATTAAACGCCCGATTTTAGATACCGGCGACCGGCTAATCCTTGGTTTCGCCAAGGATAGTGGATACGCCGCAACCTTTGTAGGGGCGACTTTAGTCGCCCAGGGCGAATGACCCGTAAGAGCGCGTTAGCGAATTCGCCCCTACAACCCAAACTTACCTCGTTCCCACGCGCGGCGTGGGAACGCAGTCAAGGCGCTCTGCGCCGCGAGTCACGCACACAAACAATAAGCAATGAATCAAAATTTGTTTAACAATCTGTAGGAGCGGCTTTAGCCGCGATAATCGCGGCTAAAGCCGCTCCTACATCAGGGTTTTGTTAAAACAGTTATGGGTACCTACTTATAAACCCTGGATGCAGCGCGTCCACCATGACATTCCCACGCAGCGCGTGGGAACGAGAAATTTACTATGAGCGACACACTAGAACTTCTTAAAGACCTGATCAGCCGCGAATCGGTAACCCCAAAAGATGCCGGTTGCCAGGATGTACTGGCCGCACGTTTAACCCAACTGGGCTTCAAAGAAGAGCGCCTGGACTTTGAAGACACCCAAAACATCTGGCTTAGACGCGGCGACGCCAAACCGCTGTTCACCTTCTTAGGCCACACAGATGTTGTGCCTACCGGCCCGTTGGAATCCTGGGTTTCACCGCCTTTCGAGCCGACGATTCGTGACGGCAAACTTTATGGCCGGGGCGCTGCCGATATGAAAGGCGGCATCGCCTGTTTCATCACCGCCGTCGAACGCTTCATCGCCAAGCACCCGGATCATCAAGGTTCTATCGCGGTGATGATGACCAGCGACGAAGAAGGCATCGCCACCAACGGCGTAGTTAAAGTCGTCGAAGTGCTGGAACAACGCAACGAGAAAATAGACTGGTGTCTGGTCGGCGAACCGTCCAGCGATAAAAAAATCGGCGATGTGATTCGCGTCGGTCGGCGCGGCTCGTTATGCGCTAAATTGACCGTCGCAGGCATACAAGGCCACGTCGCCTACCCTGAGCTTGCCGACAATCCGATACACACTTTTGCTCCGGCCTTAAAAGATCTGATCGATGAAGTTTGGGATCACGGCAATGAATTTTTTCCGCCGACCCGCTTGCAGGTTTCCAATATCAATGCAGGAACCGGCGCGGAAAACATCATCCCCGGCAGCGTCAACGTACAATTCAACCTACGTTTTTGCACCGAACTGAACGAAGCCACCATCAAGCAACGCACCTGCGCCATACTGGACAAATACGACTTTAAATACACATTGGAATGGCGTTTGTCCGGCAACCCGTTCTTGACCGCGCCCGGCGCATTAACCGATGCCGCCCATGCCGCGATCCTTACCGTCACCGGTATTGAAACCCTGGACGACACCGGCGGCGGCACCTCAGACGGTCGCTTTATCGCTCCGACCGGCGCACAGGTTATCGAACTCGGTCCGTTGAATGAAAGCATCCATAAAATCAATGAACATGTCGGCGTGGAAGATTTGGAGATTTTGTCCAACATCTATGAACAGATACTGGTTAATTTGTTGGTGGGTGTAATCTAACTATTTTAATGGGCACTCAAATAAAATCCGTGCAATCTCCTTGCATAAAAAATTGTTGTTTGGACGATCACGATATTTGTTTAGGCTGTTTTCGTGAACTAGAAGAGATTAAAGGATGGTCATCAGCTGATGATTCTTCTCGGAATTTAATACTTGCTAATGCCAAACGTAGGCAACAGGGAACATTAAAGAAAGGAGTTAAATGATATTTTCAGTGAAAATAGATGGGGTCGGATTAAATTAATTCTTGTCTTACGGTTGATCTCCTTACTTCAAATTAAGTAGGTGTTCATAACTGTTTTAACAAAACTCTGATGTAGGAGCGGCTTTAGCCGCGATTATCGCGGCTAAAGCCGCTCCTACAGATTGTTAAACAACTTTTTATTCATTACTTTGCAGTTCGTTCCTCCAAATCCGGACGGGGTTGCAAACCCCGTCCGGCCTGTGTATCCAACCAATAAAACAGTACGGCTGAATTCGAATAGCTATGGATCTTATTTTTTATTAGCTATCTGCATCTCGGCTAATGCCGCGTGAACATGTTTCTTGGCTACGTCTGCATGACCCTTCTGGCCTTCAGTAACGGCTTGATCCAGATGTTCGGAAGCAGCTTCCATATGGTTTTTGGATACGCCTTTACGTACTAAGGCGGTTGCCATGCTAGCTGCCGATGCAACCTTTGCGTGTGCAGCTACCTCTGCCCCACTGCTGGCGCTAGCCGCTGCATTAGCATGCTCAAGTGCTGAGCCGCCCTGATCTTGTTCGGCAAAAACAGCTGAACTTAGCACTAACAATAAACCTGCGCATGTTGTTATTATTTTTCTCATAAGTCATCTCTCATTTATAATTATTAGTTATTGATACCAATTTTTTCAAAAAAACGACGCCTCCCTCATTACCTTAAAGACTAAATGGGAAAGGCGCCGACACCGACTATACTCTAGCGGAGTCGGTTCTGTCGAAAAAATTACTACATGTCTATTGATAACGTTTACCTTGATATTGCAGCCAACCGGCTTGGTGAGCGCCATTTGGATCTCGATGCGTCCAATGTACAACACCTCCCTTTTCATTCCATTCGTACTCGCCATAAAACTCGGTAGTTGTCGCCTCGGCACTTAAATTTTATTCGGTTATTTTATTCTG
>JBCKWP010000006.1:0-31930 GCA_038922455.1 Methylobacter sp. | reverse complement strand
TTTTGAGGTAATCCCCGATAATGTCCGGCTATCAGCTAGAGGCATCAGCATGGCTCAATTGATGGACGCATTGCAAAACAATAACCGCAACGACGGCGCAGGCCGTATGACCGATGGCGAAGAAGCGCTGATCGTCCGCGCCGAAGGCCGCATCAAGACGCTGGATGATGTCAGCGTGATCGTCGTCGATAACAAAAACGGCATTCCCATTACTGTCGGCGATGTCGCCACCCTCCAAATAGGCGCGTTGACCCGCTATGGCGCGGTCAGTAAAAATGGCGAAGGTGAGGTCGCTACCGGACTGGTGTTGAGTTTACGCGGCACTAACGCCAGACAGACCATTATCGATATTGAGAGAAAACTGGCCGAAATCAGCCCCGGTTTTCCTAAAGGCGTTGAAGCCAAAGTTTTTTACAATCGCGGCAAGCTGGTGGATCACGCGGTAGACACGGTTTTACACGCACTGCTGGAGGCCATAGCGCTGGTGCTCATCCTACTGATTTTATTTCTGGGTGATTTGCGCGCCGCGTTGGTTGTGGCTTTGGCCTTACCGTTGGCGGCGTTGTTCACCTTTATTTTGATGAACACCATGGGCATGTCGGCCAACCTGATGAGTTTAGGTGGCCTTGCCATTGCCATCGGCATGCTCGTGGATGGCGCCGTGGTGGTGGTTGAAAACCTGATTACCCATCTGGCGCATGTCGAAAAAGCCCGGCGCCTGCCGCGCTTGCATGTTATTTACCGAGCCACCCGCGAAGTTGCAGCACCCGTGGTATCCGGCATTTTGATTATTATTATCGTGTTTTTGCCGTTGCTGACCTTGCAAGGACTGGAAGGCAAATTATTTACTCCCGTGGCCTTGACTATCGTGTTTGCGCTTAGCGGTTCGCTGGTGTTGTCGCTGACGGTGATTCCGGTGATCGCCTCTTATTTGCTGAAAGAGGTTTCGCATGAAGAACCCTGGTTGCCCAGACAGCTACAAAAACTTTATCAGCCCACTTTAGTCTGGTGCATGGCTAACAGCAACAAGGTATTTATCGCGGCAGGTTCGCTATTGGCCTTGACCGTGCTGGTATTTGCCCAAATCGGCAGCACCTTTATGCCGACTATGGACGAAGGCGACATCATCGTGAACCTGGAAAAACTGCCATCGATTACCCTGGAGCAATCGGTGGCCTTGGATATTCAGGTGCAACTTAACCTGCTCAAAAATATTCCCGAAATCGTCGATATTGTCGCCCGCGTCGGCTCCGACGAGTTGGGGCTTGATCCGATGAGCTTAAACGACACCGATGCGTTTTTGATACTTAAGCCTAAAAAAGACTGGCGGATGGACAGCAAGGAACAATTGCTGGATGAGATTCGTAAAGTCATGGCGCAAACGCCGAGTATTGCCTTCCAGTTTACCCAGCCGATTGAAATGCGTGTTTCGGAAATGCTGATCGGGACGCGCGGCGATGTGGCGGTTAAATTATTCGGCACCGATCTGGTCGTGCTCAATGAAAAAGCGCAGCAAATCGCCGACGTATTAAGAGGGATAAACGGCGCCAGCGATGTGTTCGCCAAGCAAAATGACGGGATGCAGTTTTTACAATTGACCATCGACAAATCAGCGGCGGGGCGCTTAGGCCTGGACAGCGACAGCATAGCAACGTTGCTACGGGCGCAGATTGAAGGTTTGAAAATGGGCATCGTTCAGGAAGGCATTAAACGCACGCCGTTACTTTTGCGCGGCAACAGCAATACCGCCAATTTCGACAACCTGCAAATCGCCCTGCCGAATGGCGGCAATGTGCCGGTCACGGCTATTGCCAAAATAGAAAAAGTCGAAGGAGTGGTGTCGGTGAGCAGGGAACGCGGCCAGCGTTTTGTAGTCATTACCAGCAACGTACTGAACAGGGACTTGGTCAGTTTTGTCGATGAAGCCCGTAAAACGGTGGCTGAAAAAATCGATTTGCCGACCGGCTATACCGTTGAATTCGGCGGCCAATTCGAAAACCAGCAACGCGCTGCGGCGACGCTGTCGGTGGTCGTCCCGATCTCGTTAGGCCTGATTTTTTTATTATTGTTCACCACGTTCGGTTCGGTGCGCCAAGCCGTCTTAGTGCTGTCCAACATTCCGCTGGCGATGATTGGCGGCGTGTTCGCCCTATGGCTGTCCGGCGAGTATTTATCGGTACCGGCGTCGGTCGGCTTTATCGCGTTGCTGGGGATTGCCGTACTGAACGGCGTGGTCATGGTCAGTTATTTTAATCAGCTGATTGCAACCGGCATGGACTTGGCTAAAGTGGTGCTGGTCGGTTCCTCAAGGCGATTGCGCCCGGTGTTAATGACCGCCAGCATCGCGGCGTTCGGTTTGATCCCGTTGCTGTTTGCCACCGGACCGGGCTCTGAAATTCAACGGCCTCTGGCTATCGTGGTGATCGGCGGCTTGGTGTCTTCGACCTTTTTGACCTTATTTTTATTGCCGATTTTGTTTAAATTATTTGGATTGCCGCCGGAGGTTAAGCGATGAACAACCAGGAATATTTGGTCACCCTCAATGTACCGCTCAGCCTTGAAGAAGCGGTGGTCGATTGTCTGTTGATGCTGGAGTCGGAACACGGCTTTAGCAGTTTTCCGGTCAATTCCCATGACCATCGAAATGAAGGCTTGTCGTTAGCGGAGCAAGTCAGCGGGCAGCAGGAAAAAATCCGCTTCCAGATGTATGTGCCGGAGCAGGGATTAGCTGGATTATTAGAACAATTGAGGGCAGAGTTTTCCGGTTCGGGGATTCGATATTGGGTGTTGCCGGTGGTTGAGAACGGGGTTATTTAGGAAAATCCCGGGCGTGCCGTGCTCGCCAGAGATGTAATTCCCAACCTTCGGAGAAGGCGCGTACGGCACGCCCTACGCTGTGTCTTTATGATTTATTAATCGCACGAAAGCAGCGAGGCTAATAAAGGTTGCAGATTATGCAACTGGCGTTGCCGGGTCAGCCGGTTGGCGATGATGATGCTTTTTAATTCGGTCAGCGCCAGCGCAAAGTCATCATTGACCACCAGATAATCGAATTCGTCATAGTGGTGCATTTCGGCAACGGCATCGCGCATACGCCGGGCAATAACTTGTTCGTCATCCTGCCCCCTGTTCCTGAGGCGTTGCAACAACACTTCCGTCGATGGCGGCAGGATAAAAATCGACAGACTGTCGGGCAGCAGTTTTTTTATTTGCTCCGCGCCCTGCCAGTCAATCTCAAGAATCACATCCAGTCCCCGATTCAGATTCTCTTCCACAGTCCGCTGCGCCGTGCCGTAAAAATTATCGAAAACCTGCGCATGTTCAAGAAACGCCTGTTGCTCCTGCATGGCTTGAAAATCTGCGACAGTAACAAAGTAATAATCCTGCCCATGTGCCTCGCCGGGGCGCATTTGACGGGTGGTATGGGAGACCGATACAGTCAGGTCGTCCAAATCGGCAACCAGCTGTTTAACCAGACTGGTTTTACCGGCGCCTGAGGGAGCGGAAATAATATACAGTTTGCCGATATTCATGAGTTAGGTGCAAGGTTCAAGGTGAAAATATTTCGTGTCGCCTAGAGGCGCCTACTTTTGGCTTTCGTGTACTAATCGTCGTTTTTTGGCTTATAAGCATCGCTATCGATATAAATATCAACAGGATTTTCCGGAACAATACTCGCAACAGGCAAATCCGATCCTGAACGCCACAAATTAACGGCTTCCTGTTTATTCGCCCCAGTGATCAGGAAGATTAATTCCCGCGTATTGCTTAACGCCTTGGCACTGATCGAAACACGCTCCGGCGGCGGTTTAGGCGAATTGTAAACCGCATGCACCCGTTCATCCTGTTGATGTTGATGGCCGGGAAACAAGCTGGCAGTATGACCGTCCTCGCCCATGCCCAGCAAAACCATGTCGAACATACCGGCTTCGGCAACGGTTAATCTATAGCTTTCAGCCGCTTGTTTCGGCCCCAGTTCGGCAGGCATGGTAAAGATCTGATTCGCCGGAATAGCCACTTTATCCAGTAAAACCCGGCTTACCATCAGGCTGTTTCTGTCCTGATGATCGGCAGGCAGGCAGCGTTCATCGCCGTAATAAAGTTGCCAGTTAGCCCAATCGGCATTGGACTTGGTAAGCAGGCGATAGACTTTTTCCGGGGTACCGCCACCAGCTAACACCAACTTGAATTTGCCGCGTTCCGAAATAGCCGCTTTTGCGGCATCAAGAATTTGTCGGCAGGCGGCCTCTGCAACGTCTTCTGCGGTTTCCAAAGTGTGCCAGCGGCTGTTTTGTTGCATTTAGTTACACTCCGGGGTTAATGAGCTGCGCCAGGATTGGCTGTCTTTGTCGAACAAACGGCGGCTGTCTTCCGGCCCCCAGGAACCGGCAGGATAGGTGACGATATAGTCACGCTCAATCGCCCAGGTTTGCAGGATCGGGTCGACAATGCGCCACGCATATTCTACTTCATCGAAGCGCAGAAATAACGAGCGGTCGCCTTTTAAAACGTCCAATAACAAGTCTTCATAAGCATCGATGGGTTTTTCATTCTCTTGCCGGAAGCTTGCATCCAGGCTGGTGGAGCGGGTGCGCATCTCCAGGCCGGGTTCTTTTACGGTCATTTCAATGCGGATGCACTCTTCCGGCTGTATGCCCAGCAACACCCAGTTAGGGTTCATGCATTGCACCTCGGTGCCGCGAAAAAACTGCAACGGCGGGTGCCGGAAACAAATCGAAATCGTCGATTGCGCCTTGGCCATGCGCTTGCCGGTACGCAAGTAAATAGGCACACCGCGCCAGCGCCAGTTATCGATATACAGCTTTATCGCTGCATAAGTTTCGGTCATGCTGTTCGCCGGTATGCCGTCTTCCTGTAGATAGCCTTTGACCGGTTCGCCGCCGACGTTGCCTTTGCCATACTGGGCGCGGAACGCATGGCCGTGTACCGCTTCCCTGGGAATAGGGCGGATAGACTTTAACACTTTGACTTTTTCGTCACGTAGGGATTCGGCTTCCATCGAAACCGGCGGCTCCATCGTGACCAGCGTCAGCAATTGCAGCAGATGGCTTTGCAGCATGTCGCGCATGGCTCCGGCGCTGTCATAGTAATCGGCGCGACTGCCTATGCCGATGTCTTCGGAATGGGTGATCTGGATATGGTCGATATAATTGCGGTTCCATATCGGCTCCAGCATCACATTGGCAAAACGGAACACCAGCACATTCTGCACCATGCCTTTGCCCAGATAATGATCGATGCGGTAAATCTGCTCTTCGGTTAAATAGCGGCTGATGCGTTTTTGCAAGGCTTGGGCGCTGTCCAGGTCATAACCGAACGGTTTTTCTATGATGACCCGCCGCCAACCGTTTTCTTCATCGAATAAATGGTTATTGCTTAACATCTCCATGACTGAGCCAAAATCCGAAGGGCTGATCGACAGATAAAAAGCGATGTTTTTAGGAAATAACTTATTCAGGTTCAGCGTTTCGGCCAGTTCGGTATAACACTGCGGCTGATTGATATCGCCTTGATGATAATGCAGCCGGGCGCTAAACCGCTGGAACACGATTTCATCAAAATCATCTGGAGCCTTGTCCATAATCATCTGCCTGACTTCCGCCAGCCATGTGTCCTGATCCCACGGCCTTCGGCCTATAGCCAGAATACGGGTACCTTCCGGCAAGCGGCTTGCGGCATCGAGACGATACAGCGACGGCATTAACTTAATCCTGGACAAATTCCCGGTCGCGCCAAAAATAACGTAGGTGCAGGGCTCGGCTTTCATCATTGTTGGTACCTCGCTGGTTCCCAAGCTCCGGTGAGTAGCCTAGATAGTGCTTGCAGAATCCAGAGCTTCATGACATTGATCATTCCGTATCCGCAAGACCGATACCGATTACGCGACTACCGCTTCATAGAATCGAAAAATTCCTTATTGGTTTTAAAATCTTTAAGCTTACCGATCAAAAATTCCGACGCCGCAGTTTCATCCATGGACTGAAGAATCTTGCGCAAGATCCAGGTTTTTTGCAGGGTATCGGGATCGACCAGATATTCTTCCCGACGGGTGCCGGAACGGTTGATGTTAATTGCCGGGTAAATTCTTCTCTCGGCAATTTTGCGATCCAGATGCAACTCCATGTTGCCAGTACCTTTGAATTCCTCGTAGATGACCTCGTCCATTCTTGAACCGGTATCGACCAACGCAGTGGCGATAATGGTCAAACTGCCACCTTCTTCTATATTCCGTGCCGCCCCGAAAAAACGTTTCGGTTTTTCCAGCGCATTGGCATCGATACCACCGGTTAATATCTTGCCAGACGAAGGCACGACGGTGTTATACGCTCTTGCCAATCGCGTGATCGAGTCTAACAAGATGACCACATCGTGTTTATGTTCGACTAATCGACGCGCCTTTTCGATGACCATTTCGGCAACTTGTACGTGCCGTGTTGCCGGTTCATCAAAGGTGCTGGAAATGACTTCGCCGCGCACGCAACGCTCCATTTCCGTGACTTCTTCAGGACGCTCATCGATCAATAACACAATCAGATAACACTCAGGATTTTTTTCCGCAATCGCCTGAGCCAGGTTTTGCAGGATCATGGTTTTACCGGCTTTAGGCGGCGATACGATCAAGCCGCGCTGACCTTTTCCGATCGGGGCGATTAAATCAATCATGCGTCCGGTTAAATCTTCACTGGTGCCGTTGCCTTGTTCGAGGACGAAGCGTTGATTGGCGAATAAGGGGGTCAGGTTTGAAAAGGTGATTTTGTTTTTGGTGTTTTCCGGGGGTTCAAAATTGATCTGGTCAACCTTGAGCATCGCGAAATAACGCTCGTTATCTTTAGGCGGCCTAATCTTTCCGGTAATCGTATCGCCGGTCTTTAAAGAGAATCGTCTAATTTGACTGGGCGAAACATAAATATCGTCAGGGCCTGCCAAATAGGAACAACCCGGTGTGCGTAAAAAACCAAAACCATCCTGTAAAATTTCCAGAACGCCATCGCCGGATATATCGTCACCGGCTTTTGCCTGTTTTTTCAGGATTGCAAAAATCAAATCCTGCTTTCGTGATCGAGCTACATTTTCAAGCCCTAGAGACTCGGCGATTTCAATAACTTCACTTATTTGTTTTAGTTTTAACTCAGTTAGATTCATAAATGGACGGCTCAGGGAAAAAGTACAAACGGTGTTTAACCGCAACTACGAGGATATGATTATAATTCAGGGGGGTGTGGTTATCGGACGATATGCTTGGGTGCGTTGGATTAACGCACGATATAAGTGTAACTCAAGTAATCAGCCCCGTCCAACCTTTTGTGACAGGCCTGAGCTTGCATTTAAGTAATGGGCTGAATGAATGGTAACGATTCATTGATGTTTCAGTCCGTGCCATCGGAGGAGCTACCAACAGTAGGCGCTTTTAGGCGAAGCCCCTCCTACGACGCGAGGCACAGCTTGCGCTGAATAGTTACATTAAATGTTATTATCAATAAATTTAGCAAGATCTGATTTTGATAATGCGCCTACTTTAGTCGCTTCCACTTCGCCGTCCTTAAACAGCATCAATGTCGGGATGCCACGTACGCCGTAGTGTTGGGGAGTTTCTGGATTTTCGTCTATGTTTAGCTTTACAACGGTCAATTTGCCCGCATACTCTGTGGCAATAGCATCCAGAATCGGCGCAATCATTTTGCAAGGTCCGCACCATTCAGCCCAATAATCTACCAGCACAGGGCCCGCAGCTTTAATAACGGTTTCGTTAAACTCACTATCGCTTACATGAAGGACTGAATCGCTCACTCTCTTACTCCAAAAATTTAAAAGCAAAACTATAGGAGGGATGCGGCAAGGAGTCAATCAATTTCAGCTGATTTGATTTTTACGTTATGCTATAGCCCATGAACAATACCCATTTAACCCAAACCCGCTTCAGCAATCTCGAATTGTCTGATTCTATCTTACGCAGCTTAAAAGACGCCGGCTTTGATTACTGCACCCCGATCCAAAAACAAGCCTTGCCCTTGTCGTTACGAGGCAAGGATGTTGCGGGACAAGCCCAAACCGGAACCGGAAAAACCGCCGCTTTTTTGCTGGCCGCTTTTCAACATCTGCTAAACGAAAATGACGGCATAGACGTAGAAGATCAAACCGACGCCGATATTGATGCCTATTTTGATACAGGTCTCGATGCAGAAAAGCCGATGCCCAAAGCAGTCGCCAAACATCTTACCATTAAATATCCCAGAGCCATTATTCTCGCACCGACCCGCGAGTTAGCTATTCAGATCCATAAGGATGCCTTGCAACTGGGCAAGCACCTCAATCTGAAATTGGCGTTAATCTACGGCGGCACCGACTATCAAAAACAGCTGGATAGCCTGAAAGCCAATGTCGATATTATCATCGGCACACCCGGTCGCATCATCGACTTTTACCGGCAAAACACCTTCACGCTGGATCACATCAAAGTCACGGTGATGGATGAGGCGGATCGGATGTTCGATTTGGGCTTTATCAAAGACATCCGCTTTTTATTGCGGCGCATGCCACCACCAGACCAGCGTTTGAATATGCTGTTTTCGGCGACCTTATCCTACAAGGTGACCGAGCTAGCTTACGAGCACATGAATAATCCGGTGTTGATCCGCATCGAAACCGAAGAGGTCACCTCTAAAGCCATCCAGCAAAGCGCGTTTTGCCCCTCGAACGAGCAAAAAATCCCTTTGTTGGTCGGCATCTTGAATCAGCATCAACCGCAACGCAGCATAATTTTTGTCAACACCAAAAGATGCGCCGAACTGCTTGACGACACTCTCAACGCCAACGGCTATAAAACCGCCGCACTGAGCGGTGATGTGCCGCAAGACAAACGCCAGCGCTTATTAAGCGACTTTCAGGAAAACAAAATCACCTTGTTGATCGCCACCGATGTCGCAGCCCGTGGCCTGCATATCGCCGATGTCTCCCATGTAATTAATTACGATTTGCCGCAGGATGCCGAAGATTATGTGCACAGGATCGGCCGTACTGCGCGCTTTGGTGCCAGCGGTGTGGCGATCAGCTTTATCTGTGAGCAATATGCCTACTCAATGCCGGATATCGAAGACTACATTGAGCAGAAAATTCCGGTGCTGCCGATTACCGCCGATCTTTTGGCTGATATTATCCTGCCGGAAAGAAGACCTGAACGACCCAAAACTGAATACCAGGGGAAACGCCCTAATCAAACCCGTAGGCCGGGTTAGCGTAGCGTCAGCCAACGTCATCGAAACCAAGAACATCGTGTACGTTACGCTAATTCGACCTATGGAGCTCGCCACCTGTAAATGGTGGGCACGAAAAGCATGTGCCCAACCTACAGCCCCGCCATCAACTCCCGAAAGTCCTCAATAGCAGGATAAGCGGTTATGTCTTTTTTAGGCTGTTGGCTGTCGGGCCTGCTCACCGAAATCAAATGGGCTATGCCGAACTGCTTGGCCGAGTTCAACACCGCCAGGCTATCGTCAATCAGCAGCGCGGTTTGCTTTTCAAACGGCACCCGCTGTTGCAGCAACCGCCAGAATTCGGCGTGTTCCTTCGGAAAGCCCAAATCATGTGAACTGATGATGCCGTCGAAAAACGCCTGCAAGCAGGTTTTTTCCATCTTAAGACCCAGGCTGCCGCGATGCGCATTGGTCACCAACAGCACCTTTTTAGGCGACTGATGGATTTTCTCCAAAAACTCCGTGACATGCGGCAATACGGTAATCAAGCCGGAAATCTCCGCTTTTAGCCCGACAATATCCAGCTCCAGGACATCGCTCCAGTAATCCAGGCAATACCATTCCAGTTTGCCCTCCATGCTTTTAAAGCGTGGTACCAGTTGCTGCTTTGCGGCATCTATCGACAAACCCTGTTTTTCGGCGAACTTCAGCGGCACAAACTCCTTCCAGAAATGGTTATCGAAATTCAAATCCAGCAGTGTGCCATCCATATCCAGCAAGACAGTGTCAATCCTGTCCCAATCAAGTTTCCAATCAATCATCATAGTGCGTTATATTGGCAAAAAATATTTCATAAAATAACACAATGGCTAATAAACCGACCATCCTTAACAAAACCACCATCGCCACCAGCCGATTATTCCGCATCGAATCGCTGGACATTGAATTTAGCAATGGCGAACTGCGCAACTACGAACGTCTGGCTCGTGGTCACTCGGGCGGTGCCGTGCTGATTGTACCGATGCTGGATGCCGAAACGGTGTTGCTGATCAGAGAATATTCGGCCGGTGTTCACCGCTACGAACTGGGTCTGCCCAAGGGCAAAGTCGATGCGGGGGAATCCTTTCTGGATGCCGCCAACCGGGAGCTGAAAGAAGAAGTCGGCTTTGGTGCCAGGAGCCTGCATCACTTAAGTTCTTTTTCGATCGCGCCGTCCTATCTGGAACACATGACCGAAATTGTGCTCGCCCAGGATTTATATGCCGAAAAGCTAGAAGGCGACGAACCGGAAGAATTGGAAGTCATTCCGTGGAAATTGGCCAATATCAACGAATTGTTGGCTACTGGGGAATGCACCGAAGCCCGCTCGATTGCGGCGCTGTTTATGGCGTTGGAATATTTTAAGGCACTACCCTAATCACAAGCGATAAAGTGGCTCCAGCTTATCATCATCCGTCGCCGCTATTTTTTCCCTGGCTTTATGTTCGACAAACGCCTGAAACAACTTTTTGCCCTGCCACGGCTCCACCGCCTTGCCGTACAAAACCTGATTCAATTGCAGGATTTCATCCCTTAACCTTGCCTCGCTTAGCGCTGCGATAGCGCCCAAATTTTCGGCTCCCGACTTTTGCCGACCCCATGCCAGCAAGGCGTCTTTGGCGGCTACGGCATTATTTTCGGCGCAGGCTTTTTTCAAGCTTTTTACGCTATCTTCCAGACGAATTTCCCGTTCATTTTTTTCCGCAATCGGTTTTTTAATCGTGCGCCTAATATCGCCAGGGATGGTGTGTATGCCGCAAGCCAGTCGGGAACTGGCGCGGCGCAAGAAATAAGCCAAAGTCGCCGCCCAACCTATCGCTAAAAATACCGCAACCCACAACCAAATTTTTTGTTGCTGCTGCGGGCTAGCCGGAGTTGCTTCGGTTTTTTGCGCTTGCACCACAGGAGCGGTCGGCGCAACCGAAGTTGGCTGGGTTCCAGCAACGTCAATCGCGGTGATGGTAGTTTCCGGAATTCTGGCAACTTCCATTTTTTGGCTTTGGCTGTTAAACCAGGGAATTTCTATCGCAGGTAATTTATAGAATCCTGCTTTCGACGGAATAACGGCAATCTTTTCCTCCCTAAAAGCGATCAGGCCTTCCGGTTTTTTCTGTTCCTGTAACACCGGCTGATCGGGATAGGCTTTCAACTGCCCGCCGTTCCCTTCGACTGAGCTAAGAACAGGGTTTCCATCATTTATCTCCGGCAGCTGGCCGACCGTTGTACCTTTTGCCAGCAGCGTCAAGGTTCTGGTCAACGGTTCGCCGACTTTGATTTGCTGGTTATCGCCCGACCACTCTTCCTTTAACTCCAATTGTTCCGCTGACAGCCAATGCTTTCCGGTAAACGTGGCCGGAGCCGGTTTAACATCCAGAGTCACCGATTTGGATAATACTTTTTTGGTTCTAGTCGTCTGGGAGTTAAAAAAACCGTTAAAATTCGTGCGGCTATTAGCCACTACTTCCGCCGTCAACATCAGAGGCTTGATGGTCACAGAACCGCTTTTTTGAGGAAAAATCGCATATTTACGTTCGGTGACCCAATAGTTCACCCCGTTAATCTGGGTAGTGTAGTTGCTGTCATCGCCCAACTTTTCAATGACCGCATCGCCCAGCTCGGGTTCATTCAATCCGGCCTGAGCGATTTCAACTCGCCTATATAGCCGTACGGTGTACAGAACTTGGGATTGCACATAAGGGCTTAGTGGACTCGCTTCAACCTCCAGAAACAAGTCATCGTCGGTATCGACGGCTTTACTGGCCGTCGCCTCAGTGATCAGGATAGCTGCGGGCTGGCTGGCATCATTACCGAACTTCACCACCGGCACCACCAAGCTGCCGGGGTGTTTGGCCATGACGTTAACCGTCCACAGTAGGGTCTTGCTGGACTGTCCGTTGATCCATGACGAATTGCTGCTCTGGCTTTGCCCGAGCAGCTCGAAATCCTGTTCCAAGGGGCTAAAATCCGGGTCGTTATCCGGCGTGTCATTGGCGGTAAAAATAATCTGAAAAGATTCATCCAGACTCACCGGATTACGGTCGAACGACACATCGATTTGTGCAGCGAAACCATAGCCAGGCACAAAACCTAACAGCAACAGAAGAAAAAATATTTTTTTTATAGCGTTCATGTTCGTCATTTGGATTAATCAACGGGTATTGCGCAAAGTGCGATAATCTTTCAATTTTTTAAAACTACCAACCACCCGCATCACCGTTTTCTGGACGACCGCGCTGCCCGTATTGATATTTGAATTTACGTTTCAGCAAACCGGCCGGATCGTCGGGAATTCTTTTAAGCCATTGCTCATTGGCCTGCTGTTGTTCATCCGTGGGCTGGGACTCGACCGGCGCGGGTTGTTTGGCTTGCTCCTTGTTCTCCTGTTTGTCTTGCTCGGCTGGTTGGGGTTTTTCCTCGGCTTTATCCTGTTGTTCAGGCTGCTGCTTGTCCGATTGCTTTTGCTCCGGTTTCTGCTCAGGCTTTTCCTCTGATTTTTTCTGTTCGTCAGATTGCCTTGATTGCTCGCCATCCTTATTTTGCTGGGAATCGCTTTTGGATTGTTGCTTATCGTCTTTTTGCAGCTTTTGCTCTTGCTTTTGTTTTTCCAGTGCTTTCTCTACGATGTCCTTGTTGTATTTGGCATCGCTATCGTCAGGATTAATCGACAAGGCTTTTTCATAGGCTTTGATAGCCTCTTCCAACTGACCTGTTTTCGCCAGCGCATTACCCTGATTGTAAGCACTACTTCCAGACTTGCTGCTTTTCAGGTAAGTCAGCGCCTTGTCATATTCGCCCGCCTTATATTGTGCCACCGCTTTCCAATCCTGATTTTCAAACTGCTCCGCTGCTTTGGCGTAATCCTGTTTTTTATACGCCTGTAGAGCTTGGCCGTCCTTGGTCTGCCATAAATCCTGCCAGCCCAACGCATAGCTGTTTTTAGGCAGCGGCAAGATCAGCAATAAGGCAAAACACAACAGGCCTTTTCTGAACGTCAGCGCGGCTAAAGGCAACACCAGCAATAACAGCCACGGGCCTTTGTCCGCCCATTGCGCCAATAACAGGCTTTCGTTTTCCTTACCCTGCTGTTTTACCGGTTTATCCAGGGTTGCCAACAAGCTTTGAATATCTGCGTCATTGGCCGTTATGGTTTGATAAACACCGTTGCCTGCCTTCGTCAGCTTTGCCAGCTCATGGGAATTTAATTTCGGCGCGACAATATTGCCACGCTCATCTTTCAAAAACCCGCCCTCGGGCAGCGCTATCGGCGCGCCGTCATCCGTCCCGACGCCCAATATCGACACCGGGTAGTTGTCCGACGATTTTACGGCGGCCAAGGTAAGATCCGCATCGACGCCATCGGTGACCAACAGGATTTGGCCTTTTTGCAGACCTGACTGCTTGAACAGTTCCACCGCTTTTTCCAGCGCCAGCACCGTATTGCTACCTTGGCTGGGCATAATGTCGGTGGTTAATGCCGACAACTGACTACCTATGGTCTCGGTATCGTTGGTCAACGGCGTTACAGTAAAGGCGTCACCCGCATAAACCAGCAATGCGGTCTGGCCATCTTTGCGTTGTTTTAGGATGTCGGCGATTTTGTAACGCGCCATAATCAAACGGCTGGGTTTAATATCGGCGGCATCCATCGATCTGGACAAATCCAGCGCAATGACCAAGGCCGAATCGTTCCTAAATACCGGCGATGGCAATCGTTGCCAGGTCGGCCCGGCCAGCGCGATAATCGCCAGCAAGGCGGCGACGGCTCCCACTGTCAACTGCCAACGGCTCCGATTAACCGCCTTTTCCTGCAACAGATACGGCAATAATGCGGCATCGCAGACCGCCGACCAGTTACCCTGGCTCAGCTTATTCCTAAGCATTAAAACAAGTATCGCCAGATACGGCATAAGCGCTAGCAACCAGTACGGCCGGATAAAATGAAAGTCGGCTAGGTTCATGATAAGCGTACCTTGGACAACGCAATAGCCGCCGCCAGCCCCAATGCCAGTGACAACGGCCAATAATACAATTCGCTGCGGGGTCTGAAATATTGTTTGTCTTTTTCGACCGGCTCCAGTTCGTCCAGCCGCATGTAGATATTGTTCAACTCATCGGTGTTCCTGGCTCGGTAATATTGGCCGCCGGTGCTCTCGGCAATCTTTATCAGTGTTTTTTCATCCAGGTCGACCGATGGATTGACCTTGCGGTTACCAAAAAAACTGCGCACGATCATTTCATCTGCGCCGATACCGATCGTGTAAATTTTCAAATGATTGTCGGCGGCCAACTCGGCGGCCTTTAACGGTGAAACTTCACCTGCAGTATTAGCGCCGTCAGTCATCAACACCAAAACCCGGCTGTTGACTTGCTCGTTTTTAAGCCGCTTGACTGCGAGGCCAATGGCGTCGCCTATTGCGGTATTGTCGCCGGCAAGGCCGATGACGGCCTCATTCAATAAGGTCAACACCGTTTTCCGGTCAAAGGTCAACGGCGTTTGCAAATAGGCCTGGGTGCCGAACAGGATCAAACCCACCCTATCACCGACACGCCGGTTGATAAAGTCCCCTGCCACCTGTTTGGCCGCAGTCAGCCGGTCGACAGCCCGCTTGTTGATAAAAAAATCCTGTTCTTCCATACTGCCGGACAAATCCACGGCCAGCATCAAATCCCGCCCGCTGACCGCCTGCTCGATAGGTTCGCCCAGCCATTGCGGTCGAGTGCAGGCGATGACCAATAGCAGCCAGGCAATCGCCGCCAGCCATAACGGCCATTGCCGTGTTTGGGAAACCACACGGGTTTCGGCACCGGAAAAATCGTCCAGAAACGGCACTTTTAACGCCGCCTGCTCCACAGGCATATTGACTGGAACCAGCCAGCGGATTAAAAAAGGCAATGGTAACGCGGCTAAAAGCCAAGGCCATTCAAAGTGAATCATGATTTTTCTCGTTCCCACGCGCTGCGTGGGAACGCAGCGCGTCCTTGATGCATTCCCACGCAGCGCGTGGGAACGAGATCAAGCAGGAAGCTGGAGCTTCCCGCACCGAATTCCCAAGCTGGAGCTTGGGAACTAGCGCTCACTAAAAGCCTTGGCGTGGAAGCTATAAAAAAAGGCCATTCAATGTGAATCATGGTTTTAATTTCGCCTGAGATTTAAGCCAGTCTGCGCATAAGTCGATTAATTGGGACATTTCCTGTTCTGTCGGCGGCATTTTTCGATAGGGCGCATCAGCCAGCAGTTGGCCGATGCCCGCACTAAACGGCAACCCTTTTACCGAACGGTCGAGAAATGCCAGCCATTGCCGTCCGGTCAAACCGGCGGCCTTTGCCCGAGGCGACACAGTGATGGCTACGCGCCTGATCAACACGGATAGCTCGCTTAATTTCTGTTGATTACCCCGCGTTGCGTCCTGCTTGATGTCCGCCAGTATTTTATTGGCGGTTTTAAGCGCGGTCTTGCGGGTCAGTCTTTTATAGAGCCAGACCAGGAAAATAATCAGCAACGGGATAACGACCGCCAGAATCCACCAGCCGATAGCCGGAGGCCACCAGCCTATGGCTTCGGGTTCGTGTATATCTTTTAAATCAAGCAAAGTAGGGTTCATTTATCTTAAGCGTTGTAGCGGGTCGTCGGTGGTGCTGCATTGGATAAACGCCAGACCTGATTTTTTTGCGATCTGCTCCAGCTGATGCAAGCGCCGGGTAAAATGTTGTTGATAGCTTAGTAACTGCTGCCGGTTGCCGGTATCGACCAGCACATCCCGTTGATCGTCGGTAAAGCGATAGCGGCCTTTTTCCGGCAAATGGCATTCCAACGAATCGTAAACAAAAATCAACACTACCTCACAATGCCGCGACAGCTTGGCCAGATAGCTTTCAACCTGATCATTAATGCCTCGAAAATCACTGATGATATAAACCAGACTTCCGGGGCGGGCGTGCTGCATCAGCCTTGCCAGCACCTGTTCCAGCGTAATTGTTGCTGAATCTGAATGCTTGTCGTCGTCTTGGCTACTGATTGCATTTAAAAACCGCAACACCGCATGCCTGCCATTTTGCGGTTTTAATTCACGGCACACCGTGTCGGTAAAAATCTGCCCGCCGATCCTGTCGCCATGATGCTGAGCCGCCCACGCCAGCAACCCGGCCAGTTTGGCGGCCAGCACCGATTTGAATACGCCGCGCGTGGCAAAGTGCATCGCAGGACGATTATCCACGGAAATAAACACAGGCCTTTCCCGTTCTTCGCGAAACACCTTGGTATGGGTTTCACCGGTACGTGCAGTAACCCGCCAATCGATACTGCGAATATCGTCGCCGGGCTGATAAATTCTGGATTCTTCAAACTCCATGCCGAGGCCTTTAAAGCGCGACACATAACCGCCGCTTTGCCCGGAACGGATGGCTGAATGTTTCAGATTTAATCCCGCCGCAGGTCTCGCCAATTCGATCAGCGTCTTTAACGATGCTGTCACCAATTCGCTGGACGGGGCGGCTGGTTTAGCGAACAACATCAAGGCACCGCAATCCTGGCAATAAGTTCTTTAATGAAGTGATCGGTCGTAATGCCTTCCGCTTCGGCTTCGTAAGACAAGATCAGACGGTGCCGTAACACGTCAAAAGCCATGTCCTGAATGTCTTCAGGGCTGACAAAATCACGTTGCGCCAGCCAGGCTTTGGCTCTGGAACAACGATCCAGCGCGATGCTGGCTCTGGGGCTTGCTCCGTATTGCAGCCAAGCTGCCAAATCCTGCCCGTAGGCCGCAGGGTTGCGGGTCGCCAGAATAATTTGCAGCAAATAGTTTTCAAGACTTTCCGCCATGTGCAAATCCAGCACTTCATTACGTGCGGCAAACAAGGTCTTTTGTTCAATCGGCTCGAACTGGTCAGCCGTTTTTACCGAACCGGAACGCGCTTCCATTCTAGCCAAATGCAGGATGCTTTTTTCATGCTCCGCTTTCGGATAATCGACTTTTACATGCAGTAAAAACCGATCCAACTGCGCTTCCGGCAATGGATAAGTGCCTTCCTGCTCGATCGGGTTTTGCGTTGCCATGACCATAAACAGTTTTGGCAGCGGATAGGTCGCCTGACCTACGGTTATCTGCCGCTCGGCCATCGCTTCCAACAATGCTGCTTGCACTTTTGCCGGAGACCGGTTGATTTCATCGGCCAATATCAGGTTATGGAACAACGGTCCTTTCTGGAATTCGAAAGTGCCTTGCTGCGGGCGGTAAATTTCAGTGCCGGTTAAATCGGCCGGTAATAAATCGGGAGTGAACTGCACCCGATGAAAATCACCTTGAATGCCTTTGCTCAGTACGTTGATGGCCCGGGTCTTAGCAAGACCCGGAGCACCTTCAACCAGGATATGTCCATCAGCCAACAGCCCGATCAGCATCCGTTCAACCAGTACATCCTGGCCGATAATCTGTTGGTTAATATAGTTTTTCAAGCGCATTAATGCCAGTTGCGCTGTGTTTTTATTGCCGGTTTTTTCTAATAGTTGTTCTGACATGATGTTGTTTAGTTTTAAATCCACAGTACGAAAGCCTTACACATTAAGCACTAGGCAGGTTTTTATCCGATAAATCAATATAGGGGTTGAAAATCATTTTTTCAACGAAAGGTCGCCTATTTTATACAGTTATGGCTTGAGGTAACAGAGAGCAAATCTGTTAATAAACTCTTAATAAGGTGTGGATGAAGCTGTGGATAACAATGAAGCTTCAGTAGCCCACAATCTGCACACAAGACGATGACAACCTTAACAACACTTTACCATACCCATCAACATATTGATTACCCATATGAAAAACAGCTTATCAACAGGTTTTGGCTGGCCTAATAGTAATAATAAGTTTTAAATTTTTTAATTTATTATTATTACGCGACTAACAAAAAATCTGTCCAATAGCTTCGTATCACCTATACTCTTTCGAATTTTTGATTAAAGCAGCCGAGGGAAAACATGAGAATTACACTGCTTATTTTAGGAAGCCTTTTTTCCGTCGGTGCTTTTGCCGAAATTTACAAATGTACCGATACCAACGGCAAGACAAATTACCAATCAAAAACTTGTGATCAGAAACATAAAACCGTACAAATAAATATTAAAACAGGCGGCTCTACCTCTACCGATGCTTTGGATCAGGAAAAATTGGCTGTAGAACAAAAAAATAAAGATATAAAACTTGAACAAGAACAGTTATTGAAAAAACAAACGCAACTTAAACAAGATACAATGAGTGAAAGTGCAAAAAACCAGTTCCTTATTAAAAACAACACTGAAAAATATTCCGCATTTTCTATTCCACCTTATGTCCCCGATCAATTATCTGATTTAGTCAAAAACTATCAGTCCAGACTTCCCGATATTGAACGCTTAAGGAGACAAGCCGCAGAAAAAGCCTTGGCTTCAGGGCAGTGCACTCGTGTTGAAGCCTCTGAATTACACGGCAAAAGCACTAAAAAATCATTGGTCTTTTCAATTGATTGCAGCAGCGGAAAGAATTTCCATTTTACCGAGCAAGAATTAGTCCAGTAATTCCTAAGTGCTTGTTTTAAAAGTCCATATAGACTAAAATATGGGCAAAACCAATTCATTTATCTGAATGAAATTTAGCGAAAATTGTTTTGTTTCAAAGTTGAATTTTTACAACCACTGGACTTTTAAAACACGCACTAAATGAATCCATCGAAAACAATATTAATCACCGGTTGCTCTACCGGTATTGGTTATGCCACTGCCGTTGAACTGAAAAATCGTGGTCATGCCGTTATCGCAACGGCAAGAAAACTGGAGGATGTATCGCGGCTGCGACAGGAAGGTTTTACCGCAATACAGCTGGATTTAGCTGACAGTGGCAGTATTCAGCATGCAGTCGGTTTGGCGGTTGAATTGACAATCGGAAAAATTGATGCGCTTTTTAACAACGGCGCTTTTGGACAACCGGGTGCTGTTGAGGATTTAACCCGCGATGTGCTCAGGTTCCAGTTCGAAACCAATCTGTTCGGCACCCATGAACTGACTAACCTAATCATACCGTTGATGCGCAAACAGGGGCATGGGCGGATTATTTATAACAGTTCGGTATTAGGCTTGGTCGCCATGACTTACCGTGGTGCCTATAACGCCAGCAAGTTTGCGCTGGAAGGTTTAGCCGACACCTTACGTCTGGAACTGTACGGCACTAATATTCATATTTCGCTGATTGAACCGGGACCAATCCTAAGCGACTTTAGAAAAAATGCTTTTGCCTTGTACAAGAAAAATATAGACCCGACACACAGCCACCATAAACTTACCTATAAAATAATGGAAGCGCGCTTACAAAAAGAAGGCGCGGCAGCTCCGTTTACCTTGCCGGCCCAAGCTGTCGCCAAAAAAGTTATCCATGCGCTGGAAGCTAAGCGGCCTCAAATGCGTTATTACGTCACTTTTCCAACCTATTTGTTTGCCTTCTTTAAACGCATCCTGCCTATGTCCTGGCTGGATGCTTTACTCAGGAAGATTCAATAACACTAATGGATGAAAAGTTGTTTAACAATCTGTAGGAGCGGCTTTAGCCGCGATTATCGCGGCTAAAGCCGCTCCTACATCAGGGTTTTGTTAAAACGGTTATGGACACCTACTTACTCGCCGAAACGGTGGTTTGTTACGGATGTTATCCCTGCGGGACGGGGTTTGCAACGCAGTCCTGCTGCGTGTCTTTAGCTATCGGTATCAATTTGGCTGTTAAATTTTCCATAACGCAGCAAAATAGCAGGCAGCAACAATAAGTTCAGCAACGTTGAGGACGCCAGTCCGCCGATGATAATCGCCGCCATCGGCCCCATGATTTCCCGCCCCGGATTGTCACTGTTGAAGGCGATCGGAAACATCGCCAGCGCGGTGACTAGCGCGGTCATCAGGATCGACGGCAAGCGTTCCTGCGCACCCTGAATGGCGGTGTCCAGATTCCAGATTTTGCCCTCGACTTCAACCAAATGTCGGTAATGCGACAGCAGCATGATGCTGTTGCGCACGGTGATACCGAACAGTGTTACAAAGCCCACCACCGAACCGACCGACAAGGTAGCCCCGGTCAACACCACGGCGGCAACCCCGCCGATCAGCGCAAACGGCAGGTTGGCAAGGGTCAGCAACACATGGCGAATGCTGCCGATGGCGATATAAATAAAAATCAGCACTCCGGCACCTGCCAGCAGCGAATGCAGGATTAATTCTTTCCGTGCTTGCGCTTGTTCTACCGCCGCGCCGGTGAACTCAGGATAACTGTCCGCAGAGAAAGGAATCTCTTTTAACACCCGGCTTTTAAGTTCTTCGACAAAATCATCCAGATCCCGATCGAGCACATTGCCGGTCACGGTTTGCCGCCGTTGCGAGCCTTGATGCAAGATGTTGTAGCGGCTGGCCGAATGCCTGATTTCCGCGACCTGCTCCAGCGTAATCATGGTGCCGTCCTGGGTTCTGATCGGCAGCTTGGCTATCGATTCGGGTTGCTGTCTTAGCTCCGGCGTTAAGGTCACCGCGACATTGTAGATCCGGTTGCCTTGGATGTTTTTTCCAACCACACGGGTTTCGTAAGCGGCCTGTAAAGTATCGACAATCTGCGCAGGCAACACGCCCCAGAAGCCGAGCTGGTCGAGATCCAAGTTGATTTGCAATAGCGGCGTGCCGGGCGGCGAGCGCAGCTGCACATCCGTAGCGCCGGCAATGTCGCGCATAATCCCGGCGATGGACTGGGCTTTGGCATCGAGCTTATTTAGGTCGTTGCCGTAAATATTGACCACCACCGGCGAGGTGTAGCCGGAAATGGTTTCATCGATCCGTTCCGTCAAAAAGGTGTTGGCTTCAAATAAAATACCGGGGAAATCGGTCAAAACTCCCCTTAACTTGTCCAATATTTCCTGCTGCTCCGCCCCCGACATCGGCTCAAGTCGGACTTCATACTCGCTGTAATGGCTGCCGTAAGTGTCGGCACCTCGCTCTGCCCGCCCCGCCCATTGCGACACCGATTGTATGCCCGGAATCGCCATAAACTGCTCGGTCAGCTTGCTGCCGATTCGTATCGATTCTTGCAACGCCGTGCCGGGAATGCTGGTGGTATGGACGATATAATGGCCTTCGCGCAACTCGGGCAGGAACTTGCTGTCCAGGCTGAAAAACGCCAGCAAGCCGGACAGGCAAACGAGTGTGCTGCCGATAACCACCGGTTTGAAATGCTTGAAAACTGTGCTTAACAAATCCTTGTAAAGCGGCTTGATGCGTCTGATCAGCGGCGGGTCGTCATTGGCGATCACCGCGTTGCCGAGCAGGGCATAACACAGCGCCGGCGTTAAGGTCAGCGCGACCAGCAGCGACATCAAAATCGCCAGAATATAAGAATAACCCAGCGGCGCAAACAAGCGCCCGGCCACACCGTTCAGAGTCAACAGCGGCACAAACACCAGCGCGACGATAAAGCTGGCGTAAACCACCGAGCTGCGCACCTCCAGCGATGCGCTATAAACCACACCGGCAACCGGCAGCGGCTGAGCTAACAAACGGTTCTCGCGCAAGCGCCGGAAAATGTTTTCGGTATCGATAATCGCATCGTCGACCACTTCTCCCAACGCGATGGCCAGTCCGCCCAGCACCATGATATTGAGATTAACTCCGGTTTCCAGCAGCACGATCACCGCGCCGATCAAAGACACCGGAATTGCCAGCGCCGAAATAAACGCGGTGCGGAAATTAAACAAAAATAGGTACAGGATAATCAGTACGAACAAGCCTCCGATCAGTAAATGTCCAGACAAATTGGACAGCGAACGTTCGATATAATCGGCAGGGCGGAACAAATGCGCGTGGAAATTGATCGACTGCTTGGCAAAAAGTGGCTCGAATTCTTTCAGTGTCTGCTCGACCTGCCGGGACACCGACAAAGTATTGGCTCCATATTGGCCGATCACCATCATCACGATGCCGGGTTTGCCCATAATTTGCGCAGCGCCGATCGGCGGCTCCGGTGCATATTGAATGGTGGTGACTTCGCCCAAGGTGACGTTGCGACCCTGCTCCCGCTTGACCAGTATTTTGGCGAATTGCTCCGGCGTGGCGGGTTGGCCGGTTACCTGCAAGGTGAAGCGCTGGTTATTATTTTCGATAAAGCCACCGCCCTGAATATTTCCGGCCTGCGCGGTGGCCTTGATAATGTCATCCAGCGTCAGGTTAAAACGATGCAGTTGCAGCGGATCAACCTGAATTTGCAGTTGCTGAATGTCGCCGCCGAACACATTGACATCGGCAACCCCCGGAACAGCCCGCAAGCGCGGCACTATCGTCCAGTCAACCAGACTACGCAAAGCCATTAAATCGGTCGCCGCGTCGTTACTCAAACCGATGGTCAATACCGTCGCCGAAGACGAGGACAACGGTATCGCAACCGGTGTAATACCCATCGGCAACTGCCCCGCCAAGGTGGTAAGCCGTTCGCTGATCAGTTGGCGGTTGCGGTACACATCGCTGGTTTCGACAAAAGTCGCGATAATAATCGACAGCCCCTGGATCGATTCCGAGCGCACCGACTTCATGCCGATCAAGCCGCTGACCGCCGTTTCGATTTGCTGAGTCACCAACACCTCAACCTGTTCCGAAGACAGGCCGGGCGCTTCGGTTTGAATAATGACCTGTTTAGGGGAGAACTCAGGAAAAATATCCAGACCCGCCGTGGCGAAACGATAACCGCCATAGAACAAGATTAATACCGCAAGCGCAATGACAATGCCGTAGAAACGGATGGATAAGCGGACTAGGGTGGGAAGCATGGGTTAGAGGGGGATTCAGCTTTGCAAGAAACTTTAGCGCCTCAGTCGAAGTGTTTTATTATGCTGCGTCATATTTCGCCTGTGTTTCAAATAACGCATATTGAATCGGATTTTCTATTTTTCGCTCAATAGAAATGGCATTGAAATTTGTAACCAAGGCTTCAATAACAGGGTTCCTGTTTTTTTCCTTACCGCCGACATGATAGAAATGCTCTCGGGTAAGAATGGAATGCTTCGCCCATAGGGTCTTAATGTATTCGTTTTCCCGGTAATCATTGTGATGCCATGTTGATAAAATAAACTTTCCGTCAAAACTGGAAAGCCTGTCAGATAATTCTTGTTCGTGAGAATCATCCCAGCCATTGTAATAATCAACATGCCTACCGATATAAGGCGGATCGCAATAGATAATATCCGATGATGATGCTTCGGAAATGGTTTTATTAAAATCCTGGCACTTGAACACGAATTCTTTTGTCTTGATTATTTTGCAAGCCCAGGCAACTTGATTGGTGATTTTCGTTACATACGCTTGTGCAAAGCGTTTCGGCTTTTTACAGAACGGGATGTTGAACCCCCCTTTTCGGTTGAAGCGCATCATGCCGTTAAATCCTGCTCGACTGAGGAATAGAAAATCCAGAGGCGAGTGTTCGACATTAAACCGTTCTCTTATATAATAATAATGCTCTTCACCTTTTGATAAGAGCAGTTCGCCTTCTCGGATAAGATATTCCTTAACTACTTCGGGCGTTATTTTCCCTGAAGCCAGGCCTGAATAAAAATTAATCAAATGAGGATTGGAGTCACATAAAATTGCGCGATGCGGCGCGACATTAAAAGCTACTGCACCTGTGCCCATAAAAGGCTCAATCCACGCGCCGGTAAAATCGCTCGGAACAATGCTTTTAATCCAAGGAACAAGCTTGGTTTTTATGCCTTGCGACTTGATCGGTGGCACGCCAACTTTTACGGTCATTGTTCGCCATTCCTCTTATTTACAACCAAGGATACATCACCGTTTTTGTATTCTACAAAATCCCGAAGCGCAGATATTTTCTTTGTTCCGCCTTTTCCGTCTTGGACAGTTATTTTCTTGTAGTTCATCCAATACTCATCAAACCAGTGTTCGCCAAGCTTTGAAAACATGCCCCGGCCATTGATTATATCGTCGATGTTATTGATACTTCCGATGTTGGCTGTGTTACCGCTACCGCCTTTATCGCTGGCAATTTTCCATTTTTCCGTAACAAAGAACTGGAAGTTTCTTACTACCGAAGCGATTGAATGCAGTTCATCAATACTGTGCGCTTTCGTCTCATCAATGGTTGCGCCATCAGCTCTATCGTAGATGATGCCGAGACAGAAATGGCTCGAATACGAACCATAAGGGAACTGGATGTTTTTGGTGCTGGCGCGGTTTTCAAAATATTTACCATGGGAACCCAGCGTAAAGCCATTACACAAATGCGGCTTCTTTGGGTTCCGATAAGTTGTTTTAAAATCGACAGCGAATTTAATGGATTCATCACTGGCTTTAACAAGCGATATATCGGGGTAGTAATTTTGGTGATCGGCAAGAACTACCTTGAACCCGTTGGTTTGTGCAAAATGCAGGATTTGAGGAAACAGATGGATTTCAAGAATTTTTGACACAATCTTGGTATCCGAAGAAATTGTGTATACGTTCTTGAAAATATCAATAAAGCCTTTTACTGTCCATTGGCCGTCATCTGTGCTGATATGCTCTTTAAGCTCAGTGACAAATTCTTCGAGTTTTACTGCAAAATTTTCTTTTTCGGTCATACAGATACTGTCTTATTTTTTTGATTGCCCATTCTACAGGTTTGCTGACCTGATAGGAATTGGTGTGATAACTCGGTAAGGCAATCCGTAGGCGTCACACCGCATGATTAGCCCCACTATCTCACAAAATTCTCTGCCAAGCTCATACAGCTCTTCTTCAGAGAGCGGAGATGAACGATTGGCTTTGGAGGAATTGTTGATCATCTCAATATATTCCAGTGTTTTAAATTATACGTATTGCCATCACATCGCAGCCGGCGTAATGCAGCACGCTATTTGCCGTTGAGCCCAACAATAGCGACAGGCCATGCCGTCCATGGGAGCCGACAACGATTAAATCAATCTGTTCCCTCTCGGCAAGCCGGACAATTTCCTGCTTAGGCGCCCCCCAGACCATCCAACAGTTAGCCAGCGCTACACCTAACTGATGGCCAATCTGAATTAACCTGGCTTTCTCTGCTTCAAGCAGTTCATATCCTGAATCCTTGGTAAGAGGGATCACGGTTCCATAGCCGGTATCGGGCATGGGAATATTATCCAGCACATGAATAAGGCTCAATTTAGCCTGATATTTTTCGGCTAACTGCTTTGCTCTTTCGGCAACCGTGCTGCTCTGCTCGGAATAATCCACAGCCAGTAAGATATGTTGATAAGCCCCCATTGTTTTTGCCTTATTTCCGATGGTTGTTGATTTTTGATAAATATAGAGGAGAAGTGTAGCCGCTTGACGCCAAAATCCAAACTAAAGAAGACCCCATTCGCTCAATCAGTGTCAGCTGTGCTCTATCGTCCAAAGTTAACTTTACAGTCTCTCCCTGCTGGGGAACCGACAAAAACAGTTTACAATGTCGGTGTCATTCATTACCGGCTGTATTCTGCATAAGCTATGAAAAACATTAATTTCCCTGTCACCCATTTAAAGATTCATCCCTTTCTTATTTTAGTGCTGATGAGTGCCTTGGACTCAACCGGGGCATGGGCTAAAAGCACTACGCCGGATATTGGACAAAAAAACGCCGCGTTTCAAATTAATCAAGACACGCTAAAAGCCAAAATAGAGGCGATCAATACCCGTGAAGGGTTGGATGAGGCGACTAAATCAAAGTTGCTGTCTATTTATCAAGCGGCGCAAGACAACTTAAGCAATGTCGAAAAATTTAAAGCCCAGGCAGCGGCCTTTAAGACGGCTACCAGGCAGGCACCGGAGCAGACCAAAAGACTGCAAAAGGAAGTTGATCAGGCCGCTTCAAAACTATCCAAGCAAAAGCAGGAAGACTTTAGCCGGATACCGGTCGAAGAACTTGAACAGCGGCTTATTCTTGAGAAAGTCAAGGTCAGCACTCTGGATGAGCAGATCAAAAAACTTGAGGACGAATTGGCTATGCAAAACAGCCGTCCGCAGCTGATCCGCGAAGAAATACTGGCTGCACAGCAAGATTTGGAATCGGCACAGAAAAAACTAGAAATACCGGTCGGCAAGTCGGGCTCAAAGCTGGAAGCCGAAGCTCGGCAAGTGCAGTTGAAAACGCTGATTGATTCGCGCACGGCTGAGCTGAAAATGCTCGATGTTGACGCCATCAGTAATCCTGCGCGGGTCGAATTGCTTAAAACACAGTTTCAGCTGCTGGACATGCAAAAGGCGGCGTTAAGTCCTGTCGTTACTGCAATCGAGAGCCTTGCTTTTGAGCTGCGGCAACAGGAAGCGAAACAAATGCAGGATGCGCTCAGTCAGGCGGAAAAAGCGGTTTCCGGCAAGCATGTTCTTATTCAGGAAAGTACGCGGGAAAATAGCCAATACAGCCGCGACTTGCAGGATATTACTGCCAAAATCGAACAATATGCCGAGCAAAAAACCAGGGTTGATGCTCAAAGCAGTCAAATTGAAACCGACTCCAAAAGCGCCGAAAAGAAAATCAGTCTGGCGGGATTAAGTCCGGCTCTGGGCAAAATCCTGCGCGAGCAGCGGCGTAATTTGCCGGTTCAGGATGAGTTTGAGCAGCAGTCCCAAACCATTCAAAACGAAACCGCTATAATTAGTCTTGCGCAATTCAAGATTGAAGACAAACTGAAAAAATTGATGGATGTTGACGCAGTGCTGAAGGGCATGATGAGTCAGCAGGTCGATCAAGCCTTGCCCGGCGAGCAGCGCATGATGATACAGGCCGAGTTGCGGGTGTTGCAAAACAACCAGAAAGAATTGCTGAACAAGCTTGATGCCGCTGACACAACCTATCTGCACACCTTAGGTGATTTAGATTTTGCCCGGCAACAAATGATCACGCAGGCTGCTAAGTTTGCCGGTTATCTGGACGAACGTTTGTTGTGGGTGCCCAGTTCAGAGCCGATTAACTTGAGTTATATCACCGATTTGTATCATTCCACCCAATGGCTGTTGTCGCCGTTTAACTGGATGGCGGTGCTTAAAGATGCGCTAAAGCTGGTTGTTCGGCATTTGTTTTTGGCCTTTGTTGCGGTGCTGTTTTTTGTCGGTCTGACCTTAGGCCGGAACTGGGCGAAGTTACAATTGGCGGCTATTTCCGGCAAGGTTGAAAAAAATGTTACCGATAGCTTTTACTACACCTTAAGAGCCTTGGCCTATAACCTGATTCTGGCCTTGTCGCTGCCGTTACTTTTGGGATATGTAGGCTGGTTTTTGAGCTGGGATATTCGCGTTGACGATTTTACTAAAGCTGTTGGCGAAGGCTTGCAAAGCTCTGCACTGCCGCTGTTTTTCCTGCAATTTTTTTACCGACTGTTTACCGCTGACGGCATAGCGCGTAAACATTTCCAATGGCAAAAAACCACCGTCAGTCTTTTGCGTAGGCAGGTAGCCTGGATACGCTTTATTGCGGTACCGGCGGTATTTATTATCGGCAGCACCAGTGCATCGAAGTTTTCGGCGCATAGCGATAGCATCGGCCGTCTGGCGCTGATTATCGTCATGATTGCCATGGCGGTATTTGCGGGGCGGGTGTTAAAGCCTTCCGGCGGTTTGTTGCAAAGCACTATCGACAAGAATCCCGATGGCTGGGTCGCTAAACTGCGTTACGTCTGGTATTCGGCAGCTATTTGCATACCGTTGGTCATCATCGGCTTTGCTGTCGAAGGTTATTATTTGAGCGCCTTGGAGTTGCAGCAAAAACTGATCATCACCTTGCGGCTGATTTTTTCGACCATCGTCATTCATGCGCTGGTGTTTCGTTGGTTGACGCTGGTTAACCGGCAGTTGGCCATCACCAATGCTAGACAAAAACGTAAAGCGGCGGCGACACCCGAAAAGCATCTGGCCGGATCGGAAGACCCGGTGTTGCCGGTTGATGAGCAACAAATCGATATTCCTAAAATCAACGCCCAAACCATAAAGCTGCTCAATGTGTTTATCGGTTTTACGCTGGTGATCGGTTTCTGGATGATCTGGAAAAACATCCTGCCGGCCTTTTCATTCCTGGATCGTATCGTGCTTTGGCAGCATCTGGTTAATGTCGATCATCAGGAAACTTCTCAGCCGGTCACCTTGATCAATTTGATGTTGGCCGGGTTATATATTTTTATAGCCGTAGTCTCGATACGCAATTTTTCCGGGGTGATGGAGTTGTTGGTATTCAGGCGCTTGTCGATAGAGGCGGGCGAGCGTTATGCGATTAATCAGCTAGCTAAATATGTGTTGTTTTCAATAGGCTTTATCAGCGTCGCCAATGTGCTGGGCGGCAGCTGGTCGCAGGTGCAGTGGCTGGTAGCGGCGCTCAGTGTCGGCTTGGGTTTCGGTTTGCAGGAAATCTTCGCCAATATGGTGTCGGGCATTATCTTGTTGTTTGAACGCCCGATAAGGGTTGGCGATACCGTCACCATCGGCACTATCACCGGCAAAGTCAGCCGCATTCAAATGCGCGCCACGACGCTGATAGACCTGGATCAGAAAGACCTGATTGTACCGAACAAAACCTTTATCACCAGCCAGCTGATCAACTGGACGTTAAGCGATTCGGTAACCCGCGTGGTGATTCCGGTCGGCATTGCCTACGGTTCAGATGTTGAGCTGGCGCAGCAAGTCATGATCGATACGGTTAAATCAACGCCGATGGTGCTTGAAGATCCCGAGCCGAGTGTGTTGATGCTCGGTTTTGGCGATAGCTCGCTGAATTTTTCTATCCGTGTTTTTGTCAGCGAACTGTCAAACCGATTGCCGGTGACCCACGATTTACATTTTCGGCTGCTCTTAGCCTTGCGTGAGCACGGAATAGAAATTCCGTTTCCGCAACGGGACATTCATGTGCGCTCTGTCAGGCATGAAAACGGAGAGATAAACCATGACCTGCAGCAAATTACCGGTGGGTGAAGGGGGAATTCAGGTGTAGGCCGGAATAAGACCATCCAAGGTTCTCCTGAGTCCTTCGACTGCGCTCAGAAGAGCCTTGTCGAGGGGCGCGTAGCGCGAGGCGGCTTTAAAAAAGAGTTCTTGTGCCAATCAATTCAATCTGACCCCATTGATTGTTATTCGGAGATTCGTAGATAGGCGTAAAAGTGCGTTGATCACCCTAGTACTCAGTCAACTCTATCTTGACGGGTAAAAGTAAATCCGTTCGTCCTGAGCTTGTCGAAGGATGAGCGGATTTACTTTGGACTAAACGATTTTTACATGACATATCAATGCTGACTGAGGACTAGTATGAGAAAATACGTTCCTTGATATAAGGAATATTGACGCCATGAAGCAACAAGCATTTGCTCGCAGTGAGCATGTATATAAAAACTCTGCATTTGCAGAATTAGTCAAAGATGCGGTTAGGTTTTTTAATGGCACTCCTGCCCATACACTTCCGCCACTAGAATCATTCTTAGGAACAGGGGTGTACGCGCTGTATTACACCGGGCAAAATTCTTTATACAAACGGTACGCCGACTTAAATCGTCTTTCCTATGACTACCCAATCTATGTTGGCAAGGCTGTTCCTAAAGGGTGGAGACAAGCTCGGTCATCTGACAATACCCTAAATCAGTCCCGCGAACTTATTAGTCGCCTTCGAGAACACGGTAGAAGTATTGCGCAAGGTGCCGAGCTTTCGCTAGAGGATTTCATGTGCCGCTTCGTTATTTTCGAAGAAGAAGGCTCGGATATGATCAGCACAATCGAAGCTGCTCTAATTAAACTGAATAGACCACTTTGGAATACATCTGTTGATGGATTTGGCAACCATGATCCAGGAAGCGGACGTTATGAACAAGCAAAATCAAATTGGGATGTCATCCATGAAGGTAGAGCTTGGGCAAATAAGTGCAATGGAGTGCATACGGAAAAAAGTGTAATTGTTTCAAATATTCTTCTTCACTTGAAAAACTTAGGGTAATCAATATGAAAACCCTTGAAATTTTTTCAGGCGCGGGTGGCTTAGCAAAGGGCTTGGAATTGTCTGGGTTTGAACATGCGGCTTTTGTTGAATTTAACAAACACGCCTGCGATTCTCTTGCTGAAAATTTTGATCCAGAACGCATTTTTTTTGGTGATATTAAAGATTTTGATTTGGACAGCCTCGAACACATTGACATTGTTGCGGGAGGGCCACCCTGCCAACCCTTTTCATTAGGAGGTAAACATAAAGCCAATCAAGATAGTCGGGACATGTTTCCGTATGCGATACGTGCCGTTGAACGGCTCGCCCCTAAAGCATTTGTGTTTGAAAATGTAAAAGGGCTGCTCCGCCAAACGTTTTCGGATTACTTTAATTACATTATCCTTAGATTGAGTTATCCAGACTTTGAGCCTAAAAAAGATTCACCTTGGGAAAATCATCTTAAAGCACTCCGGTCTATTAGTAAGTTCGGTTACTTAGGAAAAAAATACGATGTTAGCTTCAAGCTGATGAATGCCGCTGATTACGGTGTGCCGCAAACCCGCGAGCGCGTTGTTATTGTGGGTATTCGGTCCGATCTTTTTTTGCCGTGGTCGTTTCCCTTAGCAACACATTCAGAAGACAGGCTACTTTGGGATATGTATGTGACGTGGGAGTACTGGGATCGCCATCAGTTACCTAGGCCTAAATTAAGTGGCTCGCTTAAAGAGAAAATAGTTCGGCTATACAATAAATATGGGATGTTTGAACCTGAGCAACTACCGTGGCAAACCATTCGGGATGCTTTATTTGATACGCCAGACCCAAAATCAAACCACGGAATAATCGACCATATTTTCCGTGATGGCGCACGCACCTATCCAGGACATACCGGCAGCAATTTTGATTGGCCTTCAAAAACAATCAAGGCCGGAGGTCATGGTGTTCCAGGCGGGGAGAATATGATCCGATTCGATGATGGTAGTGTCCGATATTTCACCACGTTTGAAGCAAAGCGAATACAAACTTTTCCCGACGACTTTGTCATCAAAGGCGCATGGGGGGAGGCTATGCGCCAAATTGGCAATGCAGTTCCCGTGTTGCTTGCAGAAAAGATAGGGTGTGAGTTAGCAAAAAAAATATTGCAGTAGCCATGTACGCAGTGCGCACCTTATTGAGTTTGTTACGTAATTGAAAAATGGTACGCGCAGCGTACCCTACATAGCTGCTGATAGGGTCGCCGTAGAAAACGGAAAATATACGAAATCAATCATGTCTTATGTGGGTGTGGCGCGGGGTCTGTGGGGCGAATCGGCAGAGGATATTGATAATTTTATTCGTAGCGAGCGCGATTCATGGGAAAGATAACGGTTTTGCTGGATAAACTGGCTGGTCAATCGGTTTATATTGATACCAACCTTTTTATCTATGTTCTGGATAAAAACCCACAGTTCTTTTCTATTGCAGCACAGATATTAGAGTCAGTTGAAGCAGGTGATTTTGTAGCTTACACGGGTGATATTACGTTGCTGAAACGCTTGTGAAACCTTATCAAACGGACAATGTTTTAGTCGTAGCGAGTTTTAAGGCATTCTTTGCTACAGAAGATTTTTTGTCTGTTGTTGGTCATGATTCCGACACGTTTGATTTAGCGGCACAGATTCGCGCGAAATATCGAATGAAATTCCCTGACGCGCTACATTACGCGACGGCTATAAAAATGGGCTGTAAATTTCTTAT
>JBCKWP010000005.1:0-32649 GCA_038922455.1 Methylobacter sp. | reverse complement strand
AATCGGTGGGGTGTCGTTATGTCCAGTATTTCAATTATCAGTATCGACGAAGCGGTACGCTTTGGGAGGGGCGCTACAAATCGTGTCTGGTTCAGACTGAGAAATACCTGATAGAGGTGTATCGATAGTTCGAATTGAATCCAGTTAGGGCAAAGATGGTGGAAGACCCAAGCGAGTATCTTGGTCAAGTTATCAGATCAACGCATTGGGTAAAATATCGGATTTGTGTACCCCGCACGCAAAGTGAGGGGGTCAGGTCTATTTTCGTACCATCTAAATTTTTCATGCTATATTCAAAAATTGGGTCGCGTCTTGTATGAACACACATTCGTGGATGCTGCGTTTCATTAGATTTTCGGCTGGCTTGATATAGTGCAATCATTGCACTATAATTACTCTATGTCAGTCATTCAACGCTTTGCCCAGTGCCGGGTCAGGATTAATCCAAATGATCATCCGCCACCACACTTCCACGTCCTTTTGAACGATGGGCGCGAAGCATGGGTGACAATTGCAGGTCTGAAGATCATCCATGGCAAGGTGGCCGTTCGGGAGATCGCCGACGTGCTGGCTTGGGCTAAAAGTAACCGCGCCATGCTGGCCGCCAAGTTTGAGGAGTTGCAACTATGAGCAAAGATCATTTCGTCCTGACGGCTGTGCATTGCTTGCCGGACTACAGTTTGCGGCTGACCTACGCCGACGGACAGACCTTCGATGTGAACCTGACGGATCGCATTAAAACAAGCGATTTCCTGGCTCCTCTAAAAGCCCCCGCGCTATTCGCTCAGGCCAATGTCGGCTTTGCTGGCCGCTCGGTGGACTGGATCGAGGATGAACTTGACCTCGGATCGGACAACCTGCGCCACCTCGCAGTGGAGCAATCTGGCAAGATTGGTCACGAACGCATATGGATTTGGCTACACGATACCGGCTTGACTTTGGAGCAGGCTGGCGAGGCGTTGGGCATCTCGCGGCGGATGCTGATCTACTACCGCGATGGCGAAAAGCCTATCCCACGGGCCATTTGGTTGGCCTGTTTGGGCTGGGAAGCTGTTCGTCCAAAAGGACAAAGCCTGCCGTTGCATGCGCCGTCAGCCAGAGAGTACGCAGCACTCCACGTCTAATCGATGAAATAATTGGGGTCAAAATAATTAAAATAATTATTGGTAATTATTGGGGTAGGTAATTATTGGGGTCAGATATTGGGGTCAGATACAAAGTAATAACTAATAACTGGGGTCAGAGTAAACTTAAATTTTTGCTATACTGTTGAAAAATAATAGATTTTTGGTAAACAAATGGCCAGATTATCCCGAGTATGTCCGGTCGGAATACCTCAGCATGTGATCCAACGAGGCAATAATCGGCAAGTATGTTTTGCCGGTGAACAGGATTTTGCCGCTTATGCAGGTTGGCTGAAAGATTACGCAAACACCTATCAAGTTGATATTCATGCATGGGTCTTGATGACGAATCATGTTCACCTGCTATGCACACCCCAAACTAATAATGCCGTGAGTCATCTGATGCAATCACTGGGTAGACAATATGTGCGTTATTTCAATTCCAGCTATCGGCGGACGGGAACGCTTTGGGAGGGACGATTCAAATCTTGTTTGGTGCAGGAGGAAACCTATCTTTTACAGCTTTATCGTTACATTGAGCTGAACCCGGTCAGAGCTGGAATGGTAGAACAACCGTCAGACTATGTTTGGTCAAGCTACCCGATAAATGCTTTGGGGAAACTATCTGAACTGTGCACACCTCATTCTTTATACCTTGCATTAGGCCGCGAACCACTGGAGAGGCAGGCAAATTACCGTGAATTATTCAAACATCATGTCGAAGGAACATTGCTGGAAAATATTCGAGTTGCGACAAACAAAGGGTTGGCGCTGGGCTGTGATCGATTTAAAGAGGACATAGAAAATTTGACGGGACGGCGAATGAGAGCCCAAAAGATGGGGCGATCAGTTGGCTGGCGAAAGGATAAAGTGACGAAGTGATTTAAGCTTACTCTGACCCCAGTTATTGAGCTCTGACCCCAGTTATTTCTGACCCCAGTTATTTCCAGTTATTTGCCAGTTATTCTGACCCCAGTTATGAGGGATCAGTCGGCAGGGGCTACATAAAACCCGGAAAAAGTGCAACCTTACCGTCTCGGAAGAGGTGAACCGCCGATTCCAAGAGAACCCAAACCTTTTCCCGAAACACCTCACAGAATAATTCTCGCGAATTCAAAAACGAAGTGCAACTTTTATAGGGTTTGAGAGGCAAGCTGGAGTAGCATCCACGCTTCTCAAACGACCAAGTAAAAGGAACACGGATGAAACGCTACAAGCAGCTTACCATTGAGCAACGATACCAGATTTACGGGTTGAAGAAAGCGGGATTTGATCAGTCTGAAATTGCAGTCGAATTGAAGGTCGGCAAGTCGACTATTTCACGAGAGTTGAAGCGCAATTCTGGTAAACGGGGTTGGCGCCCGAAGCAGGCTCAGGAGAAAAGTGAGGCCCGCCGCCAGGCTTCTAATAATGCAAGCAAATTCACCCCTGAAGACTTTGCTCAAGTTGATGTATTGATTAGAGAAAAAATGAGTCCAGAACAAGTGTCGGGGCGCATGGATTTTGAAGGCACGTTGAGAATCAGTCACGAAACCATCTACACGCATGTTTATGCCGACAAGCGCGCAGGCGGTGATTTGTGGCTACATTTGCGCTGCCAGAAGCGTTGCCGAAAACGCTATGCCAGCGGCCAGGAACGCAGGGGAATGCTCAAGAACAGAGTGAGTATTGATGATCGCCCGGAGATCGTCGACCTGAAGGAACGGATAGGCGATTGGGAGGGCGATACAGTGATCGGCAAGGATCACAAAGGCGCGATGGTTACCCTGGCAGACAGGGCTTCGCGCTATACGTTGGCAACCCTGCTGCCGAGCAAGCACGCCGAGGGCGTAACAGCGGCTGTGACAGGCTTACTGAGGCCGCATAAGCTCAAGCGCCATACCGTGACATTTGACAACGGCAAGGAGTTCGCCGGGCATGAGGAAATTGCCAAGGAATTGGATGTGGATGTTTACTTCGCGCACCCCTATCACTCATGGGAGCGTGGATTGAACGAGAACACCAATGGGCTGCTGAGGCAGTACTTCCCCAAAGGCACACTGTTTGAAACGGTCACGGAAGAAGAGGTGCAGGCAGCGGTCAATCACCGACCTCGCAAAGTACTAGGTTACAGGACGCCTCATGAGGTATTCTTCGGTAAGGAGATGCGCTACACCGCATCAGCACAGGCGGTTGCACTTCGAACTTGAATCCGCCTCTTGATACGTGTAACGTATCACATTACTATTCCAGTTAATTCAGCATAGAGGCAGCATCATGACAACGATCACATTTGACACCCACGAGTTCTTTAACGAGCTCAAGGGTGCAGGGTTCAGCGAACAGCAAGCCGAAGCCATCACCAAACTTCAAAAAGCTGCGGTGGCTTCCACGCTCGAGCAAGCTCGTATTGAATATGAGCTTGATGACATCGCGACCAAACGGGATTTAAGGGAAATGGAATTAAGCATCAAGCATGACCTGATCAAGTGGATAGCCGGGATGATGTTAGCACAAGCCGGAGTTATCGCCGCGTTGGTTAAGTTGCTGTGAATCTTAGACATGAAGATACAGCTATGTTGAATCCCCACACCCTGGGCATAAGTATCTACACAAGTTTAATCATTAAAAATAACTGAAATAACTGGGGTCAGATACCAATACTGCTACCTTAAAATATAAGTTGATAATAATCAATATATTGCGATGTGAATTCAGTTTTATGCCAGGTAAAATAGATGCTTGCTAGAGCATTAGAACCAGTAGAATTGAATTTCATAGCCCTATCTTATTGATTTTATGTGTAACCAGCACTACGCTTTGCCGGTTAATATTTCGCTTAACACATTGATAATAAATATAATATCTATTTTAAGGTAGCAGTATTAGGGTCAGATACAAATTAAATGCTCTGCTACACACTAAAACAACTCCTTCCCAAAATGAGGTAGTTAATGGCACGTCTTCCAAGAATATCGCCAGTTGGCAAGAATCACGGGGTCAGGTCTTGAATTTAGTATGAGCCGCGGTCGCGCGGGCGACTCGCCACGCCTGGCAGTGTGTGCCAGTTCAACGGGCACCTGATTGGCAATGCCCAGGCCAGGAATAATTTAACTAAACAGGAACACTATGAAAAAAGCACTGATTACAGGTATCACCGGCCAGGATGGCTCCTATCTGGCCGAGTTTCTGCTGGAAAAAGGCTACGAAGTGCATGGCATCAAGCGCCGCGCTTCTTCTTTTAATACCCAGCGAGTGGATCATATCTACCAGGATCCGCACGTAGATAACCAACGCTTTATCCTGCATTACGGTGACCTGACTGATTCGTCCAATCTGACTCGCATCCTGCAGGAAGTGCAGCCGGATGAAGTGTATAACCTCGGAGCACAGTCGCATGTGGCGGTGAGTTTTGAGGCGCCGGAATATACGGCCGATGTCGATGGCATGGGGACGCTACGCTTGTTGGAAGCGATTCGCTTGCTGGGCTTGGAGAAGAAAACACGCTTCTATCAGGCTTCTACCTCTGAACTGTTCGGGCTGGTGCAGGAGATACCGCAAAAGGAGACGACGCCGTTCTACCCGCGCAGCCCCTATGCGGTCGCCAAGCTCTATGCCTACTGGATTACGGTGAATTATCGCGAGGCCTACGGCATGTTTGCCTGCAACGGCATTCTGTTCAATCACGAATCGCCACGCCGGGGCGAGACTTTCGTGACCCGCAAGATTACCCGTGGTCTGGCCAATATAGCGCAGGGGTTGGAGAAGTGCCTGTTCATGGGCAATATGGATTCGCTACGCGACTGGGGGCACGCGAAAGACTATGTGCGCATGCAGTGGATGATGCTGCAACACGATACGCCCGAGGATTTTGTGATTGCGACCGGGGTGCAGTATTCGGTGCGGGATTTCATCCGTATGGCGGCCACCGAACTGGGGCTGACGCTGCGCTTTGAAGGGGAAGGAGTGGACGAGAAGGGGTTTGTCGAGCGCATTGAGGGAGACAAGGCACCGGCCATGAAAGTGGGTGATGTGGTTGTGGCGGTGGATAAGCGTTATTTCCGTCCCGCCGAAGTGGAAACCTTGCTGGGTGATCCATCCAAGGCCAAAGCGAAATTGGGTTGGGAGCCGGAAATTACGGTACAGGAAATGTGCGCCGAGATGGTTGCGGCGGATCTGATTGAAGCACGTCGCCATGTCTTGTTGAAGCAGCATGGCTATGAAATTCCTGTTTCAGTGGAAAATTGAACATGATGCGTAATCTGGAACAGGCCATTTTCGTGCTTGGCCATCGTGGTATGGTGGGGTCAGCCATTGTGCGCCACTTGCAGGCGTTGGGATATATGAACATTGTCACCCGTCGCCGTGATGAGCTTAATCTCCTGGATCAGGCTGCCGTACAGGCTTTTTTCCAGCAGCAGCCGATAGATCAGGTGTATTTGGCGGCCGCGAAGGTGGGGGGCATTCACGCCAATAATACTTATCCGGCTGAGTTCATTTACGAAAACTTGATGATTGAGGCCAATGTTGTTCATTCCGCTCACATGGCGGGGGTGCAAAAGCTGCTGTTTCTGGGTTCATCATGCATTTACCCGAAATTTGCGGAACAACCGATGAAGGAGGACGCATTGCTCACTGGTGTGCTGGAGTCGACCAATGAGCCTTATGCCATTGCCAAGATCGCCGGTATCAAGCTATGCGAGAGCTATAATCGGCAGTATGGGCGCGACTATCGTTCGGTGATGCCGACCAATCTGTATGGGCCGCACGACAACTATCACCCGGAAAACAGTCATGTAATTCCGGCGCTGTTGCGACGTTTTCACGAGGCGGTGCAGGCGGGGTCGGATGAGGTGGTGATTTGGGGCAGTGGCAGGCCAATGCGCGAATTCCTGCATGTGGACGACATGGCCGCCGCCAGCGTGTATGTGATGGAGCTTGATGATGTCACCTATCAGGCGAACACTCAGCCTATGCTGTCTCACATCAATGTAGGCACCGGTGTTGACGTGACGATTCGCGAACTGGCCGAAACCATTGCACGCGCAACAGGCTTCAAGGGTCGGCTAAGCTTCGACGCCAGCAAGCCCGATGGTACCCTGCGCAAGCTGATGGATGTTTCTCGCCTGAAGACGTTGGGGTGGCAGGCATCTATCGACCTGGAAGACGGTTTACGGGACGCTTACGCTTGGTTTGTAGCAAATCTGGGCTTGTACAGGGCCTGAGTGGATTTGGAAAGCCGATTAACATGATCACGCCGTTGGTGTCCGTTGTAATGCCATCCATGAACCAAGTGGCTTTTATCGCAGCGGCGGTAGACAGTGTGCTGGCGCAGAACCACGGCCATCTGGAGTTAATTGTTGCCGACGGTGGCTCGACAGATGGAACACCGGCGTGGTTAGCGCAACGGCAAGCCCAGGACACTCGTCTGCGATGGGTTTCGGAATCTGATGGCGGTCCGGCTGACGCGCTGAACAAGGCGCTGCGGCTGGCGCGGGGCACGATCATTGGCTGGCTCAATTCTGACGACCTCTACACCCCCGGGGCGGTGCAGCGCGCGGTGCGGGCGCTGATGGACTATCCGGAATGGCTGATGGTCTATGGGCATGGCGAGCATGTCGATGCCGACGGGCGGGTAATCGGGCGCTATCCCACTCTGCCACCCAGTACACCGGCGGCTAAATTCTCAGACGGCTGTTTTATCTGTCAGCCCACGGTGTTCTTTCGACGCACGATGTGGGTGTTGCTGGGCGGCCTGGACAATGGACTGAAAACTGCCTTCGACTTTGACTACTGGCTGCGCGCCTTCACGCGGCTGCCGGGGCGCATCGGCTTTGTGGATGCGGTGCAAGCTCAATCACGCCTGCATGCGGACTGCATCACGATGAGAATGCGCGGTACCGTGGCGTTGGAAGGCATGCAGGTGGTGGCGCGGCACCTGGGGCAGGCGCCGCGCCACTGGGCGCTGACGCATGTGAACGAGTTGCTGATTCAATTATCGGTTCCTGGTGCTTCGGATGATGAGGTTAAGCTGCAAATGGCAAAGTTCATCAAGGAAGCCTATCAATTCCTGTCATCTGACGAGCAGGCAAAATTGCAGGACGAATTGATGAGTATTAACAGTCCAGCACTTTGGCCCATACCGGCCACACTGCCAGACACCACGGTGTAAGGTAACTCGCTAAAAATAACATCCACACGACACCTTCCAGGTTTTTAAAACCTGGAAGGCCTAGCTTGCTTACCGTGCTGCCCTCGTTCCCAGGAAGCGTTATTGTTTAGCTTCACGATAGGTGTTTTATTTTTTGCAAGTTACCTAAGTTGACCGCTCTGGGAGTTGATTGTGAACATGTGCGATAATAATATTTTGGATGCTAAACTGATATCGATGAAAAATTGGTTATGAAAGGAAATAGTGTGATTTCGAGTTCTTATTCCCGTTGTGTGGGCTTGTTGGTGTTGAGTTTAGGATGTGGTGCGATTCTTTCGGGATGCTCTACTCTTGGTGATTGGATGCGGTTTAATGGGCCGAATGGACAACAGGTCGTTGAGGTGCAAAATACGGCGCCGGATTTGCCCATTCAAGTGGTGGAAGTAACCGATAAGGTAGCTCGGCGCGTATTCGCCAGCCAAAAGCGAAACTTGTTTTCGGAAACACTGGGAAACAAGGCTCCTGTTGGTTACACCGTTGGGCGGGGGGATACGATTGAGGTCTCTATATGGGAGGCTCCGCCTGCGGCCTTGTTCGGATCCAGTGGACTCGATCCGAACACCGGGGCAGCGACCACACAGGTGACGACGTTCCCGGAGCAGATGGTAAGCAGCGAGGGGACGATCAATATTCCCTTTGCCGGGGCGGTCCCGGCAGCGGGTATGTCGCCGCAACAGATTGAAGCGGAGGTAGTGCGCCGCCTGACTGACAAGGCTCATCAGCCTCAAGTTTTGGTACGGATAAAACAGAATGCGAGTTCAAAAGTGACGATCGTGGGCGAGGTGCAAACGAGTTTACGTATGCCGCTGACGGCAGGCGGCGAGCGGCTGCTGGATGCCCTGGCGGCGGCGGGCGGGGTGCGCCAGCCAGTGGACTTAGTGATGCTTCAGGTTACGCGGGGAGATCAGAATCAAGCACTGCCGCTTGGCACCATTATTCGCGACCAGAAGCAGAATATCGTGTTGCAGCCTGGGGATGTCATTACCGCCTTGTTCCAGCCATTGAGCCTGACGACAATGGGGGCAACAGGCAAGAATCAAGAGGTCAAATTTGAGGCCCAGGGGATCACTTTGGCTCAGGCTCTGGCGCGCTCTGGTGGTTTGGATGGTAATACGGCCGATGCGCGTGCGGTGTTTATCTTCCGCTTTGAGGATGTCAAGGCACTGGATTGGCCTTCACCACCGGTGACCACGCCGGAAGGCAAGGTGCCGGTGATTTATCGGGTGAATATGAAAGATCCGGTCGGCTTCTTTGTGGCGCAGAACTTCCCCATGAATAATAAGGACGTGCTGTATGTTGCCCAATCGCCTACTGTCGAGTTTCAGAAATTCATGGCTTACATCTTTCAAGCCGTCTTTATTATGAGAACCTTAACTTCACTATGATTTTGGACAATCGGGTGGACAAGTGGCTACAAACTGAGCCAAGTGGTGGCGGGGATTACCCGTTTTTTGGCGAGAATCTCACAACTAATGCGTGAGGTATTGCTCGATGTCACCCGCCTCCTTGATCGCAGGATGCAGGGGCGGCTGCCAACTGGCGTCGACCGGGTTAGCCTGGAATATGTGAGGCACTTTGGTGAGCGGTCAACTGCTTTGGTGCGTTTTGCCGGGCAATGGATAGAGCTGTCCCTGCAGGATTCGGAGCGAGTCTTCAAGGCTTTGTTGTCGCCGTCTGGAGATTTCAATCATTTGATCCGGCAGTCAGTTTTCAAGGCTTTTCCTGGAAGTATTGGACGGCGTTTTTCTGCTTCCCGGTTCCTGTTCAACACTGGACATAGTGGGCTGGAGAAAAAGGATTATGCCAATCGTTTACAGCGTTCTGGGCTTAAGCCGATTTTTTTTGTTCATGATCTGATTCCATTAACCCATCCTGAGTATTGCCGACCTGGCGAGTCTGACAAACATAGGAACCGGATGAATAGTGTGCTTGGCTCGGGGCATGGGGTGATTGCAAATTCTTCGGCGACGCTAGAGGCGCTGACAGCGTATGCTAAGGCAAATAACTTTCTCATGCCGCCTGCTGCGGTAGCACTTCTTGCTCCTCCCCAATTTCCTGTGCCTATTGCTGTTGCCCCCTTGAATAAACCCTATTTCATCATGTTGGGCACTATTGAGCCGCGCAAGAACCATTGGCTGTTGCTCCAGTTGTGGCGGCAATTAATCGAGCGATTGGGCGAGGCTGCTCCGCGCCTGGTGATCATTGGCCAGCGAGGATGGGAGTGCGAGAACCTTGTCGATTTGCTGGATCGTTGCGAGATTTTGAATGGTTTTGTTTTTGAGTATCCGGCCTGCTCTGATGCCGATTTGTCTTCCTGGTTTCATCATGCTCAAGCGTTGTTGTTTCCTTCGTTTGCGGAAGGGTACGGTATGCCTCTAATAGAAGCGCTGGCACTGGGTGTGCCAGTGATTGCAAGCAATCTGCCGACGTTTCGGGAGATTGCTGGGGATATCCCCGAGTATGTCGATCCGTTGGATGGAAAACGCTGGATGGAATTGATTATTGAATATGCGCTGCCGGAAAGCCAAGTTCGACTCGAGCAGTACCAAAGGATGTCGGGGTTTGTGGTGCCTACTTGGGATGCGCATTTCGAACTGGTAGAGGCATTAATGGAGCGTATGAGTGTTGCAGTACGCTAGTTTGTTGAATGTTTTGGTGATCTATGCGCTTGATTTTTCCATCTGGAAACGGTCGGCGGTGCGCCAGTGTTTTCCGGGGGCACGGGTGATGTTTATAGCCAACGCCTCCGATGTTCCAGCAGGGGGTACGTTGGTAGTTTGGGGTATGAAACCAGTGGATGGCAAGTTGGCCTCGGATCTGAGGGTGTTGCGATTGGAAGATGGTTTTTTGCGATCCGTTGGCTTGGGGGCCGATCTGATCCGTCCCATGTCTTGGGTGGTGGATGGACGCGGCATTTATTACGATGCAACCCAGGCATCTGATCTTGAACATTTGTTGGCTGACACGGTGTTTGTTCCGGCGCTGGTTCAGCGTGCCGCTATTTTGCGAGAACGTATTGTTGTCGATGGGATCACCAAGTACAACGTCGGTGTGTCTGGTTGGCAACGACCTTCGGGTGTGGAAAGAGTTATTTTGGTTCCCGGTCAGGTTGAGAGCGATGCCTCGTTGGCTTATGGTGCGCCAAAAATTCGTTCGAATATCGGGTTATTGCAAGCTGTTCGCCTAGCTAATCCGGAGGCTTATGTCGTTTACAAAGCTCATCCGGATGTAATGGCGGGGTTAAGAGCTAAAGGAGTAGGCGAGGATGATGCGCTGTGCTGGTGTGATGAGTGGGTGATGGATGCGGACATGGGGGAGTTGCTAATGTGTGTGGATGAAGTCCATGTGCTGACTTCATTGACCGGGTTCGAGGCATTGTTGCGTGGCAAATCAGTGACGTGTTATGGCTTACCTTTTTATTCAGGCTGGGGACTAACGATAGATATTATTTCTAATCCCCGGAGAGGTCGACAGTTGTCGCTTGATGAGTTGGTGGCAGGGGCTTTGATTGAGTATCCCGTTTACCTGAGCCGTGCGAGGGATGCGTTGATTACGCCAGAGCAGGCGTTGGATGAGCTTTTGTCCTGGCGAGCCAGGAAGGGCGGGGCTGTGCCCTGGTGGCGAGAATTTTTTAGGATGGTATTACGCAAAGTTGTGGGGGTTCGATGAGTCGAAAGCGCTCTTTTTTATTCCTGCAAGGGGTTTGCACTCCATTTTTTGCCCGCTTGGCGGATCGACTTAAAGCTGATGGACACCGGGTCTTTAAGATTAATTTCAACGCAGGTGATTTGGCGTATTGGGGTGGGAGGTCTTGCTGGAACTATCGGAGGCCTATTTCTGAGTTACGGGATTTTCTTGATAACAAATACCGACAATTTGGAATCACCGACCAGATTTTATTTGGTGACCGCAGGCCTGTTCACCGTCCTGCTGTAGATCATGCTGAAGTCTGCGGGGTTCGCACCCATGTTTTTGAAGAAGGCTATTTCCGCCCCTACTGGGTGACTTTGGAGCGGGAAGGTGTAAATGGACACTCTTTGCTGCCTCGTGATCCGGACTGGTTTCGGGATGTTGGGGCACGGTTGCCGGATTATGGCAATGGACAGCCGTTCCAATCGTCTTTCAAGATCCGTGCAGCTTATGACGTGGCTTATCACACAGTAGGATTCTGGAATCCGTTGTTGTTCCCACGCTATCGTACCCATGCACCGATGACTGCGGCTGTTGAATACTTCGGCTATGCCATCCGGCTACCTATGTTGCGTTTTCACAAGTCGCGAGACAACGCTTTGGTGAATGACTTGGTTCGGACTTCCACTCCTTTTTTCTTTTTGCCGCTTCAGCTGGGGAGTGATGCTCAGATTCGCGACCATTCCCGCTTCGATGATATGGTCGGGGTGATGGAGTTTGTCATGGAGTCCTTTACACTGCATGCACCTGTGGAGACCAGACTGGTAATTAAGAATCATCCACTCGATGAGGGGCTGGTGAATTATCCGGGAATAATCCGTGGTTTATTGGCTCGTTGGGGTTTGGAGGGGCGCGTGGATTACATGGAAACCGGGGACTTGAATGCATTGCTGCGTCATGCTCAAGGGATGGTGACGGTTAACAGTACGGTGGGCTCCCTTGCGTTAGGGTTGAACTGCCCCACTATTGCGCTGAGCGACCCGATCTATAACCTGCCTGGGCTGACTTTCCAGGGGGGGCTGGATGATTTCTGGCGAGCGCGCCCCTTGCCGGATGCGGAGTTATTTCGGCGTTTTCGTAATACGGTGATTCATACCACCCAGGTTAATGGGGGTTTTTATTGTCGCAAGGGGATAGACTTGGCGGTTGAGAATAGTCGCCGCATGCTTGAACCGGAGCGCTCACCGTTGGAGGAGCTGCTGTGACAAGAGCTACTTCTCCCCGAACCGTGTTAATTACCGGTGCAACTGGCGGCATCGGCGGCGCTCTGGCTGAGGTTTATGCCGAATCCGGGAATACCTTGATTCTTCAGGGTCGCAATAACGATCGTCTGGTCGAACTTGCTGCTATATGCGAAGCACAAGGCGCGAGAGTGCTGACCCGTGTGCTGGATGTGCGCAACCGGAATGAACTTTCGGCATGGCTGCACGAGATATGCGAACAGGAGAAGGTAGATTTGGTGGTCGTGAATGCAGGCGTGAATATCAACATCGGCCCAGGGGGGGCAGGCGAACGTTGGGAGGATGTTCAGGCATTGATTGAAGTGAATGTGCTGGCGGCCATGGCAACAGTGGATGCAGTGCTGCCTTCGATGCGTGCCCGTGGGGACGGTCAGATTGCCTTAATGAGTTCGCTGGCCGCTTATTTCGGCTTGCCGGTCACGCCCAGTTATTGCGCCAGCAAGGCAGCGTTGAAGGCTTACGGCGAAGCTTTACGCGGATGGCTAAGGGCTGAGGGCATCCGTGTCAATGTGGTGATGCCGGGCTATGTGGAGTCGCAGATGTGCCGGGACATGCCTGGCCCCAAGCCTTTTTTGTGGACTGCGGATAAGGCTGCCCGCACTATCAAGTGTGGCTTGGCACGTAATAAACCGCGCATCAGTTTTCCGTTTCCGCTGAATCTGGGGACATGGTTTTTATCGGTGCTGCGCCCGTCGATTTCGGAGTGGATTTTACGGTTGCTGAATTATGGTGGGTGATTTGTTCTGGTCGGCGGTGGCGACGCCAATATTCGTTGGGGTAGGCCTGTCGTTTCTGGTTGAACGGTTGTTGCAGTCCGGGACGATACCGTTCTGGAAGCGTCACTTGGCTGCGCTTACTATCCATATTGGTCTTTGGCTGCTGTTGTTTGCCTTTGAGCTTGTGTTGTTTCGGCGGCCCTGGTTTGCGGCGGCCAATGTGCTGGCCTTGCTGCTTTTGGTGGTGCAGGTTAGCAACGCAAAGTTCCATTCTTTGCGTGAGCCCTTCATTTTTCAGGATTTCGAGTATTTTTCCGATGCCTTAAAACATCCGCGGTTATATTTGCCATTTCTAGGGGTGGGTCGGGCATTGATTGCTGTTTCCGGTTTTGGGGCTGCTTTGTTTGCCGGTTTAACCTTGGAGCCTTCTTTGACCGTGTGGATACCGACTGCGGATTTTTTTATCGTAGTGGCCATCTTAGTGATGTTGAGTCTTGCATTGTTGTGGTTGGGTGCAACGAAGAAGCTGGCGGTGACTTTTGAACCGGAAATGGATTTGCGGCAATTGGGTTTGATGGCCAGCCTGTGGCGATATGGAGAGGCGGAACAGGGTCGCCACGGCGTTCCTTCAATATATGATTTTGTGGAGCCTAGCCAAATAGTTCATGGGGCGTTGCCCAATCTGGTGGTTGTTCAAAGCGAGTCCTTTTTTGATGCGCGGTGTTTGTTTTCCGGAATACGGCCGGAGGTGCTGCGGGAATTCGATATGATAAAGGCTTCTTCGGTTTGCCAAGGACGAGTAGAGGTGCCTGCCTGGGGTGCTAATACGGTGCGTACCGAGTTCGCCTTTTTGTCGGGACTCGGAGCCGAGTCACTGGGGGTTCACCGCTTCAATCCGTATCGCAAGTTGGCGCAGCAGGGCATCCCGACGCTGGCTAGTTTTTTGAAACGTCTTGGCTACCGAACAGTGTGTGTGCATCCGTATCCCGCCAGTTTCTATGCTCGAGACGAAGTGTTTCCACTGCTCGGGTTTGACGAGTTTATCGATATCCACAGCTTTAATGGTGCCGAAAAGACTGGGTCTTATGTGGGCGATATGGTTTTGGCCGAGAAAGTGTGTGCCTTGTTGGGTGCTTCTTCAATCCAGCCGATTTTTGTGTTTGTCATCACCATGGAAAATCATGGGCCGCTGCATTTGGAAAAGGTGCGCGAGGGTGATGTGGATCTGCTGTATTCAAGCCCGCCACCTGATGACTGTGAGGATCTGACGATTTATTTACGGCATTTGAATAATGCAGACCGAATGGCTGGAATGCTGCGCGATCGGCTTGATGCTTTGCCGGATTCCAGTTTTCTGTGCTGGTACGGTGACCATGTGCCGATCATGCCCAAGGTTTATGAGGCGATGAATACGCCGGATGGGCAAACGGATTACTTGATCTGGAAAAAAGGCGGCGATCCTGGCAAGGGAACCCGGGTAGATATAAAAATAGAGAATCTAAGCTACTTGCTGTTGCAGAAAATGGGTTTGGTCAGTGCGCTTGACTGAAGATGATCCAGGGCGCAACCCTATGGTGCTCAGCGTGACAAGACATGCGGCGTGAATAGCGCTTTTCTCTTCCAGAAGAATAGACCGTTGTTGCCTTGCTCGATGGCGCCGTAGGTGAGGAATTCGACTCCGTCTGCCAGTAGGTTGTCAGCATCCAGTAGCCATTCGAGCAAATGGATGTGCAATAGCATCATGACGCCGTGCTGCATATGATCGCCGTGCCCCATAAATTCCGCGTATCTGACGGTGTTGCCAACACGATGGATCCGTGCATACGCAACCATCCGTTTATTCAAAGTGATTTCGCCCTGGCGGTAACCAGGTTGGTCGAAAAATACACCGAATAACAGTTCCCAGTGTTTAGGGCACTGCGGCTGCTCGATTGGTGCCAGGATGGTTGGCGCGCCGCCAAGTGCATCAATGGTCAGAATGAAAGCATCAATGACGGGGCCAAATGCTCGTGTTTTCATTGACCTGCGGATTTCACAGATATCGGGGGTGTGATTCTGATACTGAAACGGCTGTGTCGAGTAGCCTTTCTTGCGGGCTTTGTTTGCGTTTCGATAAAAAAAGCTGGATTGTTTCCGTAGCTGCCGAAGGTAACTTTGGTGATCACTGTATTTTTTTAAATCGATTAACGCGAGCGTGCCCGATCCCTTGATAGTTTGAGGTTGCGCCAAGTGAGTGCCAGTAGCAGAAGCGCCGATAGTATTTCTCGTAACGGAGGCTCAGCGGTTTGCAGAGCGGACTTTGGCAGGCTGGCGTGTAACCAAAATCCAGTTTAGCGGTGGGGACCTGTGAACGCTCTTCAAGGCCAAAAGGTTGCAACCGGCGATGCAGGCGCAGTTCGAAGATCAGCGGTTCAATACGTTCGGCGTAAAATCGGGATATGCGATCGGCAATTTTTGTGAGGAGGGCCATTAGTGGTTCTTTTCTTCAGTAATCGCAAGTCCATCTTGCAGAATGGTTTTGAATCGCTCGGCGAAGCGCATTAATGGCGCGCCGTCGATGATGTCGTGGTTGGCTCCGAGGTTCATTTGGATAAATTCACGTTCTGCGTTGACTGAGAATGTTCCAGAGCACAGTTTTTCTCAAGCTTCTTGATTCGATCGGCGAAGTGTTTTGATTTTAATCAGCAATGTCTAAATCCGTTGAACGCTTGGGTGGAGTAAAATGGCTTTAGACATTTTCATAAGTAACTCATCATAAATTCTTGTAACTGTTCAGTGTAGGGATAACATCCCTGACAAGCCGTAGTGTGATTGAGGTTGACATTGAAAGAATAGAGATCAAACCTTGCCGGGCCCATTGCATAGGGATGTTATCCCTTAATGAGCTGAATAGTTACAAATTCTGTAACTATTCAGTGATATTTCAGTCCTACAACACCAGGCACAGCTTGACGCTGAATAGTTACAAAAATAATTTGGTTATTTTTGCAACTCAAATTTGATGGTCTCTGGAAAAAAGTCAAATGAAGTACCATCAAGAACAGTTGGTTCCGTCACCGTAACCGTAGCAGGTTTGTAACCTTCTTTAACGGCGGTAAAACTGTACTCACTGAACCAGCCGAACCTATCTTTAACACGAAAATCAAAAGGTGTTACCCCAATAGGAGTTTTAGTATCAGAATCCCCCCAGCCTCGGCAACCATTACATGTCACTGAAGCTCCCGAAGGGGTAGATTCAAAGTTAGTCATTGAAGCGCATCCAGTTAAAATAATTGAAATGACGCCGATTGCTGTTAATTTATACATTGTTATTCCTTTTGAAAAATAGATGGGTTATCAATTTTTTTGTCACGAAAGTGAGCATACTCCGGTATTGGCAACTAAGCTCGTAAAAAAAATCTTACTGTTGATTTGATTTTAATGATTAACTCAGTATTTGCATCTCATTTTGCCCTCCCTCCACGTAATCTGCCCTCTTATACTAATTGTGATTAATAACAGCTATAACAGCTGTCTAGTAATTTTATTAACACGGACTGGTGGAAAGCTATATCGCCGGTTGCGAGAGAACGAATAACGGGCTTGTTGGCGCGGCGAATGGCGCAAAGGATGAGCTATTTGATGATGACTTGGCACGAGATCATTACCTGGTATGATTACCGATCAACCTTGATCGCGGGCGAGAAATGGTCGGCCTTTTCATGTGACGATATGTCGTCGCACATCTTGGGAGCGGAGCTGGCTGAGCCTTTCCTGGATTTGGCTGAGGAACCCTTTGAATCTTGCCTATCCGTTTGATTGCCAAAGCGCCAAGAAGCAGCTTTGGTCGGCTCAATGCAGGTCGATAACGCCATGTTTTTTGAGATTTTAATTCCCATGGTGTTTTTTAAGCATCCATTGTTTGTTAATTTTGGCAATCAACCGGATAGGCAAGCTTTGAACAAGCGGTGACTCATTCGTTGTCGCATCGTCTAATAGAATTGGAAGCACTGGAACCGGAACAGACACGCCAAGCAGTTGATCTGGTGAAAGGCCAGTGGTGGGATCCAGTCAAACAAGATTTACTGCGCCGTCAGGTTGAGATAAACCTCGCAGGTGAAGTTATGCATCCGTGGCTTATAACAGAATTGTCACATGATCGGCAAGCGGCAATAATGACATTGCCGACTCTCGCTGATGTCGGCGGATATGACTGCCGCGATATGATACGCGTTGAAATTGTTCCGAATATTCTCGAAGCCTACGCTATCCGACATGATCTGAAGACAGCCGATACCCGTATTCACCCCGAGACCGACTTTTACCGTTTGGCGCTGCATATTCGCTGCATTGAGGCAGCCGATAGGCAACCGTAAAAAGATCAGCCTATCTTTTGGGCAATGCAAATAATGTCTTCGTCGTATCTCGAAACGGGGCGAATAGGCAACATGTCCATGATATCTGAGGCAATGCCCGCCCATAACAGGCTCAGGTGCCAGTGGTAAGCGTGGCGGAAATAGACTCCCGATGTCTTTATCGGAGAGAGCTTTTCCATCCATTGGAGTTTTTGGTTGCTTCGAGCGCCACGCAGTGAGGTGATTTGAAGGGGTGCCAGCTTGAATTGGTCACAGAGTGCGGCGTAAGCCCGGGCATTCCACCAGGTAAGGTGATGGGGGGGAGCATTGAAGACGAAATTAGGCAGCCGGGTCATGATGGATGGCCAAGTGGGTGATGAAAAAATGATTAATCCTCCAGGTTTCAAAGCGCTTAGGAGTGTAGCGATGAAAGTTCTGGGGTCGGGCGTATGCTCGATGACGTGAAAGGCACAAACGGCATCGTAGAATGCGGGGCGTTCCGCAATATGTTTTTGCAAGTCTTGCCGGATAACACCTGAAACAGTGATTTCCGCTTCGGCGAATGGGTCTAGTCCAGTATAGCAAGCCTGTGGGATGGCCTCCTTGAATTTTCCTGAACCACAGCCGACATCCAGTACCTGCCATTCTGGGAGGATGTGCTGGCTGGCAATCTGATGGTCAAGGCGCGTTTCCAAGCCCCCGGAGAGTTTTGCGTGAAGATCTATTTTTTGGTATAGCGTTTGATAGAAGAGATCGTCTCCCGGGATGGCTGGATGAAAATAGATTAGCCCGCAGGGAGACTCCCACATATTCAAGGGGCTGGTAATGAGTTGGGAGACATCAACTCCGAAACTGTATTTCCAGAGTGCTATGAATAGCGGTTTGGAAATGGTTTGGATATGTCGGCACGGAGCAACACCTGTCAGTGGACAGGGGGCGTATGTCAAGGGGGTCATGGCAGCGGAGTCCTGGAGTTTTTCTGTTGCGGGTGTGTTGATATGACTCGGTGGGGAGTGCGGGCATCGTAGTCTACTCCGGCCCACGAGAATTGTTGCCTATGGATAGTCGATAGGATGCACGCGGCGTGGAACATAGTAATCACGGGAGTGGCAAGAGCTTCCGCCCAGATCCGGTGATTGAAGGGCTGGCAGCGGGTTTGCCCAGGCCATTTGTCCAACGCAAAACGGCTACGTTTATAGGTTTTGACGATGTCCACGCAGTAAACGGCAAGCAGTATTACCCAACCATATCCGTTGCCTGATAAGGCAAGGCACAGGGCGGCGATCCAGGCGGCACTGGCCAATGTTGTGGTAATGGCAGCAAAAAACCAATGTTTTCTAGCATAGAGCCAGAGCATGGTGTACTGTCGACGCAGGAATTCGATAAGTTCTCCCCACTGATAACTCACAGGACTGGGAATGAGTAGATCACGAATCTGTTCCACATAACCGCCATTGCAGCGCACCGCTTTGCCAAGCACCAGATCGTCGGAGGCCACGCCCTGCAAGATGGCGGTCAGATCTAGCCGGTGCAGAAAATCCCGATGCGCGGCCATGGCTCCACCCCAGGCCAGGTTCCAACGGCGGTCACGGGGGGCCATGGCAATGGCATTGTTGATGACGCAGGCGAATAGCGTCGCCAAAGTTTGGTCTCCGGGCAGTAGCCAGCGGTAGCCGCTTACCAGTGCCCTGTCCGGCGCAATAGAGATCCAGTCCACCAAACAGGAAAGCCAGTCCGCCGGTGGAACAGCATCTGCGTCCGCGAAACAAACGATCTCGGTATCGGAACCCAGTACTCGCCAGGCCGCCAACTGGTTGGCGATCTTCTGGCTGCCGCTCGTGGTACGCCCTGCGATAACGACGCGGACCCGGTCGGGCATCGCTTTGGAGAGTCGCATGGCTTCGACTGAGGCGGGGTCGTCCTTCGCCTCAATGGCCAACAGCAGTTCGTATTTCGGATAATCCAGACAAGAGAATGCATCGAGAATTGCCCGCAGATTTGGGGACGCTCCCTTGATCGGAAGAATCACGGTCGCATTGGGCAAGCGTAGTTTTGGTTGTTGTGGCCGTCGCATCGTATGGCGTTTCCAGTCATAGCTAAAGTAGCTGACTAGTAGCAGGGATGCGATGGCATAGCCCAGCCAGGATGCCAACAGCAATGCCGCAATGGTGCTATCCATCAAAGAATGGACATTTCCTGACCCAAAATACGCACTGTGTCTGCGATCTCGGAGTCGGTGTGTTGATGGAAAATACCGGGTATCTCGTTCACTGCGCTGGCCCTTTGAAGTTTTCTAACTAAAAGTTTAGGGGGGTTGAAAAAGTCTAAAACCTGATTTTTAAGGATCTGAAAAGCGATCTGCCGTGGTGAGCTGATTTCCATCCGCTTACAAGCGCTCGATTTCAGCCACGCCGGACGGGGTATTTACCCCGTCCGTAACGTTTGATCCGTGCTACCGGGCAAGGCTTAGAAATGGTTTCATAGGTGCATACAAACCCCGTCCCGCTCAGGTGATTAATAATAAATCCTGATTAGCAAGCTGCTTCAGCTGAAACAAAATAGTTCGTCATACCCGCCGGGAAGCGGGTATCCAGTGCCACGGATGGCAAGCTTAATACGTCCTTGTAGCCGTCATTCCGGCAATCCCTGCCGGAATGACGGCTACGAAATAGTTTTTTGCGTGCCAGCTGAAGCAGCTTGCTAATCAGGTAATAAATTGGAATCTGCTTTCAAACTGGCCGCCTCGCTCCAGGCGAAAGCTATCAGTCGTAGGTCGGGTTAGCGTAGCGTAACCCGACGCATTGAAGCCGGAAATGTCGGGTTACGCTACGCTAACCCGACCTACATGACTCGATTTCTTCAACGACCGCCTGAACTGTATCCAGAATCTGTGCTTCGGTATGCTGGCAGGAGATGAAAAAGCGTAGTCGGGCGGATTTTTCCGGAACTGCTGGGTAGAGGATGGGCTGTACGTTGATGCCGCGCTCGAACAACGCGGCGGACAATCGCGCCGCCCTGATCGAACTACCGGTAATAGCAGGGATGACGGCCAAGCCTGTGCTGGTGCCGGTATGGATGCCGGCCGCCCTGGCTTGCTCCAGGAAGAATTTTCCGCGTTGTTGCAGGGTAGTGACACGCTCTGGCTCTTGTTGCATTTTCTTCAGTGCGGCCAACGAAGCGGCGGCGACGGGCGGCGACATGCCTACGCTATAGAGAAAGCCCGGCGCGAGAAACTTGAGGTGTTCTACCAATGCCATTTCTCCGGCGATGTAACCGCCGCAGCCGGCCAGCGTCTTGCTTAGGGTGCCCATCCAAATATCGACGTCGCTGCCTTTGAGTCCGAAGTGCTCACGGATGCCTAAACCGGTCTTACCCATTACACCGAAGGAGTGGGCTTCATCGACCATCAGAAATGCTTTGTGCTTGTGTTTGAGCTCGATAAATTTGGGCAGATCCGGGTAGTCGCCATCCATACTGTAGATGCCTTCCAGCGCGATCAGCACTCGTTCAAAATGGTGGCGTTGTTCGCTGAGGATGGTATTTAGGGTTGCCCAGTCATTGTGCGGAAAAGACAGGCGCCTGGCACCCGAGAGCGTTATTCCTTGCAAGATGCTGTTATGGATGAGTTCGTCGTGCAGGATGAGATCTTTTGGACTGAACAAATGGCCTATGGTTGTGACATTGGTGGCATGTCCGCTCACTAAAACGATGGCATCGTCTACACCATAGGCCTTAGCGATAGCCTGCTCGAGTTCCCGGTGAATGGGCCGTTCCCCTGATACGATTCTGCTTGCAGAGACCGATGTGCCGTAGCGGTCAATGGCGGTTTTGGCGGCTTCGGTAATTTCGGGATGACCGGAAAGTCCGAGGTAGTTGTAACTGGCGTAGTTAATATATTCTCGGCCGCCGATTTGGGTCGTTGCACCGGCAATCCCTTCGTGCAGTTTGAAGAAAGGGTTGTCAATGCCGAGGCGAGCGGCACCATCATTGATGATGCGAATTTGTTGGTAGCCTGGATGAAGATGGAAGCGGTAGTGCTGCTCAGGAATGTTGATTTCTCCGGTCGGAGATCGGGTGGGGGCTTCGGCATTCCCCCCCTGCTCGGCCTGTCGGATACGGCGCTCGAGAGCCTGTTGGATCAGTTTGTCCTTGATTTGGGCGGTGAGGCCAGGTAGACCTTTGCGTAGCATATTAATTGATCATCCGGTTATTTAAGCTGGCTGTTTGGGATTGAATATCCTCTGTCAGGTCGGCGATGAATTCGGCGGAAGCCTGTACGCCGTGCTGGGAGGCAACTTGTTGAGCCTGAGCAATAATCCCGCCTTCATTGGAGTCCGCGTCTTGGTCATCGCTATGATTCAATTGCTGGATGATGCGTTCTGCCAGTTTCGCAATGGTCGGGCTTTGGCTCAGCGCCATGACGGGCAGTCGGATACCGAAACGGGATTCGAGGGCAATGACCAACTCAACCCCCATCAGGGAATCCAAACCCATGTCGTAAATTGAACGGGTTGGGTCGATCCGGTCTGGGGAAACGCGAAGAATCTCCCCGACTTCGCTCTTGAGCATTTCGGTCAATGTTATCAGCAGGTCGGCGTCCGAGAGTTCTGAGAGTACGCGTTGTATATCATCGGAATTAATGCCGTCCCCATCATTGTCGGCTGCATGTCGGGCCAGTTCACTGAACTTGGGACTTCCTGCGCTGGGCAGGAAGCGGGACAGGGCATTCCAGTCTAGTTCCATTACGCCAATACCTGAATGATCTGTAATCAGCATGCCTTCCAGGGCGTCCAGGGCGATGGACGAGTTGAGCGCCGATCCCCCCATGCGGCTTTGGAGGGCATCCTTGATTTTTTCGTTTCGAGCCAGAAATCCCACATCGTCAATAGCGCCCCAGCGCACACAAGTAGCGGTCAGGCCGATGGCGCGGCGATGTTTGGCCAGCGCTTCCAGGCAAACGTTGGCGGCTACGTAGTTACCTTGGCCGGGATTGCCGAACAGCGTGGTGGCCGACGAGTAGAGGATGAAAAAGTCCAACGGTGTGCCGAGAGTCATTTCATGCAGGTACTGCGCACCCAGCACCTTGGGTGCGAGGACACTGCGGATTTGTTCCTTATCCATGTTACGGATCAGTCCGTCATTGATAATGGTGGCGGCATGAACGATGCCCTTGAGAGGGGGCAATATTTTGGTAATTCCGGTCAGCAGGGCCGAAAGAGCATTTTTGTCGGTGATGTCGCAGGAAGTTGCATGAACAGTGACGCCTTGTTTTTCCAGTTGGGCAATGGCGTTTTTGGCCTCTTCGGAGCTTGGGCCGCTACGGCTGATCAAAACGAGGTTGCGTGCGCCTTTATCGGCGAGCCACTGTGCCGTTCTAAGGCCGAAGCCGCCTAGCCCACCGGTTACTAGATAGGTGGCATCGGGTGCGAGTGATAAATGTTTCTTGACGACAGGGTTGGGTAAGTGAACTTGATGACTAATGCCATTTCGATAGGTGATGACGATTTTGCCGATTTGGCGAGCCTGCTGCATGTAGCGAAAGGCATCGACAATATCTTCTGCTTCAAAGGCGTGGTAGGGCAGGGGGTGGAGCACGCCTTCGGTAAACAAGGCCATGACTTCGGCGAACAAACGGCGCGTGAGGTCAGGGCGCGTCTGCATCAACTGGTCGGCATCAATGCCGAAATAGCTGATGTTGTTACGGAAGGGGCGCAGGCCGATTTTGGTGTTTTCGTAGAAATCCCGTTTGCCAAGTTCCAGAAAGCGACCAAAGGGCTTGAGCACCTGGAAGTTGCGGTTGATGGCTTCTCCTGCGAGGGAGTTCAATACTACGTCTACGCCTTGTCCGTCGGTCTGAGCCAATATTTCGTCAGCAAAGGCCAGCGACCGGGAGTCGAAGATGTGATCGACACCCAGTAGTTGCAAAAAATCACGTTTTTCGTCTGACCCGGCCGTGACGTATATTTCGGCGCCTATCCATTTGGCGAGCTGGATGGCGGCAATGCCCACACCGCCTGCGGCACCGTGGATCAGCACTTTTTCACCAGGTTGTAGTTGAGCCAAATGGTGCAGCGCATAATAAACAGTGAAAAAGGCACTGGGGATGGTTGCCGCAGATTCGAAAGAAATGCCGGGCGGAATATGGGAGATGGCATTAGCTTGGGTAACGACCCGGTTGCCGAAGCTGGACGGGCCAAAACCCACAACCAGATCCCCTGGTGCGAATCCGCTTACCTTGCTGCCGATGCTGCGCACGATACCGGCAAATTCGAGACCCAGTGTCGGACCGGAAAAACCGTTTTCGATGGCTTCATCGGAGAGCAGACCCAGGGCATACATGACATCACGGAAATTAAGGCCGGTGGCGTGGACTTCGACTTCGATTTCATCGGCAGTGGGTGTGCTGCGCGGATGAGCTTCCCAACGCAGGTTGCGCAGCTGGCCAGGGAGCTGGAAGCTAAGGGAGAGCGTCTGGAGGTCGGTCTCTTGCACTTTGTTTTTTTGTTCGTCAGGACGCGGCTCAAGGCGGAGGCGCGGCGCATAGCGTTCGCCCTGTGCGGTGATAATAATTTCCTGCTCGTTGTCCAGCTGTTCGAACTCCTTATCCAACGCCGTAGCAACTGTCTCGATAGCCAGCGGGTCTTCCAGGTCTATCAAACGGATGGTGTAGTTGGAGGCTTCGTTAATCAGCGTCCGACCGAATCCCCATAGCGCAGAATCTACGGGGATGATGGCCGATGCCGGGGTTTTGTCGGAGCTACGCAGTGGCAGTAAGTCGGTGGCGGCGCCGGTAGTAATGAGCCAGCAGGTGGTATCGGTCTGGGTCGCTTCGCAAGCCTGAATAATACTGGCGGCTGCGGCGCATCGAGCCGTCTGCTGGTCCAAGACGAAAGCAGCCTCAGCTTGGGCTGTCTGGGGCGAGAGGCCTGCCAGATAGACAATGCCGTCGAGTTGCCCGTAGTTTGAGGTGGTATCCAGCAGCAAGGACGTAATATGGGCAGTGTCGCCAGGGCAGGCTTGTATGACGAGATCGCCCCGCGCCTGCAATTTCTTAGCCAAGTGATCGGACAGTTGCAGGGAGTAGCCGTTCCGGTCTGCCAGCAGAATCCAGCTGCGGGGCATCACTTTGCGGGATGGCGCTGTCGACAATGCGTTATCTGTCAGCTGGGCCAACAGCAAATAAGGGCCGGAGAGTGTGTCCGGGGATAATTCAAAAATGTCGGCGCTGGACAAATCGAGTTGTTGCAGTTGCTGTTGCCAGAATAGACTGGCGCGTTGATTCGATAGCCATGAGCCGGTTTCCGAGGGGAACCATTGTTTTCGTTGTCCGCCAAACACAAAGTCGATCCAGCGCGAGGGGTGTTGTCCGATGACAATGATGGAACCGCCGGGAGCGAGGCAGGCACGGGCGTACTCTAATGCCCTTATTGCCTCCTCCAGTGTGTTGAAATCGAGTGTGACGATAGCGAGCTGACAAGCCGGTGCTAAGCCGGATTGTTCTGATGTGTTATCTATCAGGCGAGTGTCGATGCTGGGAAAGCGCTCTTTGAGTCGGGCAATATTTTCAAGCGTGGTCGCCGAGGTACTGGCAAAAATATAATCGCAGCAATTGAAATCAATAGAGATACAGGTATCTATGGCAAATAAAGGTGCGCCTTCGCTGATTTCAACGATACCTAGGCGTCGGCCTTCGGGCAGTAACTTCATGCCCTGGACTATCAAATCGCGAAGAACTTGTCCGGTTTTTTGCTTGCCTTCAGCACCCAATACTTGGCGCGTCAGAGCTTCCAATGACGACTCCTGAGGACATAGCTGAGCCAGCGTCAAGCTGCCATCCAGGAGTGACTTAAGATGCATTCCGATACGTCCGACTGAGTGCACGATCTGGAAATAGTCGGGGTAATCGGCGACCAAGCTGTTCCAGATGTCCTGGGCTGAAGCCTGATTATCCAGATCCGGCAAAATATCCCAGCCGTTAGGGGTGCGGACAATGGTTTGGTCGTCCTGAGCTAGAGACAGCAAATGGTCTAGGTAAGGCTCTATTTCAGGGTTAGCGGCCTGATAGACAAGAATTTCTTGAAAGGATAGTTTTCCGCTATCTGCCGACAGGTGTTGTAGTGCCTGACGGGTGAATCGACTGCAAAGGCTATCCAGCAAGGGATCCACTTCTTCCGAGTAGCGGCGATAGGAGCCCTTGAGCGCTGCGCGTCTGGCCAGTTCGGCAATGGCCGTCTGAACGTAAGCGAAGGCGAGTGTCGGTGTAGCATCCGGGGTAAAGGCATGGGGTTTTGGTGTGCCATGGTAATCGAGAAAGCGAAGATGATCCGCAGTGTTTTTGCTCAGGCGAATGCTGCGGAATCGGGCTTCTTTGACGACGGCTATGGCGATGCCGTCAGTATCAAAAACAGCAAATTCCGCAGTCAGTGAGTGTGCGGATCGATGAAGAAGTGTGGCGCGGGCAAAGCCGGGTTTTGCCTTGCTAGTGCGGAAGGCGATTCGTCCCATCTTGATGGGGACAAAGGTAACACCCTCGTGAATGCCTAAGTCTTCCTTCAGCAACTGGATGATGAGTTGGAAGGTGCAATCCAGCAGGGCTGGATGAAGGTGGGACTGTTCCAGTTCGGCCTCAATACTTTTCGGTATTTTGAAGACGGCCAGTGCGGAATTCGCCTCTATCCATCCGTAATCAATGCATTGGAACGCCGGGCCATAAGTGAGACCGGCTGCCTGGGTAAGTGTGTTATGGCTGGTGCCGTTGAAATCAGTCCGGCGTGTGGGCAATACGAAGCAATCCTGTCTTAGTAGAATATCGCTAGGTTCAGGTAAGATACGGCCTACAGCGTGCAGGACCCAGGGTTCTGTGCCGACATGATCCTTACCTTTAATCGTTAAGCTGCCGTCTTGTGCTTCAATGCTTAAACGGACAAGTTTGGAGTGGTCGTCGCAGAGGAGCAGCGGGGAGCGGATTTCGAGCTCTTCGATCTCGGCTAAATCGCCTGGATGCCAAGCCAATGTTGCTGCCAGAGCGAGTTCGGAAAAGCCTGTGCCCGGGAATAGGGTAGCTTCTCCGACCACATGATCGGCCAGAGTGGGATAACGTTTTGTGTCGAGCTGGTTTTCCCAAGTAAGTTCGTGCTGTTGAAGCGGATAGCCCAATAGGGGGTGGACTTTGTGCTGATTTAGCAAACCCATGGAATTTGGCGTAACAGGGTGCCAGTGGCGCTCGCGTTGCCACGGGTAGTTCGGTAGCTGGACAAAACGACCAGGCCATGAAAACATCTGTTGCCAGTCAATGCTTGCTCCAGCGATCACCGCTTGGCTGCATGCTCCCAAAATTCGTTGAGGAGCATCATCACCGCGAATAACTGTAGGGATGATGCGACCCTCTGTTGCCGAGTCTTTCAAGCAGTCATTGATGTAACTGCGTAAAACGGCATGGGGGCCGATTTCGATGAAGATGTTGATTTCGTCGTCGATAATGCTCTGGATCGCTTGCTTAAATAGCACGGGTTTGCGGATGTTGTGCCACCAGTATTCTGCGTCAAGAGCCGTTCCATCCAGCAGTGTGCCGGTAACGGTCGAGTAGAAGGGTACAACAGTTTCGTTTGGGTGGAGCTGAGCCAGTGACTGTCTGATATCGGTCTCAATTGGGTCCATGGCTTGGCTGTGAAATGCGTAGTCAAGATCTAATCGTTTATTGAAGATGTTACGTTCGTTTAAGGCTAACTCAAGACGGGTTAGCAATAGTGGGCTACCGGCGATGGTCACTCCGCAGGAGCTATTGATTCCGGCAATGGCAAGTGATGGTGTAAGACCCAATTCTTCGAGCAAATTTTGGGTGGCTTCCTGACTGAGACCCACGGCGGTCATTTTTCCTTTACCTTTAGTCGTTCCTTGCAGTCTGCTTCGGTAATAGATTACATATACCGCAGCTTCGAGCGTCAGTGCGCCCGATGCCCAAGCCGCAGCCACTTCGCCCACGCTGTGTCCTGCTATGGCTACAGGCGTGATGCCCTGATGCCGCAGCATTTGCGTAATCCCGACCTGAAGAGCGAACAAGGCGGGTTGCGCGATTTCCGTATGTTCGTAACGACCGTCGCCATTTTTACCAGCCAGTTCGTCTTCCAATGAGTAATCGGCATGACGACGGAAAATGGCATCGACTTCCCGGATAGCCTCTTTAAATAGAGGTTCTTCTTCGAGTAGGCGCTTGCCCATTTCTGTCCATTGGGAGCCATTGCCTGAGTAGATAAAGGCTGGCCCGGAAGGCGTTTTCAAGGCGACTGCGGTTTCTACCAGGGGTTGTTCAGTGGCATCGTTGGCAAAGTCGAGCAGCGCTTTGGCGACGGCTTTGGGTGTGGTGCCGTAAACCATTGCACGGTGTTCATGCCATTCGCGACGAAATGCGGCGTTGTGGGCAATGTCGTAAAACGCGGACTGAGGTTGTTTCTTTAAGAAGATGGAAAAATCGCGAGCCGCCGCTTTCAGCGCGACATTGTCTTTAGCGAAGAGAATGACCGGAAGAAGGGTTGCTTTGGGCTGTTTGGGTGGTTTTGATTTCGGCTGTTGGTAACTTTCCAGAATCACATGCGCGTTGGCCCCCCCAAAGCCGAAGGAGTTGACTCCGATAATAAGTTTTCCGGTTTTTTTGAGATGCCGATTTTCGGTAACAACCTTGATGTTTAAGTCATCGAACGGGATGTTCGGATTGGGGGTTTCGAGGCCAATGGTTGCAGGGACCACCCTATGCTGGATACAGTACAGTGCCTTTACCAGTCCTGCCACGCCAGAGGCCGCTTCGAGATGCCCAACATTGCTCTTCACCGATCCGATCAGGAGCGGACTATTTTTGGGGCGGCGCTTGCCTAGCGCGTCACCAATGGCTTGTGCTTCAATCGGGTCACCAACGACCGTGCCGGTGCCGTGAGCTTCGATGTAGTCGACTGCCGCCGGATCGATGTCAGCCTGGGCGTAAGCCTGTACTAATAGAGCTGCCTGGGTCTTTGGGTTGGGCACTGTCAGGCCGGATTTGCGGCCATCCGTGTTGATTGCGGAATTCGCAACGACGGCCAGAATCGGATCGCCGTCAGCTATAGCCTGGTCATAGTCCTTGAGAAAGAAAACACCCCCACCTTCGGAACGTACATAGCCATCGCCTGAAGCGTCGAAAACGTTACATCGTCCACGCCGGGAAAGCATGGATGCCTTAGAGAAGGTAATGAAACCGTAGGGATGTAGATGCAGACTGATTCCACCGGTGAGTGCCTGGGTGCTCTCTCCTGAGAGGATCGAGCGGCATGCCTGATGAAATGCCACCATGGAAGACGAGCAGGCAGTATCAATTGCCATACTAGGGCCACGCAGGTCAAGAACATAGGAGATGCGGTTGGCCGAGATGCTTGCGGTATTGCCGGTAGCGACCGATGAGTCAACGGCAGCGAGATCGTCGGCCAGCCGATAGGAATAGTCTGCACTGGCGATACCAATAAAAACGCCGCATTGGCTGCCGCGAAGGGTGGACGGCTTGATTCCCGAATTTTCCAGCGCCTCCCAGCTCATTTCAAGCAGCAAACGCTGCTGCGGGTCCATTAGGGCGGCTTCTCGTGGGGAAATCCCAAAGAATCCCGCATCAAAGGTTGAGATGTCTCCGATGGAGCCTGCTGCAAACGTATAGCTTGTTCCCGGATGATTTTTGTTTGGATGAAGGAAGGCATCCTGAGCCCATCGCTCCGGATCGACCTCGGTGACTAGATTGCGACCATCAAGCAGGTCTTGCCAATATTGGCTGTTATTTGTGCCAGGAAATCGAAAGGAAAAACCGGTAATTGCAACTCGTCTTGTCATTATTCTTGAAGTCTCTATTATTAACTGATGTTACGCACTGAGCCGCTGGAGTTCGGCGAAACTAGTTTGCAAGGCTTTGAGGTAAAGCTTGCTTCTGAGTGCGAAATGATTGATTTGGTGCTTCAACTTGAGTTGCTCGAGTTTAAAAAAAGCATAGATCGATGCAAAAAAAATGGTTACTTTGGGTCCTGACCGTGCGGGTCGGTGAGTGATCCAAGCCGGTGTTGGATTTGATGGATTTATGGAAGACCTCGACGTTCCAACGTGTTTGATAGAGTGTCGTGATGCGATCATACGTGAGCTGGCAGTCGCTTGCCGCCAAATAGAGGACACCGCTGCTTCCGTCTTTGTTTGTAAAGACTTGCCTAGCCAGCATCACCGGGAACGCGAGCCCTTTGATGTAAACCGGCAGTACGGTGTTGTCTTCCAGCGGCAGCGCGTCCACGCGCACAAAATGGCCTTGACGCTTGTCTTCCTGGCTTAGCGTGACGGTACGGTTGCTTTTGAGAGCCATGATGAAATCCTTGTTGAGTTCTACTTTGATGAAGCTCATATTCTCTTTAGAAGAAAACCAACTGTCGGTCAGCACATATCGGTAATGCAGTTGGTTTTGCTGGCACACTCGCAGCATCTGGCGCAGATGCTCATTTTTGGTCAGGGAGCTCTGACGCTTATGCTGTCGGGTTTGTACATCGCAAAGCCGGTCTTTGTGAACAATCTCGAACGCCACCGGCACATTAACCCCCTTCACGACATAGAGGCAGTTGAGAATATTCACGCCTTTAACCGTCCTATTTTGGCAATGGTCGAAGTGCCAGGCAATAATCTCGTTTTCATCGGTGTAGGGCTTTTCCTCAATGGTATCGTCGAAGATCAGCACGCCGTCGTCCGACTCGATGTCTCGGACGGTTGGTTTTACCAGTGACCACAAGTCCCGCGAGGTGTAATCAGTGCCCGCTAAAAACAGGGTGATTTGATCATGGCTGACCGTATGATCCAACAATTGGGATAAACCGGTCGCGGTAGTCTGGCCAAACGAACTTATCAGATAATCGCTGTATAACTCTAGCAGGGAATTTTTCATGGCATACGCTCCACAGGAACCCAATCAATATGAGTTATTTTATACCTGTAACAACTTCAGTGCGTAACATCAGTTAATTAACATGTTTCATACGTGAATTACCCCAACCTAAAGGACGGAGCTTCTAACTTCAATGGCAACAGAACAAACACTGGATTTTCTTCCAGCCTTGTTTCTAACATTGCCTCGGTTAGCAGTACCGGCGATTCCCGCCGCTATTAATCGTTGCGCCTCAAGCGCGATATTCTTGGCGGCATTGACATCTCGGTCATGCAGAGCGCCACAGTTTTTGCATGTCCAAGAACGCACGGTGAGAGGTAGAGATTTTACCACAATGCCACAACACGAACAGGCTTTAGACGAAGGGAAGAAGCGATTGACTTCTATGTACCCTTTGCCAGCGCGTTCTGCTTTATATTTCAGCATTGTGGTGAACATACCCCAGCCTACATCACTAATGGCTTTGGCAAGACAATGATTTTTCATCATGCCTTTTACATGCAAATCCTCAACGGCAATGACTTGATTTTCGTCAACCAGCCGTTTAGAAAGTTTGTGCAGAGTGTCCTTGCGAGCATTGGCGATTTTTTCATGTGCCCTTGCGACAAGACGTCTGGCTTTATTACGGGTGTTGCTGCCTTTAATTTTACGCGAAAGGCTTTGTTGTTTCCGCTCCAGGTTCTTTGCCGCCTTGGCAATGTGGCGCGGATTGTCGAACTTCGACCCATCACTGGTGATTGCAAGGTGAGTCAAACCGACATCAATACCAAGAATCTTACCGTCATAAGAAACTTCAGGTTGAACCATTTCGTTCTCAGCCAGGATAGCCGCGAAGTATTTGCCAGAGGGTGTTTTGCTGATAGTTACGGTTTTAATCATCAGTGTTTCCATTGAAAGCTACCCTAGGAGCCTGTCCGAGAATAGAGAACCTACTACGGGAAAGCCCTTTTGGCCAGATTTCCCGATCATTTTCGTTAAATAGAACAACTATTCGCCTCAAATGATCGAAAAATCTGACTCAAAATGGCTTCCCCTCGCTACGATTCCTATTCTCGGACAGGCTCCTAGCCGATCAGCGAAAATTCTGTCGGCGTGAAAGAGCCGCTAAAAACGACTCTTTTGTACACGACGACAAATCTTCGCCTTTTTTAGATTGGGTGGATGTCAGTACCGATTAAGGTAAATATCCTTTTTCTGTTTTTCCTTCAGGATAATTACATCGATTACACTTAGACTGCCATGCAAATCTTTGTTCTCTCTGTTTTCATAGATGAGACTACTTACAGCCTCGCCAGCCTGCTCCAATTCACTGTGATTCATGAGGTAGGGACTCACCTTCAGTAAACGTGGCTGATAATCTCGCCAAATCGATTTGTCTTTGATGGTTTTCTGCTCTTCATTTAACCGGTTCGCCCTTACCACCTCTTTTTCTGGTGACAGATAAGCGGGATAGTATTTTTCCCTTATATATCCTATTACTAAAGACCACGCTTGCTCATCGAAATATTCTTGTTCGTCAGAATAAGTTAGGCGTCTGTTCTTCTGGAATTTTTTGTTCTCGATTTTTCTATACGGGCTATCCAGCATCAGCGTTTGCTCACATTCATGCCTGATAAGTTGTTGGCTTTTTCTTGCGTTAAATGCTGAACCTGATTGGCGTTCGCCAGCGCATTCATCAATGGTCAGGATTTTTATGAAATCTGGACCTGGAGCCGTTACGCAACCCGATAGCCATAACGCTAGAAGCACCATCAAAACATTAGTCGTCCTGTTCACTTAAATCCTCCTGATACTGTTCTGTCAAATCCATGAGGGTGACGCTGATGCGCCTCCCTACCCATGATGGAGACGAGTTCCTGATAGTCCCATAAACTGCATAGCGTTCTGTGCGAAATTACAGACGATTCGGCCATTAACTCGCCAATCTCAATCAGATCGTTGTGATTCACTTGGCTCAGTTTTCTGGGTAAGGAGCGTACTTGGGAGTTGCGTGCTTCCAGTTGTTTCTGTCCATCATACTTGTCCATTGGATTCCTGCTGTTTATTTCCGGTAATTTCATGTCCGGATAATGCTTGTCGATATACAGCCCCTTAACGAATTCCCAGCACGATGCATATTCTTCAAGCGGATCTTTTTGCTCCATTTTTCCGTACTCTGGTGATCGTACAAGATCAAGCTCCCTCATTTTCTGCACGTTAACAAGGGTGTGACATTCGCCATGCGCCTGCAAATATCCGTGATTTCCACTGATTTTGGTTTCGGACATCCTTTTCATGGCACATTCGTCCAGCCTCGCATTTTTCAATAATGCGAATCGCTGGCCCTGTGTGCAGCCAGATACTCCGGCGACAACCATTAACAACACAACTAACCTAAACATAGCGCTCCCCTTCTTTTATTAATTTCACGCCTAACTCTCTCATAA
>JBCKWP010000004.1:0-33248 GCA_038922455.1 Methylobacter sp. | reverse complement strand
GGATTGACGTGAGTTACAACAGCCAAAACAAAGTTGCACATGTGATGGCTCCGCAGTTGACGGAGCTGAGTGCTGAGTTGAGAGAAACTCTTTCGCCGCTACAGAGATTGCTCGTAGCTTCGGCACCTGCCGAACCCATTCAAGAACTTCGCTTTGAGAAGCCTTTTCTGAACGATTTCCATGAAAAAGTTCTGAGGCTTGCGGCTGAGAACAATATTACTGTTCAGAATGTTGTAGAGCAACAATGGTCCCAGCGATATACATTTACCAGAGATAGAGAGGTCGCTGTCTATGATATCTCGTACAACGCAAGAAGCCAGTTTACCAAATGCCAGCCGCTGATAACTGCCTGCTCGCCAGGCGCATTGGTCGGTGATGTGGGGATATTGCTTACTAAGGGCATGAGCGCATGATTACCAGCAAGGAAGTATTTGCGAAACGCAAGGAAGGTGCCCTTGATGAAGCCTACCAGATGGCTTTGCAGTTGATAAGCGCACCTCACGTTGATGAATGGGATTTCAAGGCTTTTGGCTGGTGTCTGATTGATCTCATCAAGCGAGATGTCCATGCGGGGAGCCAGCAGAACTTAGCTCATTATCGTCAACAGCTGGAAACAATTAAGATTGACCCCAAAGATGATGTATTACTGAAGGGTGTACGGAACGCCCTGTCGCTCTGTAATCCTCAAGAACATCTGATCAGCAAAGCAAAAACGTTGAGCAAGGAGGGGCGGCATGCAGATGCTGTTGACCTTTACCGAAAGGTGTGGAGTAGTGGCGAAGCTGATGTGGAAATACAGACCAGCATGGGATGGGAGCTATACAAGCTCTCTAAGCAGTTAATGACGCTCGACAATTTTAATCTTGGTGCTATTAAGCGAAACCTAAATGACTATCTCAAGTTGGAGGTTGAAAAACCTTCGCTGCTACACACATGTGTTCTGCAGCTCGCCACAAAGCTGGCAGGGCAGGACAAGGTCAACATACTGGCATTTTCGCGACTGTGGAACCTAGAATATTTGCGACCTGAAGATTTCGAGCGCTACCATGGAGACGATGGAAAGGAGTCTCAATCCTTGGCGGAAAAAGTCATCCAGCAGGCAAGTAAAGAAGCTGCCGCGTCTGGTAACGCGCAAAACTTGAATTACATCCTGCCTCATATTGATAAAGCCATTGAACATTTTCCAGACAATATCTGGCTCAAACTCAATAAAGCTAAGGTTCTTCTAGCCTTAGAGAGGTATGACGATGCTCTAACGTTTGGACTAGAGGTAACCAAGTCCAAAGTAAATGACTACTGGGCCTGGGAATTATTAGGTGACATTTGTGCAGGCACAGGTTCGGGGGCTGCGCTTAGCTGTTACTGCAAGGCCTTGTTGTGCCCAGCCGATGACAAATTTACCGGGAAAGTTAGGCAAAAGCTCGCTCAGCGTATGGTAGAAACCAACGAATTCGCCGCTGCCAAGCACGAAGTGGAGAAAATACTAGCCTACAGAGAGAAAGAAGGCCAGAAGATACCAGAAGCTGTAGCGGGTATCACTTCGCAATCGTGGTATGCAGAAACTCGGCCGAGCCTGTCTAACTTGGACTATTACAAGGCTAATACTTCTGCGGCAGAGTCACTGCTATTCAGTAAGATGCCGTGGATCAGTGCCAGTATTGGTGATAAATTTACTGTTCTCGGTAAAGAAGGAAAGCTGAAGCGGAGGCGGAAGATATTTGTAAAAACGTCCTCTTTACCAAAAGAGGTAATTATTCCAGAATCGAGGTTTGCATATGGTAACTTGGCTCCAGGCGACGGGCTTCGGATAAAAGGTGAGTTTGATAGCAGTAAACGATTTCAGATCTATGTGGTCGAGCATCGAAGCACAGATAAGGGGTGGGATGTCTTTATCGAACAAATCGGTGTTGTTGATCATGTAAATAAGGATAAGAATGTCATCCACTTTATTGTCGATAAAAATGTAGATGGTGTTATTCATTTCTCCGAGCTGACTGACACGTTTAGGGAAGGAGATGCAATAGCGGTTAAGTTATCCTCATATACAAATGAAAAGGGACAAGCGTACCGTGTTCTTCATGCTGTAGCGACAGATCAGGTAGCAAGCACACTGGTCAAGAAACAGTTCTGCGAGGAGGTTCGAGTGTCGGATGGTATGGGATTCACAGAGAGTGATATATTTATATCTCCGCCTCTAGTGAATGAATACCAAATCAAAGATGGTCAAAAAATATCAGGCGCAGCCGTGTTGAACTACAACAAAAAGCGATCAAGCTGGGGATGGAAAGCGATTTCTATTGAGCATGAGGATCCAAAATAGTCACATGTCAAAAACGGTATTGCGGGGAGAAGAATAACAAGGCACTGGAAAAGAATGCGAAATACGCGAAATACGGGGTCGAAATACGGGGTCAGTTCTAACATTCCAACATCCCCTTAAGACTCACCTCGTATTTCCGAACTGCCCGGCTTACTGTCATGTAGTGAATCCCAATATGGGGTTAAATTACCAAAAGAACCATTTGTCCTGAGACCCCTCGTAAACCCTTGCTACAAGCGGCTTACAGAGGAAATATCGATTTTAAAAACGTCGATAATATTTTTTATAAGCTGTTGAATATTATTGCAATTATCGATTATTTTGTTTTCATGTTTATAAATGAGGCTGATTTGATGTTGTAAAGAGGGGGGTAGCCGCCAAAGTATTCCTACGCAACAATGTAAGTCTCAAGATTGCCATCACTCGCCCGTTTCATTCAGCAATTTGTAAACGGTTGACCGCCCAATGCCCATTTGTTTGGCGATATCGGTTGCCCCTAATCCATTCTTATACAATGCCTTTAGTTTTTCCGCATCAATGGTGCGTTTGCGGCCAAACTTCACTCCTTTGGCCTTGGCCTCGATGCGGCCTTCATTAGTACGTTCAAGGATACGTTGGCGTTCCGCCTGGGCGACCGCCGACAGGATGGTGACAACCATTTTGCCCATCGTGCCTTCGGTGCTAATGCCGTCATCTAAAAACCGGATGGCAACGCCGATGTTGTCGAATTCCTTTATCAAGGCGATCATGTCCGCCGTGTCCCTTCCCAGGCGATCCAATTTTTTTACCAGGATCACGTCACCTTCTTCGACCTTGACCCGTAACGAATACAAGCCGTCCCGATTGATGTGGCTGCCGGAAACCTTGTCAGTGAAGATGCGGCTGGTTTTGACCCCCGCTTCCTTAAGCGCCTTGACCTGGCCATCAAGGGATTGTTGGCTGGTGGATACACGGGCATAACCAAAGAGTCGCATCGCTTAAAACTGTCTCCTAAATCGATTAATGGACGGATTGTCTATTAAGTTGGTGAAAAACGATTTTATAGACAGTTTATTTCATGTGAATTACCCTGTCCACAATCTTATAAATTAGTGGACAGTCTAATTGCCGGTGTTTGTCCTGTCATCCCCTTAGCTTGGAGTAAATATATGGCCGTCGATTTTTTAACCGCAGAACAGAGAGCTCAGTACGGTCAGTTTTCCGGCGATCCTAATGAAATTCAACTGGCAAGGTATTTTCACCTTGATGAAGCTGACTTGACATTCATTTTTACCATAACGCCCGTTACACGCAGTCACTCAATTAACACGGCAAGCCTGGCTAAGACTTCATTCATAATAGATAAAGGGACACTTTCAAGTTTCTTTGCCTTGCGCGACCTAAGGTCTATAGCGCGCGGTTGGTCGCACCGAACAATGCCGGTTGTCGCAGTTCCCGAACCCATTAACGACACAGCAAAGCCTTCAGTGCGGGCAAAGTCGCCGCCATTGGTAATGGGGACAATAATGGGTGTTTTGGTTTTTCGATTAAAAGCGGTCGGTGAAACAATTAAGACAGGGCGAGTGCCTTTCTGTTCGTTTCCTGCTGACGGATCTAACGAAACCAGATAAATATCTCCGCGCTCCATTAAATAAGCTCGTTTCCAACCGAAGCAGAATCAAACCATGCTTGATCTTCTGCGGTCATTTCTACAGAGTCATCACACCGATCCAGTAAAGCATCCAGCGTGTAGCGCGGCCGTAATTGTGGCTTGATGACTAATCGACCGTTATCAACTTCGACACCGACAGTTGCACCGACTTTTATATGTAGCTGATCAAGAAAAGCAGTTGGAACAGCTAACATTGTTGATCCGCCGACTTTACGAAGATTTGTTGTGTACATAACCATAAACCATAAGTTATACAAAAATATAATTTTAACTATATCACATGACACGTTAATTACCAACGGTAATTGTTGGCATTTACCGCAGATTTTAGAACGACTTCTACATAACCCCGTTACACGAAGCCTTAATTATGGAGCCGTTGTTGATATTGGCTAATGCCTGCTGGTAGCATGGGTGATAATACCGGCAATCGAGTTAGCACATCAACTGAATACCTCCCGTATTCTGCATGAGCGGATGGATATCGGAAGGCATATCTCAATGCCGAATTGATTTAATCTCATCTTGCACCCTCTTACAACAGCACTTGGGGCTATCGGCTCATGCCCTGGTCGCGGTCGCTTTCGACTTTTTGCTGCTGTTGCTTCGGTTGCTTCGCCTGTTCCCTGCCCTCTAGCCGTTCCCATTGTTGCCGGTATTTCTCCAGCTCGGCGGCTTGCCGGTCGCCTGCTGCGCTGAACGCATAACGGGCGGTGCGCTGCGCGTAGTCTTTCCAATCCCGGTTTTCTTTCTGCCGCCGGATGCTGGGGGCGCTTTGCTGTAATGCACCCTCAATATCGGCTTGGCTATGCCCGGTCACGCGCAGTCGTACGGCGATCATTGAATCGATGCGGGACAAGTCAACGGTCCCGCCCTGGCGTTTGAGCACGTCGTTATAATGCCGCTGGTAAGCGTTTAAGCCACTTTCTGGAGCAGCTGCTAGTTCCGGGCCTGGGTTGTCTATGGGGTTGGCTTTTTGTTCGGCTTGCCGCTGGTATTCTTCGTTAATTTGGCTGGATAAGGCCAGCGTCTTGATGCACTCCAGACGCTCGGCTTTTACCAGGCGCACGACTGGAAAGCTGCCGTCCTCGCGCTGGAGATGGGGCTGCCGGTTTTCGTACCCTGGCGCACGGTGCGGATGGATGCAGCCGGACAGCTTCGGGTTGCCGTATTCGCGGTTCAACTGCTCGGCTAATCGATTGCCCACGGCGTTATCGTGCGGCGTCCCCAATTTTTGCATGGTGATGATGGCTTGGTACTTTCCGGGGCTGGTTTCTAGCACGACGGCGGGCTGGTAGCCGTCTTTAATCAGGTGATCGAGCGTCTCTTGAGTCAGATCATCAATCAGGATAGGGTGCTTGTTGTCGGATAATGGCGTGTAATAAAGGTTTTCACCTCTGCGCTGCAAGCGTTGCATCTCTGACGTTTTCTTTTCAATGTCCTGCGAGGTAAAGCCTAGGGTCACACCGTCCTTTTTATCGAGGATGAATGTTTGCTGGCTGCCGTCCCCTCGTAGCTTAATGGAGGTTACCCTGAACCGCTCCGCGCCCACTGCCTGGGCGTATTGCTCGAACTGTTTTAACGGCTCTGATTTCAGGGTCTCCGCCCGTTCTTTTTGCAACCATTCACGTTCTCTCTTGATATTGTCTTGCAGCTCTGGATTGGCAATGTTAAAGCCATGCTCTGCTGCCAATTTTGCACACAGGGCTTTATAGTCGTCATTGCCATGGACGCTGAAGCTGCCCCATTTTTGCGCTGACAGTTGCAAGGCTGCCAGTGTGGTGTCCCGGTTGCGCCAATCGTAAATATCGATGCTTTTGCCCTTGTCCACGAAAGCCACAGCGCCTAACGTTCCCTGTTCTGCATCGGCTTTCCTGCGGTAATGCACCTGCTTGCCTACAATCTCAGCCGTATAGGCGCGGATGTCTCGAGGTGTAGGCGGCTCGGTTTGGTCGCCTTCAATGCGTTGCGGCTCGCTGGCTCTGTGCCGCCACTGTTCGGCCAGTTCCGGTTTGCGCTGCTGGCGTTGCCATTGCTCTAGGTCGGGATAAGGCCGGTATTGCTGGCGTATCTGTTCGCGCTCTTTTTGCTGCCCCTCTTTCAGCTCGGCTTTTTCGGCGGCCTGCTCGGCTGCCAATACGCTACGCAGGGCGTTTAATAAATCGCCTTTGTTTTTCCAGGTGCCGGCCAGTATGTCTTGGCGTTTGGTTTTTTGCTGCTCTGCGAGTTGTTGTCGTTCCTGATCCTGGCGTTTGGACTGTTCCAGTCGTGCCGCAGCTTTTTCGGCAGTATGGGCTTTACGGCCTTTGATGTAATCATCCCAACCGGGCAGGTCTTTTTTTATCGGTTCGGGTGTCCGCTCTGCTATCGGCTGTCGCTGTTGGGAGGGTTCGTATGGCCCTAACCGTTTTTGTAGCTTTGACAGGCTTGCTCCTCGGTCTGCGCTGCTGGCCTTTATGCCAATGTCTCCCACAAAGAGCGTTGCCCCGCTGCCGGTTTTTTCGTAGCGCATGCCTTTTTTGGAAAGTTCGTGGTGTAATTGTTCCCAGGTGCTTGCTTGTTTTATGACCGGTGCGCCGTCCTCAATGGCGATACGTTCCGCTGATTTTTCACCGGTTCTGTTCTCCATGTCCCGTTTGCGTTGCTCGGGTTGTCTTGGTTGGTTTTTGTCGGTAGGCTCTCGGCCTAGTTCTCTATTTTCTAGCACTTGATAACGTCCATTTTGCTCACGCTGCCATCCTTGGGCGTGTTCGATCCTGGCTATCGCTTTATGTGCCGCTTCGATGTCAAAGCCTTTATTTGGTTTAATGACTTTACATGTTTCAGGATGCACCCGATTAACGGCAAGGTGTAAATGGATGTTGTCGGTATCTTTGTGCAAGGCGTAGATGGCTTGGTGGTCTTTCAACTCCAGCTCGTCCATAAAAATACTGACTGCGGATTCAACTTGTTCTGGGCTGGGTTGTTCGCCTTCACGCCAGCTCATTAGGTAATGTGCTACTGGATTTTTGCTTCTGACTGCCTCGCTGGCCAGTGCTATCATTTCCGACTGCTGGCTCTTGTGTCCGTCACATAGAAAGCCACGTCCGTTGGAATATAAAATCTTTTCATCTTTGTTCACCTTTGATGGCTCACGGATGTAGTCGGTCAGATCGCGGATGTGTGCGGCCTTGGCTTTTATGCGGTTGGCTTTTATTTTCTTAACGATCATGGGATAGTTTATCTATGTAAGTGCGAAGTTCTGATAAGGCTTGCGCCGTTTCATTGCTATAAGACCCTTGGCTTTGGTTGTGTACGTGCTTGAGTAAGCCGCCTATTCTGCGTAACTCTTTGATCATGACGGCATCGGCATTGGCAATGATGGGTCTGCCAAAGTAACGGCGGCGGACTAATTCTGACATGCTCAGGCTGGCGAGTTCTGCGTCGTCTTTTAGTCGTTCTTTTTCTGTTGTCGTAAGACGCACGTTGATGACTGCGTCTAGGGGGGCTTGGCCTTGGGTCTCGAATGGCAATTTATGCTCCTTCGCCGTTGGCGTGGAAATGGTGTGTCTTGAACTGTGAGAAGCGATAGCGCTGAACTGTTCGGGGTCAAGGGGTGTCCCTTTGCAGGATGAGCAGGGCTGTGAGAAGCGTAGCGCCGAACGGTCTGGCGTCCTTTGTTACCACTTGCGTAGCATGTGTGTGACAAAGGCCATCCTGTTATATTAGTAACTGGTATGATTATAAGCCTTTTGGTAATTCATTTTCAATAGTTTAAAAAAGGTTTAATATGTTACTGATGTTAAAATAAAATAGTGAGTTAGCATATGAAACAAAATATTAAATACACAGCCGAGCAACTTGAAATTATTGCCAACCATCTTAAGGCTATGCCACCTGTCGAGAAAAAGAAGCGGGAGTTTAGCAAGCAGGAGGCCGTTAAAATTCTGACCAAGGAAATCGCGGCATTACAAAAGCGCGGTTATTCTCTGAATCAGATTTCAGAAGCGTTAAATGGTCAAGGTTTGGAGATAGCAACACCGACACTTAAAAGCTATTTGCAACGGGCAAAACCAAAAGCAAAGGTAGCTAAAAATGAATCTAATACGGGCACAAATAAAACTGGACAGAACAGTAATGAAAATAGTGAATCATTAGCAACGAATGAAACACAAAAAGCGACTAACGCCAGCTTTACACCGAAACCGGATACTGACGATATTTAACAGGACTAATGAATATAGATATGGATATGGATAAAAGTACGAAAAATATTTATTTTATCGGGGGTAGTAAAGGCGGCGTTGGTAAATCGATGGTGACTATGGCAGCACTGGATTACTTGCAGGAACAAGGTAAAAACATTTTATTGATTGAATCAGATACCAATAACCCGGATGTATGGAAAACTTACAACGCAAGCATTACCACAGAGATACTTAACCTTGATGAAGCAGATGGTTGGATTCAATTGGTCAATCTGTGCGATAGCTATAAGGATAGCATTGTGGTTATCAATACCGCTGCGCGTAATAATCGTGGCGTAAGCACATACGGTGAAATATTAAACAGCTCACTTGCAGAATTAAAACGCGAATGGGTAACGCTTTGGGTAATCAATAGACAACGTGATAGCTTGGAACTTCTGAAAGAATACATGGATGCGATACAGAACACGACCGTTCATGTCATCAGGAACGGTTACTTCGGGGAAGAAAAGAAGTTTGAGCTTTATAACAGTTCTAAGATGCGCACCGTAGTGGAAGAGCGGGGCGGCAAGTCGTTAACATTTCCTGATTTGGCGGACAGGGTGAGCGATGCCATTTACAGTAAACGCATGAGCATCGCGGTAGCAGCTAAGGAGATGCCGATAGGTAATCGTGCAGAGCTTAATAGGTGGCGTGGTGAGGTCAACAAGGTGCTCAGTGGTGTGCTTGATGAATGATCTTGAGGAGAGCTTTACAAAACTACTTGGTAAGCAACCCAGCGACCAGGACAGGCAGAACCTTTACCGCGTGAGGGATGCCCTAGGACTGAAAAATAATGATGCACTCTGGCTGGTATTAATGGCCTTGCAACACTATCAAGGCCTCTATGAGCTGTTCCCTGAGCGAATATCAAAAGCGGCAAAGGATACACTGAACGATTTCAAGGTGACTGCGGATGCTGTTGTGAAAGCATCTGCGGAAGCGGCTAAGGCCGATTTGGCGCAAGCCGTAGCAACAGCCTCAAAAGAGGTTGCCGAGGCTGTGGCGGGGAAAGAACGACTGCAATGGCTGACGATCAGTATTTTGGGTTCTTGCCTGGCTTTCGGGCTGTTCGGTTGGTACGCGCATTCCAGCGGCAAGGATTCCGGTTATCAAGCGGGGTACGGCGCGGGCTACACCGAAGCCAAAGATGAGAAATCGGCGGCGGCATGGGCGAACACGCCAGAAGGCAAATTGGCTTATCGTTTCGCACAGTCCGGCGACCTGTACCGTTTGGCACGGTGCGAAGGCAAGGGATGGGAGAAAAAAAATGGCAATTGTTATGTCTATGAAGTACCCCAAGAAGGTATTTACGGTTGGAAATTGCCATAGTTAAAGCTAAAAGTGACAGCCAGTTAGACCTGCCCTATCTACTTCTTCTGTGTTGAATTCGGTTTAATCGCCTGAGTTAACTGTTCAAAGTCTGATTTCCATCTTTCATTTTCCGCCGTGACCGCTTTTAGTTCGCCGGACAAGGCTCCGGCTTCCCTTTGTATTGCGCCGATGGCGCTCCTTAATTCGGCGACTTCGTTTTTTAGTTCGGTTGCTTTGGATTCAGAGGCATCTAGCGTGAGTTGCAGTTTTTGAGCGTGTAAACTGGATGTGTTATTTTTAGCTTGTAGGCTGGCTGCTAAGGACTCTTTTTCTTTAAGTTGTTCTGTTGCCCTGGCGAGTTCTTTTTCGGTGCTTAAAAGCCCGTTTTCGAGCTCTTTGGCCTTATTGGTTACGTCGATGCTTTCCGCTTGTAGTGTTGCGGACAAGGTTTTTTGGTCTTTGAGTTGGGCGTTTGCGCTGGTGAGTTCTTTTTCAGTGCTGGATAGGGTGTTTTCAAGCCCTTTCACCTGCCCTATTAACTCGATTTTCGCATCAATAAGCACTTTATTTTCTAAACGTACTTCGGTTAATTCGGTTTTTAACCGTTCGTTTTCTGTCTCAACCCGCCCCTTATCGGCAACTTTGATCTCAAGCCCTCTGATCTCATTAGAGGCTGTGTTCAGCGCATCATTGATTAATTCATTGGCTCTTAAGGATTCATCAAGCTCATTGGTTTTTTGGCTTGCTTGGGTTTCTAGACGCTCAATTTCAGTTAATGCTTCGTCACGTTCGGTATTGGCGCTATGGATCGCTTTTTCAGCCTCTTCTTGGACTTTGGTCAGTTTTTCAGTCGCCAAAGTGGTAACTATTTTCCATAAATCCACGCCGGCACGATTTAAGGCCGACCTGGCTTCTCCCGGCATTTCAATGGCGACAGTAGCGCGCTGTCCTTTGGACTCACGCCAGTCACGTAAAATGGGTGAAATTGTCGCAAAAGAACCGCCACCAAGGGCTTCCCGGATGGCGTTCATGGTGGGATTGGCGCCGGCGGTTTGTAAGGTTTCAGCGGCTTCGATGATGTCTTGTTTGGTAAGAGCCATAGTCTATTCCTGTTGTTTGTATGTAATGTACATTGTATTATACATACATTACATACAAATGCAAGCTCGCATACACTTTATGTGATTTCTTTTATTTTATAAACCCTGTTCGCAAGCTCTATTTAGGGTTTAAGGCGTATTTAACAGGCAAGAATGAAAGTAGTCTGGGCGAATCTATTTTTGATACTTTGTTAATCGCTTTTAAAGGCTTTCTAAAGCTAATATTGAGGTATCGAACACAAAATATTTTCACACACACACCCTTGGCGAAAAACGCTCTTAAATCTATTTTTTATCGTCGTTTAAATTTTAGTCGTTACAATTTTACAGGTCTATGTAAGCTAAAAGCAGTGAAAGTGGTGATAAAAGCAGGATAGTATCTGGATGAGCTAACGGATTAGGAATAAAAGGAACTTGAGGTGTTGGTGGTTAATCGTTTTATTGCCTTATCTTTTCTGTTTTTGATTTACGTATTGGTGGCCGGTGTTGATGAGTGTTCTTAACGATTATTATTCTGGGCTTTTATACACAGGGCAAATTGGTTTTAAAAGTTTTAAATAAGTTTTAAAGTTTTAGGGAAATAAATGTGTAAAAAAATTATAAAAATCAATAATATACTAACTTTTAAGGTTCTTAATAGACGGGTTTCGGTTCCTAATAGACGGATTTCGGTTCCTAATAGACGGATTTCGGTTCCTAATAGACGGACTATTCACAGGTTAGATGAGTAAAAAACTATTGTAACTACTCAGTCTATATTTCTCTGGGCTACAGGGGCATAATTCAGCACAAAAACCAGTAAAAATTATTGAAAATACCCTGTTTTTCTGCTTCTAACACCAGTAAAATCGCCGTAAGTTATGAATTGATAGGCTGAGTAGTTATAAACTATTTATGGATAAGATTTGGCATAAGAACAGGCGTAAGCATAAGTGGTGATCTTAATGTCTGAAATAGGTTTCGCCGTCTATTAGGAACCATTGATCAGGTCTGTAGGTAGATTATTTTCTCGATAGGTCATTACCAGTAAAGGTCCGGTTTGCCCTTTTTCCTCTGTTAGGTCATATTCTGGCAGGTCGTTTGTGACGATTAACTGTCGCACTGTGTAAGTGAATTTTTTGAGGGTACCTGTGCTGCCGCTTCGCTCGTATACAGTCTGAAAAGACCATTTAGCGAGACCTTTACCAGCTGCACGCCTTGCTAGTCGGTATATGAAACGACCGATACCTGGATCGATAAGGAAGAAGTCAGGATGTACTGTCAGCACGTCGGGGTTTTTAGCTTCTACCACTTCTTTGTAAATCCAGTTTGGTAGCTCGATTTCTATGCTTTCTGGCTTTCCAGTTGTGGCACTGGAAATTACTTCATAACGGCTAATTAGAGCCTCGCCTTCCGATACAACCATAGTACGGCCATTGCGACTCTTTTTTGTGCGCTCTACTGCAATGTGCGTGGTGTTCAGGCGAATCAGAGCATCAACTAAAACATCTTTTTGTCGACCACCATCGGAGCGGCGACAAAATTTGAGGATGTCCGCAACGTGTGGACAAAACACGCGACCTGGTTTATCGCCCTTTCCTTCTCGGTAGAGGTTCATAGCCTTAGTTAGATGTGAGACAGCCATCAGAATCAGGTCGTAATCCCACACTGAGGCCATACCGGCTGCGCCCGCCGATACTCTCACATGGCCGTCTGGGAGCTCGTATAGGATAACTTCGCCAGCACGCTTATCTTTTTTAGATAGTCGAAAAACTGCTACATCCATGATACTGCGGCTGTCCTTTGTTCCAACGTCATATAGTTCGGGGACAAAGAAATCTAGTTGTTTGTCGCCTCGTGGCGGTTTGCGAATTGATGAGGATTTTTTCTGAGATGGTGTTGTTTTCTGGTCATCCTCTTTATGTAATCGGGCAGCAACCTGTGCGTAGGTTTCGCCAGGTCTTGCTGCTGCTTCGATTCGTCGTCTAGTACTTTTTTCTCGCACTTTTTCGACTCGGTCTGATAGGTTGAATAGGTCATCATTCTTAATGGTCATGGCATCTCCTCTGAGAACCGCAAAAACATAAAAGCGTATTTAAACTTTTCCGTATTTCTGTAAAAGAAGCTCCCGTACTTCGTCAGCAATTTTTGCGCCACGCATGGCGCATTGCGCCTTAATGCTTCGATGAAGACTCTCTGGAATGTCGATGGTTAACCGTTTTATCGCTTCGTCCTGTTCGGCTGTTCGACTCTCTACCCAAGCATCAGCGGCCGGTGCGGGCTTAGATGTTGGCTTAGCGCCAATTGAAACTTTCTTTCCACTCATTTTGCAAACTCCATCAATTCGTTTTTAACGGCATCGATCTCAGTCGATGCTGGCCCGTTTGTGTCGATTTCAAAAACAGACTTACCTTGGGCGGCGGTCTCGGCAAAAACAACTCGTTGAGTTATGGATGCGGCCAACACTGGCACAGGATAGGCTGCTAGGGCTTCGCCCACGTCACGGCCTATTGCTGTATTTGTGATTTTACGATTAATCACAAATACAGATTTAATGTTTTCTTTGTAGATGCGAGCTTCTTTTATCAATGATACTACTTCTTCTGCCGCCCAAATATCGTACGGGCTGGGCTGCACCGGGATCAGCACAACATCAGAGGCCATAATGGCCGAACGAGCAAGGTCGGTAACTCGTGGTGGGCCATCGATAATGATGTAGTCATAACCGAATCCGATCTCGCCGATTTCTTTATGAATCGTCGGTCGTGGGAAACCGATCACGGAAAATAGGGGTGGGCCTTCGCGGGCTGCTGCCCAGTCCAAAGCACTACCCTGTGGATCGGCATCGATTAGCAGAACGCGCGATCCGGTACGTGCCAGGCTTGCCGCTAAATTTACACTGAGAGTCGTTTTACCAACTCCACCTTTTTGATTAAGGAGTCCAATAATCATGTTTTCACCTTTTGCGATATTGTGTATATGTAATTTTACAGAAAACATAAAAAATGGCAACAAATACAGAAAAACATAAAATCGTATTTACGATTTATATCCAATAAATATTGCAAACGGTCGTTTATTGGATTTTCTGCGACCTCAATACCTGCCTCGACATTACTGAGTTTGTGGTTAACATTTAATCTTGAGCGACAATTAAGTGCTGTTGTGTATAGAATTCGATACAATATGCGCGGAGGCAATATGAAACAAAAACCGATTGACTGGCGTGGATCTTCATTAGAAGACCTTAAGGACGACAACATATTCACCCCGAATGCTCGACGAGAAGCTGGTCATCAACTAAGCCAAGTGCAAGCGGGTCTTGAGCCGGATCATTGGAAGCCTTTTAATGAAGTTGGAGCGGGTACGAAAGAGATTATTATCGATCTTGATGATGGATGGTTCAGGGTAATGTATGTAGCCAAATTTCCAGAGGCGGTTTTCGTGTTGCACTGCTTTAAGAAAAAAACGAACACAACAAGTAAACATGATAAGGCCATTGCAGCGGCACGCTACAAAGCCATTGTCCAAGAAAGGAGCAAGAAATGAGTATTGAGACAAAATCTATGCACATCACCCCGACTGGCGGAAACGTTTTTGCCGACTTGGGATTTGAACCAGAAGAAGCCGCCGAGTTACAAACAAATTCGAATCGAATCATCTCGGAAAAACTAGCCATCAAAAATAGCTTGATGAATGAACTTGCCGAGTGGATAGACCAGAAAAAATTAAAGCAAGCAGAAGCGGCCGAAATTCTTGGAGTAACGAGACCGCGAGTGTCTGACGTGATTAACAAAAAATCTATTAAATTTACAATTGACGCCCTGGTGGATATGCTGGCCAGAACAGGTAAACAGATCACATTATCTGTGCACTAATTGTAACGGCTTACATTTGAGACTGGTTGCGCTGTACCCGCTTTTGTTAGTTGGGGTTTGAGGCGCAGTGGAACGGCAAACCTGGTTAGCGCCTTGGCTGATGTGCTTTTAATGACGTCACCTGGCCTATATTTTCTCAGTCAACTAACAAAATGTGGTATGCAGATGGTCGCTGGCTGAGGAGGGCCGCGATCGTCCCAATGCCTCGCCACACAAGTTTCGGTCCGCGATGTAAGAGTATAAATTCACATGGTTCAGCTCTACACATAGTGGCCGTTTACGAACCTTTACTTCGACATACCTGCACCTATGCTTTAAACAAAATTTAGGCTGTATCCAGCTCTATTCTTACTTTTTTTCCAAGAGCGGCGGCTGCACTCACTAAGGTTGTAAGAGTCAAACTGGTATCTTCTTCATCTAACAATCTATTGCATGCATATCGTTCGCACAGCTAGGGTCAAGGTAAGGATTAGTGCGAAAATAAGCATTAACAACTAAGCTCATCTGATAATTGCTTCTATAATCAAAATCTTCACGTTTTGCCAAAAATTACGAGGGATAAGTGTGCCGTAAAACACCTGTTTTACGACATTGCTACCTCTTGCAGTTTTGCATACGAATATGTAAAATGAGCGCATTGAATGCAATTTTATGAGGTGATGCTATGGCAATGCTGACAGTACGCAATCTGCCCGACGACGTGCATCGCGCGTTGAGGATGCAGGCCGCTCAACATGGGCACAGCACCGAGGCCGAGGTCCGCGAGATTCTGGCAACCGCAGTCAAACCAGAGACACGCGTTCGCTTGGGTGAAGCCCTGGCGGCATTGAGCCGTAAGATCGGCCTGACGAACGAGGATTTCGAGGTCTTCGACCAAGTGAGAGACAAGACGCCGGCTGAGCCGCTGAGGTTTAAATGATCGTCCTCGATACCAACGTCGTTTCCGAGGCGATGAAGCCTGAGCCACACCCAGCCGTGCGAGCTTGGCTGAACGATCAAGCAGCCGAAACGCTTTATCTGTCCAGCGTGACGCTGGCCGAGCTGCTGTTTGGCATCGCGGCGCTCCCGTCTGGCAAACGCAAGGACATGCTGGCACAGGCTCTTGACGGTCTGATGAGAATATTCAGGGATCGGGTACTGCCATTCGACACCGATGCAGCACGGCGCTATGCCGAGCTAGCCGTGATGGCCAAGACTAGCGGGCGAGGCTTCCCAACGCCTGATGGGTACATCGCCGCGATCGCGGCCTCGCGGGGCTTCATCGTGGCGTCACGCGACACGGCCCCCTTCGAAGCGGCCGGCGTCCCCGTCATCAATCCATGGAGCGCATAGCGGTGCTCAGAGGGTCGGAGAACTACACAAGCAGGGGGCAGTTCAAAAGCCTGACTTTTGGTGAACTGGACAAATTCCGCCGGTTTGGGCTTACAATCCCTAATAGGTGAGTCTAAATTTTTAATGCGCCGTTTTTTATATCAGTAGAATTAAAGAATCAGATTACCTTCCGTCATCTAGTGAATTTAGATATTCAGCAATCACATTACCGTGACAAGCGGCTGGTTTACAATGACAACCTAAAGTTTTGCCTTTTAATTTGAGTGCATCTTGTTTGCTACTTTTCAAAAAACCTCTTTCAAAATCATATTTATATTTTCTGATGACTTCGTCTCTATCATCACCATCAAAACCCATAGCATAAGGATTACCCCACGGTGAACCACGACCAATATAGACATCGTATTTATCACCCCTGTCTACGTTGACTACTTTAGTTATGCCTGCATCAATTACCCTTGATTTTATTCCAATTTTTTTTGTATCTTCAATTAGATCATTAAAAGATTCACCATCGCTAAATATAATTGCGTGAGTAACATTGCTCAAATAACTTTCATTTGATGCTTCAACAATTTCAGTGATACGTTTATCTCCTGAAAAATGTTTTGTAATGAAATCGTTGTAATCTGCCATATAAGAAACACGAAAATGCGTTAGGTCAGATAAAGTGGCATCAATTTTCCTTTCAAATTTTTCGTAGCAAGTAAACGCTTGTGGATAAGCAATCAATATGGTCGGGGTTTCTTGATCAATCATGTTAAATGGATAACCTCAATATCTGCGTTCCAGTGCTGTTTTAAATACTCAACAACCAGCCTTCGGTGACAATGATGCGGTTTATCTTCACTGCATAACAAACAGCCGCCATCCAATAAAGATTGATTAATTGAACTTTCGATTCGCCGCTGCGACATTAGATTAAGAAACTTTTCCTCGTAAACATCCCAAGAAATCGCTTTTGTCTTATATGCGTCCAGCATGATTTTTGTGGGAGCTAAATCACCGATATGGACATAATCTGCATCACACAGCTCGGCAAGAAAGTATTTTAAATCGTCCCGTTTCGCAAATCCTGAAAGTTGTGAAACGTTATTTAGCCTGACATCTATAACGCGAGATACCTTATTACTTTTAAGAAGTGAGAAGAATTTGTTCGCATTCTTTTGTGTGAAACCAATTGTAAAAGTCTTCATTTTGATTTTATTCCAGTTGGACATTACAAAATTGTGGCAACTATTTTATAGCAATCACTGACAGTACCCAAGTTGCAGCAAGGTATTTGTGTATGCAGAGACAAAGTGGGCAATCGAGATGTGCCCTATTTATTGTCACCCGCTGACAGACTGTGGATTAAATCCAGGAACGCCCGGAGTTGCAGGTCTTCGAGGCTGATGCGGTTTGCGATTTGCAGCAAGCCATCAACATCCATCCATAGGTATGGGTCGACGTCAGAATTTTCCGGCCCTTTGATTTGGTCCACAATCCAGGCACCGGGTTGGGTTTCCTTGATGGCGGTAATTGTCAAAGTAGTTGTCGCCTCGGCGCTTACATTTTATTCGGTTATTTTGTTCTGGGTCGTTTTCTCCTAGGATTTATGTTGAGTGTCGGCTTGATCAGGGTTCAAATGAACGGCCTGAACGATCTGCCAATTCCGGGTGCTGCCACTCCAGCGCTTCGGATGTCGGCTGCGGGCGGCTTCGTAAAGGGCTTTGCGTAAGGTCAGCAGTTCGTTATCCAATCCCGCATGCCGTTGGGCGGGTGTCACAAAGCGGATGCTGCTGTGCCGATGTTCGTGGTTATACCATTCCACTAGTCCGGCGACCCATTGCCTCGCGGCCGTCAGGTCGGCAAAGGCTTGCAACGGGTAATCCGGGCGATATTTCAGCGTCCTGAATAAGGCTTCAGAATAGGGGTTGTCGTTGCTAACCGATGGTCGGCTTAATGACGGCATGACACCCAGTCGTTGCAAGGTTGCCAGCAGGGTGGCGCCTTTCATCGGGCTGCCGTTGTCTGAATGTAGGATGACCTGACCGGGCTGTAACCCTTCGCGCTGATAGAGGTCACGCAGCACGTCGCTGGCCAAGGCACTACTTTCTTGTTCATAGACCTGCCAGCCGACGATCTTTCGGCTGAAAATATCGAGGAACAGATAGAGATAAAAATACTGGCCTTTAATGCAGGTCGGCAGGTAAGTGATGTCCCAACTGTACAGCTGGTTCGGGGCTGTCGCGCAGACCGCACGCGGCTTGGTGCGCGTTTGCGCGGGCCGCTCGCTACGCCGGTGCTTCAACTGATCGGCTTCATGCAGGAGTCGATAAAAGGTCGATTCAGAGGCCAGGTAGCGGCCTTGATCAGCCAGTCGTGGCACGATCTGACTCGGTGGTAAATGACCGAATTCAGCGGAATTAGCTACGGCCAACACTTCGGCGCGCTCGATTTCCGTCAGCTTGTGCGGTGGCTGGTAGTCACGCTGCGGCCGCTTATCGTCACTGACGGTCTCGCCGGTCTGCCAGCGTTGCAAAGTGCGGGCACTCAGCCCCAGCACATCACAAGCTTGATGCCGGCGTACCCCGGCTGTCACGGCTTCTTCCAATAACACAATCACCTGTTGGCGCTCTTTGAGAAGAGTCATTCGACCTCGCCCCCCAAGAGCGCCCGGAACTTTTTTTGCAGTACCAACAGCACGGCGGCCTCTGCTAAGGCCTTTTCTTTGCGTGCCAATTCGCGTTCAAGGCGTTTGTTTTCGGTTTTTAGGCTACGCAAGGCCTGCGCTTCTTCTCGGCTTGAACTGCCTGAAATACAGAAATCGATTTTCCATTGCGTCAGTTGATGGGCGAATAAACCGCGCGCCCGACACCAGGCATTCAGCGTATCATCTGACAATCCATAGCATTCATGCAGCGCCACCAATCGATCTTCAGGCCGCCAGTCTTGGGGGCGTTTCGCTTTATCAGGCGTGTGCTTTTCAGTGTTGGGTGTCGTGGGTTTCATCCATTTTTTTAGGGTAAATAGGTTAATGTTCAATTCGTCAGCAATTTCTTGAATTGTCCGGTCGCCACGATTATAGGCTTTTACCAGCGCCTGCTCTTTGAACTCGGCTGAATAGGTTGTTTTTGATTTCATTTTTAATCTCAAATTTCATTTTTTCTGAAAATTTGAGGCGACAACTATTGTGACTCAGGGGGATGGCTAGGGTGGCCACCCGCCGGCCCGTTTTCTTATACTGCACTGAAAAAATGCGCAGTGCTTCAAATCGACAGTGGTCACCGAAAGTACCAACACAGTGGCCCATCTGTGCGCCTTCTTCCAGGAGTTGACTTTCGCTTGTCAACGCCAGCATTCGGTACGCGCCCGACTCAAACTTGCGCAGGATTGGCGGCCACTCGTCAGCTCCTAACTTACGAGCTTCCATGGCGACCGATTCGCGTCGCAGGCGCTTCAGACTCTCTAATCCGGCCTTCAATCGGCCTGCATCGGTCGTCTTGTAGGCGCCGCTGCGAAAAAACCATTGAGCAATCGGGATGAGTTCTGCTTCAATGAACCCATCAATTCCATCGTCGCTGTATTGCGCTGCTGTACAGGATTTCCAAGCAGCACGCAGGAACAACGGAGGCACTGCGTCAAGCTGATTTCCAGGCACCCGCCATTGCGACATACTTGCGACCAGTTCTGGTGGCGGCAAAACGTCCATTTCACATGATTGCAACAACCGTAACCAATGTGCTGCAACGACACCTTCGCGTCCCTTACCATGCCTCTCAAACCAATACGCAGCCAACGGCGCGAACAGCGCGTCACCGTAATCAAGATACAATCGCCAACCACGGGAGTTAACGCCGTGCTGGGTCAAGAGGGTCTTGAGCGCATTGAGGGGGTGGTTGCCAATGGGGCCGTCGGTCATTCGGAACCATTTTGGGAGTGCCTCGTGTTCAGTCACAATAATCTGCAGTTGTTTTGTCTGCCAAGGGCTATCAATGGCGCCAAATGTGCTTGTTTGCATGGCGCTTGCCGACAGTGAGTACGCGCCCGTCCTGACTGCTTTGGACCAGGTAGCACCGCAGGAACTCAGACATCCTCTGTAGCGGTGCTTTGCCAATCTCGCACTCCATATCACGGATGGACTGAGCGGAAAAGTACCGCACCACCCCGCCGTGCCCGTCGAACACTTCGCTTCCATAGTCGATCAACCAGCTGCTGATTAATGGAGGCACACCGCGTTGTTGTGAACGGACGGCCGCGTGTGTTGTAAAGTTTGCATTCATACTGATCTCCTTGGCCAACACCTGAAGGTGAACGATGTTGGCGTTATGATTTATTTCACCTTCGTATGCAAAGACGGATCGTGGCTGAAAAGGTCAGGCATGTTTGCAAAAAAAACCAGGCGTTCAATCATTTTTTCGCGATGCGGGTGAATTTGGCGATGTAGATAAATTGGGTTATCAAGCAGGCAGAAGTCAAGGCTGGAATACCGTCTAATCAAACATCTGGCTCACCGTCTGACCAAAGGTCAGCCTGTCCTGAGTTTAACGAAGGGCGTGGACGACGGTGTTTTTAGTGATGCACTACATCCAAGAGGGTTCAGTTGGAATTAAAAAAGCACCTGACAACAGGTGCCTTTATTCAATACCAAGCTAGAAGTAGATGGGTTTTTTCTAAAACGGTATATCGTCGTCATCAATATCATCAAACTTGCTTTCGTCTACTGGCGGTTCTTTTTTCTCCTGGGCGGGTACAAATTCTCCGGACGACTTTCCACCCAGCATGGTCATTTCGTTGACGACGATTTCGGTGGTGTAACGGTCTTGCCCTTCTTTGCTTTGCCACTTGCGCGTTTGCAGCTTGCCTTCCACATAGATTTGCGAGCCTTTTTTAAGGTATTCGCCGACAACTTCAGCCAGGCGGCGATAGAAGATCAGATTGTGCCACTCGGTTTTTTCCTGTTTCTCGCCTGATTTGTCTTTCCAGTTTTCTGAAGTCGCAATCGATACATTGGTAACCGCTTCACCATTCTGCATATAGCGGGTTTCCGGATCCTTGCCCAGCCGACCAATTAGAATTACTTTGTTTACTGACATGTCATACCCCTTGTAATAATTGTTCAACGCCTACTTCATCAAATCCACTTCGATTCTATCTTGATGCTTGCAGAAGGTGAGCGATGCTGGCGTTATGATTTATTTCACCTTCGTATGCAGAGACGGGTCGTGGCTGAAAAGGTCAGGCATGTTTGCAAAAAAAACCATGCGTTCAATCATTTTTTGGCGATGCTGATGAATCTGGCGATGTAAATCCATTGGGTTAACAAGTGTATTGCGATCGCGTTTGCGCGTGGCAAAGTCGATTAAAGTTCGCATAAATCCAGTCTGATCTGCGCGAACCCTGACCTTTTTAGTTTGCATACGTCTCTGTTTGTAGGAGGCCAATTGGCCGAACCCAAACCAACATACAGAACGGGTGCAACATGCTTATCCAAATCAATACAAAGTGGACTTTTAGGTCAATCGACTATAGATCTTTGCTGATACGAAACCTAGATTCCCATCAAGCGGGCACAGAAGCGGTCGGATGGCCGGTGACTGCGAAGTCCTATTGCTTTTTGATGAATTAACAGGGGTTATCACATGTCAAACACTAAAATGATTTGCCTTGCCAACTCATTCAAAATCAAAGCCTACTGCATGGCAGGGAAGCGTATCAATGATAAACGATGGATTCGCCCCGTTAGTTCCAATGCGACAGGGGAACTTAGCCTAAGCAACGTGACATGCGAGAGCAAAGGCGTGATGATTTCACCGCTCGATATTATTGAAATAGATCTACAAGCACCTCGACCGCACGACCACCAACAGGAAAACTGTATCATCACGCCCAATCCTCGAACAAGAATTATTGGTCGGATTGGTTGGAAACAATTGACGCAATTTAAAGACCAGCCGTTGCAGCTCTGGGCGCCTGGATACCATACCTGCTGTGGATTAAATGACCGCGTGCCCGATTACATGGCCAGTCAAAGCATCAAGAACTCGCTTTTTTTGATTCACGTTGCAGCCGTCAAATTCATAGTCAGCATGCCTTCAGTTCATGCCACTGGAACTCGCCTCAAAATACAGGTCGAGTTTGAATATGCAGGGGAAATCTATCGGCTGCGGTTAACTGACCCAGCACTATTCCAACGTGTTGAACGTCTTGGCATCGGATCACATGCTGCGGGAGATGCCTATATCACCGTTAGCCTTGGCGAGCCGTTTCTAGGATATTGTTACAAGCTAGCGGCGGCTGTTTTTTTGCGGGAACCACTATGAAAAAAATTAATGCTCTCGCTAAGCCGTCACTTGCCTTTGTAGGCGGTTCATTTCCAGTTTCCCATCAGGATAAACGGAGCCCAGTAAAACGGATGGCTGTATTTTTCTTGGCTTAAAAGTGAGATTTGCGCCTGCCGCAACGCTTCGATTTTGGTCAAACCTTTTTCCTGGCGGCTGCGATAAAGATTACCCATCAGTTCAGCCGTGCTTTGGTCGGCCACCGGCCACAGCGTTGCCAGCACCGCTTTCGCGCCCTGTTGCTGCGCAATAACACCAAAGCCTTCGATCTCACGACCCTTCTCATCCCGACCGCCACCCAGACCTGTGTCGCAGGCGGACAGCGTCAACAGGTCAACATGGTCAAAGCGGTAATTTTGCGTGCGGATGTCGCCAAGCGTCAGCTGCTGGCCATCGCCCAACAGTAAAAATGAATTGACTTCAGTCCCCGGACTGAATCGGAAATGGCTTGCTATATGCAGCAATTGGAATTTGCGCTGTGCCACATCCTTCAGGCGCACGGCATTGAAGGCCTCGTCCAAGTACACCTCACCCGGCAGTACGCCGGTCTTGCCCGCTCGCACAATGCTTGCCATTTCGCCTTTGACGGCGGGTAGCGCAGCAAAATCACCGACCGCCCGTGTCACGCCCAGGCCGGCAGCTTGCCATTGCGGGGTGACCGGGTCGCGCAATTTAGCCTTGGCAACACTGGTGTAGATCGGCAGGTTCCAACGCTGTGCCAGATACTGCTTGCCGTCGTGCAGCGCCCCAAAGGGCAGGTAGCGCAAGGTGCCATCCAGCGACAGCATTACTGTCTTGGCTCCAGCATCGTCCAGATCTTTGGCAACCGGCGCCACGAGTAATTGGTACAACGCCTGTGCGGCACGTTGCGGGTCGCTCTTTGGATCACGCAACAAACGCCGGAACCCAGCAATCTGGCGATTGAGTTCCGTGGCTTTGATGGCACTGCTGCGGTGGAGTTGAACACCGGACGTCGTTAACAGCATGACAACCTTGTCATCGGTCACGATGTATCGCAGCAGTACCGAGTCATTACCCAGATTTTTGAGCAAGTTTTTCGACTCCCGCGTTGCCAGCTCGCTGGTCTCAGACACCTCAACCGCCCGCGCCGCGCCCTTGGCTACGAGGCCTTCGCGCATCTCCCCCACGAAGGACACAAAAGCTTTTTGAGCCACTGCGAGATCAGCAGATAGCCCAGCCAGTTGGTCTGCAATCTCGCGGTAGCGAGCCATCCATTTTTGCTCGAATGGCGTGTAGCCAACCCGGGTCTTGCGTGGGTCACCGCTCTCGCTGCGGCGAATGAACTCAAACTGCTCATCCTCCTTCAACATGTCCAAAACCTGCTCCGCTTCCGGCAACCGGTCTTGTTCGATTAGCAGGGCAGCAAGATCGCGGTACGTATGTGCAATTGATCCCGTGTAACTTTGTAGTTCGCCGGCACCAATACGGGAGATCTGCTCACGCTGGGATTGGTAGGCGTTCACAGCGTTTTTAAAAAATAATGTGGCGGCATCGGGCTTGCTGGTTTTCCAAAATATATATCCTATATGGTCATAACTATTAGCAGTGACCGGGTGGTCCGGGCCGTGCGCCTTCTCTCGTATCGCCAAAGCCCGCAGGTGCAGCGGCAAGGCTTTGTTGTACTGAGCCAGCTTGCCGTAGGTTGCAGCCAGATTACTCAAGCTAAATGCAGTGTCCGGATGATCCGGTCCAAGTGCTTTTTCGTGTATAGCCAAAACCCGCAGTTCCAGCAGCAAGGCCTTGTCGTACTGGGCCAGTCTGCCGTAGGAAAAAGCCAGATTACTCAAACTCACGGCAGTATCCGGGTGATCCGGCCCTAGTGCTTTTTCATTTATAGCCAAAGCCCGCAGGTGCAGCGGCAAGGCCTTGTTGTACTGGGCCAGGTTGCCGTAGGTTGCAGCCAGATTATTCAAACTTAATGCCGTGTCCGGATGATCCGGCCCAAGTGCTTTTTCGTGTATAGCCAAAACCCGTAGTTCCAGCGGCAAGGCCTTGTCGTACTGGGCCAGTCTGCCGTAGGAAAAAGCCAGATTTCCTAAGCTAACGGCAGTACCCAGGTGATCCGGTCCTAGTCCTTTTTCATTTATGGCCAAAGCCCGCAGATCCAGCGGCAAGGCCTTGTCGTACTGGGCCAGGTTGCCGTAGGTTACAGCCAGATTATTCAAGCTCAATGCCGTGTCCGGGTGGTCCAACCCCAGCACCTTCTCGCGTATCGCCAAAGCTCTCAGTTCCAACGGCAAGGCCTTGTCGTATTGGGCAAGTTTCTTGTAGGTGTGAGCCAGATTATTCAAGCTCAATGCCGTGAGCGGGTGGTCTATGCCGAGCCCTTTCTCGCGTATTGCCAGCGCCCGCTCTAGCAGCGGTATAGCCTTGTCATACTGGGCCAGGTTGTCGTAGGTTGCCGCCAGATTATTCAAGCTCGATGCCATGTCCGGGTGATCCGGGCCGAGCGCTTTCTCGAATATTGCCAAAACCCGCAGTTGCAGGGGCAAGGCCTTGTCGTGCTGGGCCAGTTCGCCATAGGTGGAAGCCAGATTATTCAAACTCACTGCAGTGTCCGGGTGGTCCGGGTCGAACGCCTTTTCGTTTATAGCCAAGGCCCGTAGTTGCAGTGGCAAGGCCTTGTCGTGTTGGGCCAGACGGTTGTAGGTCGAAGCCAGATTATTCAAGCTCACTGCCGTGTCTGGGTGGTCAGCCCCCAGTGCTTTTTCGCGGATCGCCAAAGCCCGCAGTTTCAGCGGCAAGGCCTTGTCGTACTGGGCCATGCCGTCATAGGTTTCAGCCAGATTATTCACGCTCGTTGCCGTGCCCGGGTGGTCTGAGCCGAGCGCTTTCTCGCGTATAGCCAAAGCCCGGATTTTCAGCGGCAGAGCCTTATCGTACTGGGCCATGCTGTCATAGGTTACAGCCAGATTATTCAAACCCAATGCAGTGTCCGGGTGATCCGGGTCGAACGCTTTCTCGTTTATCGCCAGAGCCCGCAGTTCCAGCGGCAAAGCCTTGTCGTACTGGGCCAGTCTCTTGTAGGTGGAAGCCAGATTATTCAAGATCAATGCAGTGAGCGGGTGATCCGAGCCGAGCGCTTTCTCGTGTATCTCCAAAGCTCGCAGTTGCAGGGACAATGCCTTGTCGTACTGTGCCAGGCTGCCGTAGGTTTCAGCCAGATTATTCACGCTCGTTGCCGTGTTCGGGTGGTCAGGCCCCAGCGCTTTCTCGAATATCGCCAAAGCTCGCAGCTCCAGCGGCAAGGCTTTGTCGTGTTGCGCAAGGCTGCTGTAGGTGGAAGCCAAATTATTTAAGCTCAATGCCGTGTCCGGGTGATCCGGCCCCAGTGCTTTCTCGCGTATTGCCAGAGCCCGCATTTTCAGCGGCAAGGCCTTGTCGTACTGTGCCAGGCTGTCGTAAGTTACAGCCAGATTATTCAAGCTCACTGCCGTGTCCGGGTGATCCGGCCCCAGCGCTTTCTCGAATATCGCCAAAGCCCGCAGTTCCAGCGGCAAGGCCTTGCCGTGTTGGGCTAGGTCGCCGTAGGTGGAAGCCAGATTATTCAAACTCATTGCCGTGTCCGGGTGATCCGGCCCCTGCGCTTTCTCGCGTATCGCCAAAGCCCGCAGTTTCAGCGGTAAGGCCATGTCATACTGAGCTAGCCTGGAGTAAGTTACAGCCAGATTATTCAAGCTCAATGCAGTGTCTGGGTGATCTTTTCCGGCTCCCATTTCAACCAAAGCCAATGCCTTTTGGCCAACAGCAACGGCCTGTTCATACAACCCTTGCTGGTGCAGTCTCTCATGTTCATCACGCAAAGACTCCCATTCCTTGGATCCATCTGCCACTGCACTACTGCATGGCGCCAACAGTATCAGGACAGCGTAAAGAACAGCGCAGAAAATAGACTTAACGTTCACAGGCATGAGCATATCCAGGTTGTAATAGCATTAGTTATTTTGACAGGTGTTGATTTGCGCCCCTGCCGCCAGGCCCAAGGGGCAAGAGCGCATTCGTCTCGCCACAAGCCCAAACCCTGTGCGCGGGCCGACTGCTGCGCTGCGGCATAACGAGCAGCCTCCTCAATGGGCTGTTCTTTGGCGTACTTCGTGTAGTGCCAGGCCAGACCAGCCTGAATCATTGCCAAGTTTACATCATTCCCGTCCACCTTCAAGGTAGCAATGCTGCGTCCATAGCGGTCTTGCTTACCGGTGATAGCCACCACTTCATACCCTAACACCAGTTCAGCCAAATACGCCTTGGCTTGCTGGCCATAAGGCATACGTGACTCGGGCGCATCGATTCCGGCCAAGCGTAGGGTGCGCTTTGTTTGTGTGGCATCCCATAGAACCAGCGTATCCCCATCAATGACGCGTTGCACAACCCCCGACAGTTGTTGCCGATGTTGTTGCGCGTGAAGGGAAATGGGCAATGCCAAGGCATGCCATAGAAGAAGGTAAACGAATAATTTTGGGCGTAGCTGCATGGTGTGGTTTAGAAGTGTGCGTGGTAATGGAGGGACCCAGACTTTTGGGGTTGATGTTTGAACAGACGCGCAGCGATCAGAAAGGTCAGGCTCGCGGGGTGTAAATGTTTTTTTGCCAACGGCGGGGCTGTTCCGGCTAGGTGCCTTGATGCGCTGGCTGGATACTGCGGAAAATACAGATGGGTTTGTGTTTAGAACCGTCACACGCCATGACAGCAGTGCACTGCAGGGTTTGTCCGCGCAGTCGGTGGCGCTGGTAGTGAAGGCTTCGGTGGCGCGGGTGCGTGGGTGGGGACGCTTCGTATCGGGTGATCTTAAGGTGGCATCAAATTCAGCCACGATGTCATAAACCTCAATGCCTTGGTCGGCAAGAACGCTGATAAGTGGGTTACGGGGCTCGGACTTCGCTCAGTAGATCGGGATGGCGATCCAGCACTCTGAGCAGTTTGATCAAGGCCAAGGGTGGTTTGGTCTTACCGTTTTCGTACCGAGAGAAGGCATTCACGCCACCGCCAAAAATATCGGCAGCTTCGCGCTGATCCAGATCGAGCTTTTTGCGTACCTTGGCGATGTAGCCAGGATCAACATAGGCAGCGTTCACCTGCCTTTGATGCCGCCCGACCCATTCACTGTAGCGGTCGCCGTGTTCACGGTTCAGGATGACTTCGCTGCAGGCGGGGCAGAAGTCACCCGTTACCGCTGGGATAGTGGTGTTTTCGCCCTTGTAGATGTAGGGCATATCGCGGGTGTCGTGGATCAGTTCAGCCGCTCCACAGCATGGGCATTTCATAGTCACAGCTCCTTAAATGAAACAATCAAAACATCATCAATGACAGTCAACTTGAGGTACACCTCATCGCCGCTGCTGGTTTTGGCGTGGTAAACGTCCTGCCAAATCCGGTGATCTGCATGGGTCGTCATGCTCTTGTAGAAGTTGGCGGAGGTCAGAGCCATAATGATGGCGCACATCCCGGTCAAATCGTTGATGCCAAGCTCACGAGCGCCACTGAATGCGCTGGCAGTCGCCCTAACATTGCCACCCTCGACCAAAGCGTGCATGGCGGACAGCTTGCAATGCGGTGTACTTTTCTCCATGATCAATTTTAACCTAGTTGGTTTATTTGTCAATTAGGTTAATTTGTGACGCCGTAGCCTACGCACTTCTGTGCAGACAATCTCAGTTCTGTCCAGCACCCCTGCTTCATTTGTTTTTCTTTCAACCCTGACCTTTCTGATCACCCTTCGTCTGTATCGGGGCAAGAGCAAATCAAACCTTACACAAGGATAGACCATGAACCCGTTACCTAAATTCAGCTTCTGGAAGAATCAGCCTGCCGAGGCTTCAACTGCCCAGAGCATCCCCGATGAAATTGAGCCCGCCGATGCACTGGCTAAGCTTGTGCAATTGCCGCTCGGCTCCCCTTTGGACGAACCAGCGGGTTTGGCAAGCCCATTACAAGTCCAATCAATTAGTGCAAGTACAGCACGGCCTCAAGGGCTGATGGATGCCCCCGAGTTGAAAGATTTTTTTGCGGGCAACCATTTCGGCCTAGGGCGGCATAACGGTGCCCACTTCCAGACGCAAGAGGCGTTGGCACTGGGTCGGGAAACACTGGTGGCCAAGTTTCAAAATGTGCTGGAGATCATGGTGGCGCACAGGCTGGGCAAAGTGGATGCACTGCGCAACATGGCTTTGCAGACCGCAGGGGTTTGCGCCACGGTTACCGCTCAATTGAATCTCGCCTGCCTCAGGTTGGAACGTGATATGGCGACGCTGCGAGTCCAATCTGAACAGGCAGCCGAGCACAAAGGCTGGGCTTTGAGTGCGCTAAACGAATACCAGATTGGCTTTGGCAAAGGCTTGCGAGAAGCCGTTGACTTTGCCTTACTCGGCCAACAAAACTAACACATTCCCCCTATCTTTCGAATTGCCTGGAGTACAAAATGACTATGTCAACCTACCTATGCCGCATTGTTGGGGAGTCACCCCAGCGGGCCGCGCGTTTTCACCATTCCACAGTACGGCGTACCACGGCTTTTGCCATCGCTATCCATATTCCGGTGATTCTTTGGGCGCTAACCAGCTTTGTCATTGCGGCTGAGATATTTCATCTAAGCACCCAGTCATCGGCCATGGTGGGCTTGACGTGTGCCGGCTTGGTGTATTTGGTGGAGCGCATCGTACTGGCCACACCCAAGGGCGGGTTTATTAATATCAGTCGGGTAATCATCGGGGTGGTGATCTCCATCTTGGGCGCATCAACGGTTGACCTGGTGATTTTTGACCGTGAAATCTCGGAGCAGCTACAGCGAGACGGCGAGTCGCGGTTGGTTGCAGTGCATGACACGCAGCTGCAGGCGCAAGTGGCGGTTGTCGCCCAAAAGAAGAACGACTGGTTTATAGCACATGAAGCCGCCGCCTGTGAGGCCAATGGAACCTGCGGAAGCAGAGTTCGCAGCGTTGGGCCGGTGTACCGTGAACTGGCTCGCCAGGCAGAACTGCTGCATCGCGAGTTTTCTGGTGCGCAAGATCGACTGACCCATCTGCAGGCGCAAAAAGCCAAGGCACTGGCTCAGTGGCACAGTCAGCCGCCCAGTGCTGACAAGGCGGGTTTACTGGCACGGGTTCAGGCGCTACATGCTTACACCACCGCGAATACGGCTGCCCAAGTCGCGTGGACGCTGTTTTTTGTGTTGATGCTCTTCTTTGAGTTAATGGTGGTGCTGTCAAAGATGGTTTTTGGCGAGACGGTGGATGATGTTCTTGATCGTATGCGTGAGGAGATCAGTCTCCAGAAGGCGCAAGCGTATGTGAACGCAATGACCTCACCCCTTGCTGTGGCCAGATCCATGATTGATGAGGTGTACAGATTGCCAAGCGCATAACCACAGCGTGTGAAATAATGGGGCGATGAATGAACAAGAAATGATTAAGGCTATCTGTACCGGCGGGCGCAACCAGGAGTTGGCGTTGCAGGCGCTTTATTGTAAGGCGGCTGAATTCCGGCGGCACTTCGAGTTCAAGGGCTTGGCCAGGGCGCAGGCCGAGGATCTGGTGCAGGACACCATTGTCAAAATCTTTCGTGGTGCCAACAATTTCACTGGAGGTGGCGGCTTTGGTGACGCGAGCGCGAATGCCTGGATGTGGAACATTGCAAAGAATTGCATGCGAGATTACTTCAGGTCAGCCAGGCCAGCCGGCGGCGACATTTCGCTTGATGATGATGGGCTTAATGATGGTGCCCGAACAAGAATCGAAGAGAAAATTGCCGATAAGAACCCGAATAACCCCGCTGAACAAGAGCTGCGCGATTGTGTTGCCCAGGGACTGGAGCAATTTGCAGCCGACCATGCAGACCGTGCGTGCGCCCTTGAGATGCAAATGGATGGTGAGAGTGTCACTTCAATTGCCCAGCGCATTGGTCGCACAGTCGGAGCGGCAAAGGAGTATTTGTCGCAATGCAAAAAAGTGCTCAAGCCGTACATCGAGCATTGCACGCCATTATTGAGGTACTGAAAAAAATATGAATAACGAACTCAATCAGCAAGACCAGGACTGGTTTGATGCCTTGGCGGGCAAACCCAAGTCGGGGATGAATGCATTGGACGCGGCACAGGCTTTGGCGGTGCGAACCGCGCTAATGGAGAGGCGTGATGCTCTTGAAGCGGATGCTAGACAACCGGATGTGGCGCAGTTAAGCAGATTGCGTCAACGCCTGGTGCGTGAAGGTCTGATGAAGGCTGCAACTAGCAACAGCACGCATAAGGGTCTGTGGGAACGCTTTCTTGGCATATTCGCTGCCAGTGGCCGAGGTGGATCAACGTCTATTCCGCTGTGGGGTGTCGCTGCGAGTCTAGTCATAGTCGTTGTAGCGGTCATCCAGATAGGCACCCTCAGCAATGTTCAAGATCCAACATTCGATGCGTTTCGTGGTGGAACAGCCACCGTATTGATCGTGGACGATCCTCAGGCCAAACTAACTGAATTGCAGGCTGGATTACGGGGTGTGGAAAGGTGGTGGTGGCCATGGACAAGCTTTGAAGTCAAACAGCTGGAAGGCAACGGCTTTCAAATTGACATCAAGGTGGATGAGCCAGTCCTTGACTATCTGGAAGAGCAACGGATTTCACCAACGGTTAAAGACGGAATCGTTCGGATTCTGATCCAGAGGCCAGCAGCTAAGCCATAGATGAATGTGGGGCAAGGAGCGAACAGACCGTACAGACCAAAATCGAAGCATTGCGGCAGCCGCAAGGCTGTTCTCTACTCTACACATTGATTGCCGCCTGGCCGGTGAGTAGATGAAAAAGACCATGTCAATAATTAGATTAGTAGTCATGACAAAGGACTTAAAATAATGCAGTCGAATAATTTTCAGCCACTGAAGACACGATGGCCGCAACTATATGAACATGCCAGTTTTGCAGAAGGGTATGTGTATTCTGACCCTCACACAGCCACTATTAAGCTGCGCTGCTTTGCAGAAACTTTGGTGGGTATCCTCTACAGGGAGTTGAACCTGCCCAGCGAACCTGCTGACGGTTTTTTTGAAAAGCTCAATGCGCAGCTTTTTCAGGACATTGTTGGCGAGTTTGTTGTCCAGAAACTCCATGCCATCCGTGTGCTGGGTAACAAAGCGGCCCATGGCCGCACCATGGAGACGGAGGCTGCTCTTTCTCTAGTCAAAGAGGCTTACTTGGTCGGTCAGTGGTTCTATAAAACCTACAGTGCTGAGGTTTGCGATGAATACCCGTCTTATATCGCTCCGGTTAAGCCCGCAGACCAACTGACCGAGCTAAGTCAGATAAAGGAAAAACTTGCTGAACAGATGGCTGCTTCAAAAGAGGAATTAGCGCGGTTGGAAGCTTCGGAGAAAGCCGCTCAGGCGGAAGTTTCGGCTCTCAATCAATCGCTGGATCAGGCGAAACTCCACGCTTTCATGAGCTCAGCTACCCAGGCTGCCAGCACCATCGATTTTCAACCTGAGAATACACGTAGGCTGATAAGTATTCACGACACCTTTGCAGAATATACCCTTAATGATGGGCAGGCCGAGCTGATTAATAGGCTCGGCATATTTCTTGGCAACAAGGCGGAAAGCGTTTTCCTTCTAAAAGGTTATGCAGGCACGGGAAAAACCTTTATTACCAAGGGGCTCACTGAGTATTTTCGCGCCATTGGACGTAACTATGTATTGGCGGCACCAACCGGCAAAGCATCCAAGGTAATTGCCAGAAAAACAAAGTCCCCCGCCTATACGATTCACAAAACCATTTATTCATTCGACGACATTGCCGAGTATCGTGATGACGACGTAGATGGTACCGAGACCTTCAAGTTCTATGCCAGGTTGGCGGTGAATGAGCACTCTGCTGACACGGTTTATATCGTGGACGAGGCGTCCATGATTCCGGATATTTATCAGGAGGCGGAGTTCTTCCGTTTTGGCAGTGGCTATCTGCTGAGTGACTTCCTCAAGTTCGTCAATCTGGATCATAACGATCACAGTAAAAAAGTGATTTTTATTGGTGATGATGCGCAGTTACCGCCGGTCGGCATGAGCTCTTCACCGGCACTGAATACGGACTATCTGTTGCGTGAACATCATCTGCGTTCCACAGGCTTTGAATTGACGGAAGTGGTGCGTCAAAAATCCGAAAGCGGTGTGATTGCGAATGCAATCTCGCTTCGCAAGGCGTTGAAGGCAGGTGTTTTCAATCAGCTGGATGTTGACCTCAGATACCCGGACGTGGCGAAGGTGGAGTATCAAGATATCATGTCTCGCTATCTGGAGTCTTGTGGCGACAAGATCAACGGCGAGTCCATTATTATTGCTTACTCCAATTCAGATGTTGCCGATTTCAACAAAATGGTTCGTGAGCACTTCTTCCCTGGTAGTGCTGAAGTGACGACTGGTGACAAAGTAATGGCAGTGGCAAACAGTAATGCCTACGATATTTTTATATCCAACGGTGATTTTGGCTTGATCCGCAAGGTGATTGGAAATCCAGAAAAGCGCACGATTACACTTAAAAGGAGAATTCCCGACTCGCAGGAGGTTGAGGAAATTCAGGTTCCTTTAGTGTTCAGAGATGTCGTTATAGGCTTCAAAGACATTCATGATGTTACGCACAACTTTCAGGCCAAAATTCTCGAAGATTTGCTTTACAACAAGGCACCCGCATTATCTTCCGATCAGAACAAGGCGCTGTATCTGGACTTTTGCATTCGAAATAATAGTCTACCAAGAAAAAGCGTGCCGTTTAAACACGCACTGAAGACTGACCCGTACTTCAATGCGCTGCGACTAAAATACGGCTATGCAATTACCTGTCACAAAGCCCAGGGCAGTGAGTGGAACCATGTTTTCGTAAAGTGTAAAAGCCATCAAAGCCAGCTAACAGCTGATTATTTCCGCTGGCTCTACACGGCGATCACCCGAACATCACAAAAACTGTATCTGCTTGACCCGCCCCGAATTGGTATAGGAGGAGGAATACAATTGGTAGCAAACCCGGGTAATGGAGTGCATCCACCGCTGCCGAAAGACAAACCTACTCACGTTTTAATTCAAGCAGACGTTCCTCATGTTTCGCCTGTTAACGCGCAGAACGACATGGATACGTTTGGTA
>JBCKWP010000003.1:0-37248 GCA_038922455.1 Methylobacter sp. | reverse complement strand
CCTCCCCCTTTGGAAAAGAGGGGAATTGAACGCTTACCTGTCGTGAACAATGGTCGAAAACCTTTTTATGTTAGTCTAACGAGCGGAGTAGCTTTCATGGCGGCTCCGCTGGTTGGTTTATACCTATCGCTTAGGAATGAGCACGTTAACGGGTAACGAACAAAAATTTTTGCTGATTAGCAAGATGCTTCAGCTAAAATTAAAGGCTCTGTACTCGAGCCGTAACTGGGTTGCGGCTATCTTGTGAGGGCGGCTTTAGCCGCCCTGTGGCGACTAAAGTCGCCCCCACATCTACTCATACGTCAGCATATCAAATATTTGGCTGAAGCATCTTGCTAATCAGGAAGTTTTTTGAATAAATCAGCGTTTCCTTAGAACCTGTTTATGATCTTTCAGTTACCTGTTTTTCCAAATAGGATTTGGTTAAAAAAAATAGCTTGCAGAGATTATTTATCCATTTATTTACGCTTAGTAACGCGCATGAAATAAATTGAGCAACTCTTTTGTAATGGTATGTGCTAGATTAGGAAGAATTGAAAAATCCCCCTCAAAACTTTGAAAACTTATCCCGTAGAAATTGAAAAAAATTGCAAGAAATGCACAATCGTTTATCTGAAAAAGATAAGCGGTTGTATGCAGGCGTTGAAGCATTAAAACTGCCTTACGGGGGGATTAGCTATATCGCAAAACTGTTTGGTTGTTCCTGCAATACGGTTATGCGCGGAATAATTGAGTTGGGAGGACAAGAAATCATTCCAAGAAACCGCGACAGAAAAATCGGAGCGGGTCGCAAACAAACCGTTGAAACACAGGATAAAGCTGCTATTGACGAAGAGTTTTTATTCATCTTAAAAGACTACACAGCGGGCGATCCCATGGATGCTTAGGTCAAGTGGACAAATTTGACCAAGGCGAATATCGCGGGCTTGTTGGCTAAAAAAGACTTTAAAGTCAGTCGCAATATTGTCAAAAAATTACTAAAAAAGCATGGCTACGTCAAGCGCAAAGCCCTAAAGAAAAAAGCGGCCGGTGGGCATGTCGATCGTAATGCGCAGTTTGAACGCATAGCCAAATTGAGAGATGAGTACCAAACACAGGGTAATCCTGTGATCAGTGTTGATACCAAGAAAAAAGAGTTAATTGGCAATCTATTTTGCAACGGAAAAACCTATACAACTGAAACAATTGAGATCGCAGGGGTCTTCCCCAATCTACTAAGCCATTTCCATGGCAAGTAGAGTGTGAAAGTTTATGATCATGACTTCCCATCGTTAGCCGAAGGCGTTGCTGTGCCACATAGCCTTTATGATATTGCGCAGAACAAAGCGTATGTCACGATTGGCACCAGCCGGGACACCAGCGAATTTGCTTGTGATTCTATCCGTCTGTGGTGGAAAAATTACGGCTGCATTCTTTACCCTTATGCCACTTCGATACTCATGCTAATGGATGGCGGCGGGAGCAATTCATCCAGGCACACTATCTTTAAACAAGATTTACAGGCGTTGGTCGACGAACTGGGCATTAATATTCGTGTTGCGCACTATCCGCCGTACACATCCAAATGGAATCCCATTGAACACAAGGTGTTCCCTCATATTACCCGTGCATTATCCGGGGCGATCTTAACGTCACACCAGCTCACCAAAGAACTCATTGAAACGACAACCACTAAAAAGGGATTGACGGTGGTTGCGACTATCCTGAACAAGATCTACGAAACAAAAAGAAAAGTGGCGGCAGGTTTTAAAGAATCTATGCGGATTTTATTTGATGATTTCCTTGGACAATGGAACTATGTCGTCCCTAAAATTGAGCAGATGAAAATTGCTCAAGGGGGCAACATGAGGAAATGAAAGTTGCTCAACTTATTTCGTGCATGTTACTAAGGATTTAATATATTGTGGGCGCGAATTTATTCGCGCCCACGACATTTAACCCTGATTATTTTTAGCTTAACTTAATGGCAGTGACGCTCTGCGTGGGAACGATGCAGAGTGGGGGGTATTTTTTGCGAGTTACCTTATGGTGCAATGTCAATTTGTATTTTCAAGCGCGTTAGCAGACTATGGCGGACACACAAAGCCAATAACATTGAGAACATGAACCCACTATTAGAAATATTCTCCCAGGGCGAAGAAGTCGTCACCGGGAAAACCGTTGATACCAATGCGGCCTGGTTGTCAGAGCAAGCCGTCACCATGGGCTTTACCGTCGCTCGGCATACCGCCGTGGGCGACAAGCTGGATGACTTGATCGCCTTGCTGCGGGAAATTTCAACCCGCGCCGATTGCTGCATTTGCACCGGAGGCCTTGGGCCGACCAGCGACGATTTGACCGCCGAGGCTGTCGCCAAGGCGTTCGGCCTGCCGCTGGAATTTGACGCCATCGCCTTTGAGCAGATCAAACGGTTTTTTGCGTTAAGAAATAGGGATATGCCTGAATCGAACCGTAAGCAGGCGATGTTCCCCAAAGGTGCTGAGCGCATAGACAACAACTGGGGTACGGCACCGGGTTTTTCCCTGCAAGTCGGGCGTTGCTGGTTTGCGTTTGCCCCCGGCGTGCCGTCCGAAATGCGGCATTTATTTTCGGAATCGATCCAGCCAATGTTGGCAGGCCGGTTTTTATTGCGGCCTGACCAGCTCATCACCATCAGAACTTTAGGCATAGGCGAGTCGGCCATCCAGCAGCGTCTTAACGGTATTGAAATCCCGCCCCAAGTGCAGCTGGGTTTTCGGGCAAGCCCGGACGATGTGCAGACCAAATTGCTGTTTCCGCAGGGTTATCCCTTAGCTACGATGACCGCGCTGGTGTCCAAGGTTGCAGTAGCACTGGGCGATCATGTTTTTGCGATTGATGGCTTAGGGCAGGCAGGCGGCGATTTGGTGTTTACGGTCGATCAGCTGATGGCTGTAGGTAAACATACGCTGGCGGTAGTTGAAACCGCTAGCCAGGGCTTGCTCGCGGCCAAGTGCATAGGCGCAGAGTGGCTGCTGGAAAGCCGCTATGAACAGTCTCTGCAAGGGCTAGTGCAAAAACTCGGCGTTGTGGTTAATGCCAATGATTTACCGGCAACCGCGCTAGCCATTGCCAGCGAAATCCAAAAGAATAGTGCAGCCGATTTTGTGCTGGTTCAGCTGTACTCCGGGGACAATAAAACATTTCGCGATAAAGACCAGGCCATTATTCTATATAATACGCTGCTGACTGGAGACGGATTTCATCAAACCACCCATTCTGTGGCAGGCCCCATCGAACGCAAGCAAAATCAGGCGGCGTTACTGGCACTGGATTTATTACGACGCTATTTACAACATAAAGAACTTTAAAAATGCCCTTATTACGATTGTCCAACATTTCCATTGCTTTTGGAACCCATGCTTTATTAAATAACTCCGATTTCCAGCTCGATGCAGGGGAGCGGGTCGGCTTGTTAGGCCGTAACGGTGAGGGTAAATCAACGTTGATGAAGATCATTGCCGGTAATATCCAGGCCGATCACGGCGACATTTGGCGGCAACCGGAATTAAAGCTAGCCTGGCTGGAACAAACGCCGGATTTACCTGAAGACGCGACTATCTACGATGCCGTTGCCGGTGGTTTAGGCGAGCTGGGCGAGTGGATCACCCGTTATCATGCGATGACCTTAACCATGGATTACGATGACGACAAGGCGTTAAATGAGCTGGGCGATTTGCAGCATAAACTTGAAGCCCATAACGGCTGGCATTTTCAGCAACGGGTTGAAACCACCTTAAATAAACTGGATTTGCCCGGCGAATTAAAGATCAGCGGCTTGTCCGGCGGCTGGAAACGGCGCGTCGCCTTAGCCAGAGCCTTGGTCATCGACCCGGAAGTGTTATTACTGGATGAGCCGACCAACCATCTGGATTTTGAAAGCATCACTTGGCTGGAAGAACAATTGTTGAACTTCCAGGGTGCAGTATTGTTTGTGACCCATGACCGGTCGTTCCTGCAAAAACTGGCAACCCGTATCGTCGATCTGGATCGAGGCAATCTGGTGTCCTGGCAGGGTAGTTATGACGATTATTTGGCCAGAAAGGCCGCTGCGCTGGAGGACGAAGCCAATCAAAATGCCGAGTTCGACAAGAAGCTGGCCGATGAGGAAGTTTGGATTAGGCAGGGCGTAAAAGCCAGGCGTACCCGTAACGAAGGCCGGGTCAGGGCGTTGGAGAAATTGCGCAACGAACGCGCCCAACGTCGCAACACACAGGACACCAGCAAGATGTCCCTGGATAGAGGCGAAGCTTCTGGCAAAAAAGTCATCGAAGTGAACGACATTAGTTTTGCTTATGAGGACAGGCAGATTGTTAAGAATTTTTCCACGCGGATTCAGCGCGGCGATAAAATTGGCCTGATCGGCCCTAACGGCGCCGGAAAATCGACCTTGTTGAAATTACTGTTAAAGCAGCTGGAGCCCAACAGCGGCACGGTTGAGCAGGGTACTCGGCTGGAAATCGCCTATTTTGACCAGTTGCGCGAGCAGCTTGACCCGAACATGACCGTTGCTGAAACCGTCGCCGATGGCAATGATTTCGTCGAAATCGCCGGTAACCAGCGTCATGTGATGTCGTATCTGGGCGATTTCTTGTTTGCCCCGGCCAGAGCGCGTTCGCCGGTAAAAAGCTTGTCGGGCGGCGAGAAAAACCGCCTGTTGCTGGCGCGGCTGTTCACCAAGCCTTCTAACCTGATCATCATGGATGAACCGACCAACGACCTGGATTTGGAAACCCTGGAACTACTGGAAGAAAAATTGGTCGCCTTTGACGGCACCTTGTTGCTGGTCAGTCATGACCGGGCTTTTCTGGATAACGTGGTGACCAGCGTTTTTGTGCTGGACGGCACGGGCGAAGTCGACGAGTTTGTCGGCGGTTATAGCGATTGGATGGACTATGTCAAGCAGGCGAAACAGGCTGAAGCCGCCAAGGTAACCCAACAGAAAAAACCGGCGGCGCAGATTCCGGCAGCAGTTGCGGGAACTAAAAAAAAACTAAGCTTTAAAGAGCAACAGGAACTGGATAAGTTGCCGGAACTAATTAACGAGTTGGAAGCCCGGCAAGCGGAATTAAACCAACAAATCAGTGCGGCTGAATTCTACAAAAAAGATCAAGTCGCCGTTGCCAAGACTCTGGACGAACTAAAACAGATCGATACCAAACTGGAGCAGGTTTACAAGCGTTGGGATGAGCTGGAAGCGTTGAGTTAAGGAGGATCTTCGTTGTAGGGGCGAATTCATTCGCCCAGGGCGATTAAAATCACCCCTACAAGAATGTGCTCGCCAAAACTTCAGGGAAGTTATACTTATTGCACATCAAAATTCGGCGCAATGTAGGAGCGGCTTTAGCCGCGATTGTCGCGGCTAAAGCCGCTCCTACAACGTTTTTGGTTCAGCCAAAAACCAAATTTTGACATGTAAAGGGTATAATTTTGACCACATCCTAAGCAAGCGGCGGCTATCAAAAGTAGGCAAGGCCATTGCGCAAAAACGCAATATCGATTATTCTACGCGGCTTCCCGTTATCTGCGGGGAGCAAAATAGCTGGAGAGATGGCCGAGTGGTCGAAGGCGCACGCCTGGAAAGTGTGTATACGGCAACGTATCGAGGGTTCGAACCCCTCTCTCTCCGCCACCTAAGCGTTTAAAGAAGATCAAAGAATTCCATAAACCTGCAAGTCATAAGGCTTAGCGGGTTTTTTATTGTCCAGCGAAGTGTGATGGGGTTCGTTGGCAGTCATGGTGTCGTGGGGGTAACATCGGGGGGTAACACAGCTACCCATGATAGAGTTACCCCAAAATGCTATCTGATACCGCTTGTAAAAACGCTCACAAACACGAAAAAACCAGCACAGATAAACCTTTCAAGCTGACCGATGAAAAGGGTGAATACATTAAAAAACAGTTGAGATGCTAGAAAATAATTCCGCTCATTATTCATGAAAAAACATTCAATCAAGTCGGTTCTTTAAAGGTGTTCTAAATTTTCCTGGCCAGTTTTTCCGCATAGCCGGTGTAATTGCGCGGTGTTAGCTCCAGCAAAATCGCTTTGGCTTCAGCCGGAATTTCAAGTTTTTCAATGAACGCCTGCATTTGCTCGGGCGTAATGCGCTGGCCTCGGGTTAACTCTTTTAATTTCTCATAGGGTTTCTCGATGCCGTAGCGGCGCATCACGGTTTGTATAGGTTCTGCCAACACTTCCCAGTTGGCGTTGAGATCGGCTTCAATCGCTTCAACATTAATCTGTAATTTGGATATGCCTTTTAAGCTGGCCTGAATGGCGATGCTGGTATGAGCGATGCCGACGCCAATATTTCTCAATACGGTTGAATCGGTTAAATCGCGCTGCCAGCGCGACACTGGCAGTTTTTCGGCTAAAAAGCCGAATATCGCGTTGGCTAAGCCTAAATTGCCTTCCGAGTTTTCAAAGTCGATTGGGTTGACTTTGTGCGGCATGGTGGAGGAACCGATTTCACCAGCGACGGTTTTTTGTTTGAAATAACCAAGGGAAATATAACCCCAAATATCGCGGTCAAAATCCAGCAAAATGGTATTGAAGCGAGATAGCGCGTGGAAATACTCGGCAATATAATCGTGCGGCTCGATTTGAATGGTATAGGGATTAAATTGCAGTCCTAACGATTCAACAAAGTTTTGGCCGAACTCAGCCCAATCCACATTGGGATAGGCCACGCAATGCGCATTATAATTGCCCACTGCACCGTTTATTTTGCCTAGTAAGTGCACAGCTTGTAGCTGGTCTTTCTGGCGCTGCATCCGGGCGGCGACGTTGGCAAATTCTTTACCCGTGGTGGTGGGTGTGGCGGATTGTCCGTGAGTGCGCGACAACATTGGCTGACCGGCAGTGTCTACGGCAATAGTTTTGAGCGCCGCTATGCAGTCGCTGATTTGCGCCAGGATGACTTCACGACCTTCTTTAAGCATTAGCGCGTAAGACAGATTATTGATGTCTTCCGAGGTGCAGGCAAAATGAATGAATTCACTGACTTTTTCCAGTTCCGCACAAGCGGATATTTTTTCTTTTAGCAAGTATTCAACAGCTTTGACATCGTGATTGGTGGTTTTTTCGATGTCCTTGACGCGCTGTGCGTCGGCTTCCGAAAAATCCTCAACGATGCTGTTTAATAATCGTGTCGCCGTGTCGCTAAAAGGGCTGACCTCTATAATTAAGGGGTGATTGGCTAAAGCTTGCAACCAGCGTACTTCAACGAGTACTCGAAAGCGAATCAGGCCGTATTCACTGAAAATAGGCCGCAATGCAGCAACTTTGTCGGCATAGCGGCCGTCGATAGGGGAAATGGCGGTTAGGGCAAAATTAGTCATGGGTTTGTCCAGTTATTGTAAGTGGGTTGTTATTGGTTAGCTTTGACGACACCGCTTTCTTCAACGAATAGGTACAGAAGCTTTGGATTCAATGATCCCGCCGCCCAGGCATATTTCGCCATCGTAAAAAACGACCGACTGGCCGGGTGTGATGGCCCGTTGCGGCTGGTCAAAGGTAGCCTTGCATCTATCATCACCCAGTGGCTCTAAATAACAGGGCTGATCTGCTTGGCGGTAGCGGGTTTTAGCAGTGCAACGCAACGCTTTGGTCAACGGCTTATTGCTGCACCAATCAAGCTGGCTGGCTTCCAGCGTGTTATGTAACATCAACGGGTGATAGTGACCTTGTCCGACTATTAAAACATTATTGACCAAATCTTTTTCCAGCACATACCACGGTTCATCCGGCGCATTTTTAACGCCGCCTATACCTAGACCCTGGCGTTGCCCCAAGGTGTAATACATTAAGCCTTGATGCTTGCCGATAGTTTGTCCCTCTGGAGTTAGCATTTCGCCCGGTTGGGTGGGTAGGTAACGTTGCAGAAATTCGGTGAATTTGCGCTCGCCGATAAAGCAGATGCCGGTACTGTCTTTTTTACGGCTATTGGCAAAACCGGCTTTATCTGCCATCGCCCGGATTTCGGGTTTATGTAAATGGCCTATCGGGAACAAGGTGCGGGACAGCTGTTTTTGTCCTAGCGTATAAAGGAAATAGCTTTGCTCTTTATTGGGGTCCAGACCTTTTAATAAAAAGAACTCGTTCTCGTTCCCATAGCTCCGGCTTGGGAATGAAGCCACTCGCGCATAGTGGCCTGTGGCGATATATTCTGCGCCCAAATCTTCAATGGCATAATTTAAAAAGGCCTTGAACTTAACGTGTTTGTTGCACAAAATATCGGGATTAGGGGTGCGACCTGCTTTAAATTCAGACAGGAATACTTCAAATACCTCATCCCAGTATTCGGCGGCAAAGTTCACGGTTTTTAGTTCTATGCCTAATGTATCGCAAACCTGCTGGGCATCGGCGAGATCCTCCATAGCCGTGCATTGCTCCGTGCCATCGTCTTCTTCCCAGTTTTTCATGAACAAACCGGTGACTTGATGGCCTTGCTCCAAAAGCAATAAAGCGGTCACCGAAGAATCGACACCGCCGGACATACCGACGATTACTTTTTTACTCATGGTCAAGATCGATAAATGATTTAAGCAATGATAAAGGGTGGCGTTGCCCGCTGAGATATTCGTCTATACTGGTAAGCACTAACGGACTGCGCAAACGATGCCGCTCCGCTTTGATTTGATCAAGCGTCAACCAGGGGGCGGCGACTATGCCGTCATCCAGTGGCTGCTCCGGGTTATGCGAATGGCAACGACCGGAAAAGCACACCCTGAGAAAGCTCGGGGAACCTGGGTTTTTTCGCCAAAGCTGGATTCCGACAACGTACTCTGGCTCAAACTGCCAAGCAGTTTCTTCCAGCACTTCTCGTTTGACGGCTGCAATCAGGTCTTCGCCTTGTTCAAGATGCCCTGCGGGTTGATTAAACTGAAGTCCGTTGGGGGTTTGTTCTTCTACGAGCAAAAAACGCTGGTCTTGTTCAATAACGGCGGCAACTGTAACGTGTGGTTTCCAAACCATTGCAAAATTCCGGCTATAAAAAACGGACATTTTACTAGATTTGGAACTATTATGCTGGTAAAAAAGACGCAGGCTGGAAGATGCGCTGCAAGACATAGGTTATGTCGTGTTTATTTTGTTGCCAACATTAAGAGTTGAAATTCACCGCGATTGGCACTATGTTAAGTGCTTAAATAATTTCATTAGTACATTATGACCGATTCCAATCCGTTTAAAGACAAAGATGGCGATCTGGCTGTCCAGGAAGCCAAACCTAAGTTAAAAAGGCCGCCTTTATACAAAGTTATCCTGTTAAATGACGATTTTACGCCGATGGATTTTGTCATTGAGATTTTGATGGGTTTTTTTGCCATGACCGAAGAGCAGGCGACTCAGGTGATGCTGAAAGTACATACGCAAGGGGTTGGTGTGTGCGGGACGTATTCCAAAGATGTCGCCGAAACCAAGGTCTATATCGTTAACGATTATTCACGAGAACATCATCATCCGTTGATGTGCTCGATGGAAGAAGTGTAGGTTGGAGAGCTTATTATGTTAAGTAAAGAACTAGAAGTTACGTTAAATAATGCCTTTAAAAATGCGCATGATAAACGGCACGAATTTATCACGGTTGAACACCTGTTGCTGGCATTACTCGAAAACGCTTCTGCGCAGTCGATTTTGATAGCCTGCGGCTGCGATATTAAGGCGTTACGCGGTCAGTTGACGCAATTTATCGATGAGACCACATCACTCATTCCACTAGGTGTCCAGCGGGAAACTCAACCTACCCTGGGGTTTCAGCGGGTGCTTCAGCGTGCCGTTTTTCATGTGCAGGCATCCGACAAGAAAGAAGTTTCCGGTGCCAATCTATTTGTCGCCTTATTCAGCGAACAGGATTCGCATGCGGTTTACCTGTTAAACAATCAGGATATTTCAAGGCTGGACGTGGTTAATTATCTGGCGCACGGCATTTCGAAAATTGACCCGGAACATGATTCGTCAAATAACCGCTCGCCGGAATCCGGCAGTGCCGATGCCGAAGCTTCAGGCAGTCCGCTGGACAAGTACGCCACCAATCTCAATGAAGAAGCTTTAAAAGGCCGGATCGACCCGTTAATTGGTAGGGACGCGGAGATTGAGCGCACTATTCAGACGCTTTGCCGTCGCCGCAAAAACAATCCTTTGCTGGTCGGTGAAGCGGGTGTGGGCAAAACGGCTATCGCAGAGGGTCTGGCGAAACGGATTGTTGAGGAACAAGTGCCAGATGTGTTGAAGAACAGCGTTATTTACTCTCTGGATTTGGGGGCCCTAGTTGCCGGCACCAAATACCGGGGAGACTTTGAAAAGCGGCTTAAAGCGCTGTTAAATCAACTCAATAAAGAACCTGATTCGATCTTGTTTATTGATGAAATTCACACCATTATCGGAGCAGGTTCCGCTTCCGGCGGAGTGATGGATGCGTCCAATTTGCTTAAGCCGGCGCTGGCTTCCGGCCAGTTACGCTGTATTGGTTCTACCACTTATCAGGAGTATCGCGGCGTCTTTGAAAAAGATCATGCCCTGGCGCGGAGATTCCAAAAAATTGATGTACTTGAGCCTTCCGTCGAAGAAACCATCCTAATCCTAAAAGGCCTGAAGTCACGTTTTGAGGAGCATCATGACGTTAAATATTCCCCTGAGGCATTACGTGTGGCGGCGGAATTGTCGGATCGCTATATTACCGATCGGCATTTGCCCGATAAAGCTATCGATGTGATTGATGAGGCTGGTGCAAAGCAGCGCATGACCGCTGAGGCCGATCGCAAGCAGCTTATCGATGTCGCCGAAATAGAAGACATAGTCTCAAAAATAGCCAGAGTGCCTGCAAAATCGGTATCTTCCAATGATATAGACAAGCTGATTAATCTGGAAAAAAACCTGAAAATGTTGGTCTTTGGACAGGATGAGGCCATTTCGGCGCTGGCATCAGCCATAAAATTATCGCGTGCAGGCCTTAGGGATGCTCAAAAAACTATCGGTTCATTCCTTTTTGCAGGGCCTACCGGCGTAGGTAAAACCGAGTTGACGCGGCAATTGGCTAAGGTATTGGGAGTGGAATTGATTCGCTTTGACATGTCCGAGTACATGGAACGGCATACCGTGTCCAGGCTGATCGGTGCGCCTCCGGGCTATGTGGGTTTCGATCAGGGCGGTTTACTAACCGAGCAGGTAACCAAGCACCCCCATGCAGTATTGCTGCTGGACGAATTGGAAAAAGCCCACCCAGACGTGTTAAGTCTTCTATTGCAAGTGATGGATCACGGTTCATTGACCGATAATAACGGACGCAAGGCGGATTTCCGTAACATCATTCTGGTGATGACCACCAATGCGGGAGCGGAAGAGGGCAGTCGCGCCTCCATTGGCTTTACCCATCAGGATCATGCCACCGACAGCTTAAAGGTTATCGAAAAAGGCTTCTCGCCTGAGTTCCGTAACCGTCTGGATGCGATCATTCAGTTTAAACCGCTGGATATCTCAATTGTCGGGCATGTGGTCGATAAATTTATCTTTGAATTGGAAGCCTTACTGGCTGACAAACATGTGACGCTGACATTGGATGCCGATGCGCGATTATGGCTGGCTGAAAACGGCTGCGATCCAAAAATGGGAGCCAGACCGATGGCGCGACTCATTCAAGAGAAAATCAAAAAACCGTTGGCTAATGACTTGCTGTTTGGCGAATTGGCGCACGGCGGACATGTGCGGATTTACGTGAAGGATAATGAACTGAGTTTCGCTATAGAAAGCGCTGAGCTGGTTGTTCCTGAAGCCAATTTTTAATACGGCGGCCTACTTCAAGAAACCTGCGTTAATCCTGTCGATAACAGGATTAACGCATACGGAAGGTGATACGACCTTTGCTTAAATCGTAGGGTGTCATCTCAACTTTAACGCTGTCTCCGGTAAGAATACGGATGTAATGTTTACGCATTTTTCCTGAGATATGTGCAGTCACAATATGACCGTTTTCCAACTCGACGCGGAACACGGTATTAGGAAGCGTGTCAATCACCTTTCCTTCCATTTCAATTTGATCTTCTTTAGCCATTTATATAGTCCTAGTCATTAAAACCGCCAATCATAACATAAGCGAGTTTTTAACAACAGAAAGCGTTTTTCAGAATATGAGCCTAATAGAGAAACATCCCAGGACAACGGGCTTAATTATCAAAGGCAGTACCTCCTTCCGGTGCTCCTAAATCATCAAAATCAGAGTCTGATAAGTCACCACAGCCATTTAACATGTCATCGGAAAGATTTCTTTTCCAGCTCAATAACTTATCCAGTTTCATATCGAAAGTTACAAACTCAGCGGTTATCACTGGGTAGTAGACATAAACATCCTTGGTTTGACCCATCCTATAAGCTCTATCCGTTGCCTGATCTTCTTTAGCTGGAGTCCAGGTGCGGGTAAAGTGAATAACATGATTGGCAGCCTGAATATTGACTCCAAATCTCACCGCTAAAGGGGATAAAACAATGACACCAAACCCCAACTTCTCTTGAAAAGCTCTGATGCGTTGTTGCCGGCTGTTAATTGCAGATGATGCCGCAGACGTAGTGCCATTAATGACAAAGGCGCTACGATTAGAATTGGATCGAATCGGGATCATCTTCCAGGCAACGGGCTATAAAAGTAAGAATTTGTAGCGTTTTACCCAAGCCCATGTCGTCTGCTAATAATGCTCCCCGGCAATGTTGCGGCGCCTTTAGCAATTGCATCATTCATTTCCTCCAGCGTCACTGTCGACCCCGTATAGCTCAGTATTTTTGGGCCTTCTTCACCCCGTGATATTTTGTTTGTTTTAACCGACCACATGACAACCGCATCGCCTTGGCGTTCAAAAGTGAGTTCGACGCTAGGTTTTAAGCCTAGCGCATGGATAATATTGTCTGGAATGTGGACATCGCCATGAATGAATAAGATAGGCATGTAGGTGATTCTCGCAAATAAATTTATTGTACATAGAACGTATTATCGGACTTATCAGGCGGGATGTGTACAATTGATTAAATTGCTCAGAACGTTAATTAACACCTAAATACTTATTATTCAAATGCTTGAGAGCCACTAAGTAAGCAGTATTTGAGTCTGACCCCATTTTTATATAAAGACGCACACACATAAACAGGAAATATCATGGCAAAGGCCGTAACCACTAACGAAGAACCTTTAGAAAAACAACTTTGGAAAGCCGCTGATAAACTGCGCAAAAACATTGATGCTGCCGAATACAAACATGTGGTATTGGGCTTAATTTTCCTGAAATATATTTCTGATTCATTCGAAGAGCATTTCGCCAAACTGCAAACGGGGCAAGGCGAATATGCAGGGGCTGACCCTGAAGATAAAGACGAATACAAAGCTGAAAATGTCTTCTTTGTGCCGCCTGAATCACGTTGGTCTTTTTTAGTGGCCAAGGCCAAACAGCCGGATATTGGCAAGTTTGTTGATGCGGCGATGGATACCATCGAAAAAGAAAACCCATCACTTAAAGGCGTATTACCCAAGGTCTTTGCACGGCAAAACCTTGATCCCACCAGCTTGGGCGAATTGATTGATTTGGTGGGTAATATCGCGTTGGGCGATGCCAAATCCCGTAGCGCCGATGTGCTAGGCCATGTGTTTGAGTATTTCCTCGGTGAATTCGCCTTAGCCGAAGGCAAGCAGGGCGGCCAGTTTTATACCCCGCGCAGTATTGTGGAATTGCTCATTATGATGCTTGAACCTTACAAGGGCAGGGTATTAGATCCCTGTTGCGGTTCCGGCGGTATGTTTGTGCAATCGGAAAAGTTTGTCGGAGAGCATCAAGGCCGCATCAACGATATTTCTATTTACGGACAGGAGAGCAACCAGACCACTTGGCGGCTGGCGAAAATGAACCTTGCCATTCGCGGCATTGATAGCTCACAGGTGAAATGGAATAACGAAGGTTCGTTTCTCAACGATGCCCATAAAGACTTAAAAGCTGATTTCATTATCGCCAATCCGCCTTTCAACGTGAGCGACTGGAGCGGCGAGTTATTACGCAATGATGGTCGCTGGAAATTCGGCACACCGCCTGCGGGTAATGCCAATTTTGCTTGGTTACAGCATTTTGTTTATCACTTATCCCCTACCGGCAAGGCTGGGGTGGTATTGGCTAAAGGCGCACTCACCAGTAAAACCAGCGGCGAAGGCGATATTCGTAAAGCCCTGATTGCTGATGGCAACCTGATCGATTGCATCGTTAATCTACCGGCTAAACTGTTTTTGAATACCCAGATTCCGGCGGGGCTATGGTTTATGAACCGTGCCCGTAACAACGGCCACCCACGCAAACATGAAATTCTGTTCATTGACGCGCGTAATTTAGGCCATTTGATTAACCGCCGTACCCGCGAACTTTCGCATGAAGACATTCAAAAGATCTCTGACACTTACCACGCTTGGCGTACCGGTGTTGTAGGGGCGGATTGCATCCGCCCTGATTCTGCATCGTCGCCAACAGGGGCGCAAGGGACACAAAGGGCGCAAGGGACACAAAGGGCGCAAGGGACACAAAGGGCGCATGCAATGCGCCCCTACGAGGATATCCCTGGTTTCTGTGCCTCGGTGCCGATTTCTCGCGTAGCCGAACTGGATTACGTCCTGACCCCAGGGCGCTATGTCGGCCTGCCCGATGAAGCCGATGATTTTAATTTTAAGGAGCGATTTACCGCGCTTAAAGCAGAATTTGAAACTCAATTGTTAGAAGAAACTGAATTGAACAAATCTATTGCTAAGAACTTAGCAAGCATTATTTTGGAGTAAAAATCATGCTACAAACTATTGAAGTACAAATTGATTATAACGGTGCTATTTATCCAGTTGAATCAGCAACTAAATTACCCGCAGGACGGGCTTTATTAACCCTGATGGGGAATACTAGCTTAATATCACAACCCGCAAAAAAAAATCATTTTGATGATTTGTTTGGCATTTTAAAAGCATCTCATGGCGTTTCACTCGACGAAATGGAGCAAGCGATTGCTGAGAATTTAGCGAAGGTGAAGCTATGAACAATGATCAACGTTGGCTACAACGGTTTCAGAATTTTGAAAACGCTTATGCGCTTTTTTTACGTCGCATCGATGAATATGAACAATTCCCCGGCAAAGAAGCCTATCAAATGGCTTTGGTTCAGGGTTTTGAGATAGTTATTGAATTGGCATGGAAAACAATTAAAGATTATCTGGAAAATGAAGGCTACGACAACGTAAAAAATGCCAAACAAACGATAAGGCAAGCCTTTCAAGATGAGCTTATTCATGATGCTGAAGCATGGATGACTGCATTAGAAAAACGCAATCTCACCCGTCATACCTACAATCCCGACATCCTACATGAAACCGTAGGCTTTATTCATGACGAATTTTTCCCGGTATTGCGCGATTGTTTCTTCAAACTGAAAGACAACAAGGATGCCTTGCAATGAACTATGGACTAAGCGACAAACAGCTTGAGCAAATCATTAGTTTTATCAGGTCGCATCCTGAAATTGAGCAGGCGGTTCTGTTCGGCTCACGCGTTATTGATACTTTCAAAGAAGCCTCCGATATTGATATAGCGATTAAAGGCGAAGGCGTAACCGCAGCCCTTGCTGCAAAACTGAAATTTGATATTGAAGAAGACACTTACCTGCCGTTCTTTTTTGACTTTGTCGCTTATCCCACGATAAGCAACGAGGCTTTGCGGGAACATATCGATACGAAAGGCATCGTTATTTTTCGGCGTGGGGGGAGTGAGTGGGCAACAAGCCAGTTCAAAGATCATTTTGCAATAGGTTTGCGAAATGGCCTGACTAAGCCTTCACGAGTAAGGGGCTCTGGTATCCCGATGGTAAATATGAAGGAAATATTTGGATACAATGTGATTACTGATCGCACACCAATGGAACTTGTACCGATCACAGACAAAGAGTTGGAAACTTCGTCGCTGGAATACAATGATTTACTTTTTGCTAGGCAATCGCTGGTTGAATCGGGGGCTGGCAAGGTATCAATTTTCAAAGGGAGGCGACCGACAGTATTTGAAAGCCATCTAATTAGATGTCGAATCGATCAAAAGAAATCTGATCCCAACTTTATTTACTATCTTTTCAAGTCGCCTATTGGGAAAGGCACTGTAAGTACAATTGTTCAGCAAGTAGCTGCGGCAGGCATTAAGGGCTCAGACCTGCAAAATTTGGAATTTTCATTTCCTCTTCTCCCCGAGCAAAAAGCCATCGCCGCCGTCCTTTCCAGTCTCGACGACAAAATAGACCTGCTGCACCGCCAGAACCAAACCCTAGAACGCACGGCCGAAACACTGTTCCGCCAGTGGTTCGTGGAAGAGGCGGGGGAGGATTGGGAGGAAAGACCTTTGAGTAGCATCGCCAAATTCCTGAATGGGCTGGCTTGCCAAAAAAATCCACCAAAAAATGATCTGGAAAAGCTGCCAGTCTTGAAAATTAGAGAGCTTAGCGGTGGCATATCCGAATCATCAGACTGGGCAACAAGCGAGATTAAACCTGAATACATCGTCGAAGCTGGCGATGTGATTTTTGCATGGTCAGCTTCTTTGATGGTCAAGGTTTGGGATGGCGAGAGGTGTGTACTGAACCAGCATCTTTTCAAGGTGACTTCGGATGAGTTTCCAAAATGGTTCTATCTGATGTGGTGCAAGCATCACTTGGCGGAATTCATCGCCATTTCGGCAAGTCATGCCACAACGATGGGGCATATCAAACGCGGCGACCTGGATGCAGCAATGGTGTTGGCGCCACCGCCTAAAGTGCTGTCAGAAATGTCGGTGCAAATGATGCCGTTGCTGCATAAGCAGATTGCGATTGCCAAGCAGAGAAAGACGCTCGAAGCGCTTAGGGATTCATTACTACCCAAATTGATGAGCGGCGAAGTGCGGGTAAAACTGAACACCTGATAAAAGGAAAATGCCATGTATGCCTACAAAGAAATTATTACGCTGGACGATTTACAGCACATTACGTTAAAACAGCCTTTAGCCTTAAAAAAAGGGCAAAAAGTAGAGCTGTTGATTTTGGTCGATAATGAAAATGACGAATTGGAAACTATCCGCGACCCTATCGCCGTGCAAGCTATCAGCGAAACGGATATTGCCAATGCGATTAACTGGGCGCGTGAAGCATGAAAGTGGTTTTTGATACCAACACCGTTATTTCTGCGTTGTTATTTCGAGGGAAATTAGCGGTTTTAGTGTAATTATTCAGACCCTCGTAGCAAAAAACTGTAAACATTCGCCTCCCCCTTTGAAAAAGGGGGATTGAGGGGGATTTATTTAATAAAATCTCCCCTAACCCCTCTTTTTCTAAGAGGGGGACTGAATACTTACGTTTTAGTTGAACATTGGCAACAAGCAAACATAACGCCAAACAGTTATTTGACCGCTTCATGTTCATAAAATCAATAAGCGGCGCAGTGCGGGTGAAAATGTAGGGGCGCGTTGCACGCGCCCAAATATAGTCAAAATATAGCAATTGGGCGGATGCAATCCGCCCCTACCAATTTGAATGCATCCATTTTACGGGATAATAAATATGACATTTAATCCAAAAATCCACCACCGCAAATCCATCCGCCTACGGGGATATGACTATTCGCAGGCGGGAATGTATTTAGTCACGATTTGTACGCATGATCGGACTCCCTTGTTTGGAGAGATCATCAATGGAGAAATGAAAGTGAACGAAGCGGGTGTCATAGCCACCGATGAAATATTGATAACCGCAAAAATGCGCCACAACGTTTCACTCGATGAATTCATCGTTATGCCCAACCATATACACAATATCATTACCGTAGGGGCGCGTTGCACGCGCCCTGAATGCACGCGCCCCGAATGTACGCATCCTGAATGTACGCATCCTGAATGTCCGCCCAAAAATGGTGATGGGAACGAATCAGAGCGCGTGCAACGCGCCCCTACGATTGGGGATGTGGTGCGTGGCTATAAATCTGCGGTAACAAAACGCATCAATCAATTACGCAACCCACCCTTCGCACCTGTCTGGCAACGCAACTATTACGAACACATCATCCGCGATGAGGCGGCCTATTTGAAAATCGCGGAATATATCCAAACCAACCCGCAGCGATGGCAGGAAGATACCTACTATGTCTAAACTCACCGAATCCACCATCGAAGATTTCGCCATCAAACTGATGAGTGGCGCAGTGCGGGTGAATTTTCAGCCTTAACGTTAACGGAAAAACCTGTCATGACAACTCAAGCAAATCAACAACACATTACCATTTATCAAACCGCCGATGGCAACGTTCAGCTTGAAATAGTGCTGGATGAAGAAACGGTTTGGCTAAATCAAGCGCAAATGTGCGACTTGTTCGACAAAAACAAACGCACCCTTTCTGAACACATTCGCAATATCTTCAAGGAAGGCGAATTGTTGGAAAATGCAGTTGTCCGGAAATGCCGGACAACTGCTTCTGACGGCAAATCCTATGAAGTCAACCAATATAATCTCGATGTGATTATCTCGGTCGGCTATCGGGTTAAATCTCAACGCGGCACACAATTCCGCATCTGGGCAAACACCGTCCTCAAGCAATATCTGCTGCAAGGTTACGCATTAAATGAAGAAAAACTCAAAGCGGAACAAGAAAAACTCGCCGATTTAAAACGCGCCGTTGCCCTGTCTTCCCGCTTGATTCATCACAAAGACCTGTCAAATGACGAAGCGCGCGGCATTTTGGCGATTCTGGAAAAATATAGCCTCGCGCTGACGGTGTTGGACGATTACGACCACCAGCGTTTGCAGGTAGTGGGCACGCGCACCGGGGCGCAAGCCAAAATCACCTACAATGAGGCGATGCAGCAGATCGGTTTGTGGCGCATCAGGGAAAATCTCGGCGGGCTGTTCGGTAATGAGAAGGACGATTCTTTCAAGAGTTCGCTGGAGACGATTTACCAGACCTTTGACGGCAAGGAGCTGTATCCGAGCATCGAAGAGAAATCCGCCAATCTGCTGTATTTTATCGTCAAGAACCATTCCTTTTCCGACGGCAATAAACGCATCGCCGCCGCGATTTTTGTTTGGTTTCTGGAAAGGCATCAGCATTTGTACAACGCCGATGGCGAAAAACGCATCGCCGATAATGCGTTGGTGGCGTTTACCTTGCTGACTGCGGAAAGCAAACCCGAGGAAAAAGAAACGATTGTTAAGGTCATCATTAACTTAATTAATGGCAACAATTTATGACTAAACTCACTGAATCCGCCATTGAAGACTTCGCTATCAAGCTGTTTGTAAAGCTTGGCTATACCTACATTTACGCCCCTGACATTGCTCCTGATGGAGAAAGCCCAGAGCGTGCTCATTATGATGAAGTGATCCTGAAAGACCGCCTCTGGTCAGCCGTTCAACGCATCAATCCGTCTGTTCCGCGTCATGCTCTGCAAGAAGCCGTTAAAGACGTTGAGCGCATCCATTCGCCGGAATTGTTGGTCAACAATGAAACCTTTCATCGAATGCTTACCGAAGGCGTGAAGGTCAATTATCAAAAAGATGGTCAGGATCGCGGTGATCTGGTGTGGTTGATTGATTTTGCCAAGCCTGAAAACAATGAGTTTGTGGTAGCCAATCAATTCACGGTCATTGAGAACAACCAAAATAAACGCCCCGATATAATTCTGTTCGTTAATGGCTTGCCCTTGGTGGTTATCGAGCTTAAAAATGCTACCGATGAAAACGCCACTGTTAAGTCCGCATACCAGCAATTAGATACCTACAAACATACGATTCCAAGCCTGTTTACCACTAACGCGATTTTAGTCATTTCCGATGGGCTGGAAGCCAAAGCGGGGTCGTTGTCGGCGGGATTCACCCGCTTTATGGCGTGGAAATCAGCTGATGGAAAAACCGAAGCCTCGCATCTGGTCAGTCAACTTGAAACCTTGATTAGTGGCATGTTGAACAAGTCTACTTTACTGGATTTGATCCGGCATTTTGTGGTGTTTGAAAAATCCAAGAAAGAAGACCCAAAGACCGGCGTTATCAGCATCGTCACGGTTAAAAAGCTGGCCGCGTATCATCAGTATTACGCGGTGAATGCTGCCGTTGCTTCTACTTTGCGCGCCGCATCTTGTAGGGGCGCATTGCATGTGCCCTCTGTACAGGAAAACCCGGTCAGCTATGGACTGCCCGGCGTGGCCAGTCAACCCGAAGGCGATCAAAAAGCCGGTGTTGTATGGCATACCCAAGGCAGCGGCAAATCACTTTCCATGGTGTTTTATACCGGCAAGATCGTGCTGGCATTGGACAACCCGACGGTACTGGTCATTACCGACCGCAATGATCTCGACGATCAATTGTTTGATACATTTGCCGCGACTTCACAACTGCTCCGGCAAGACCCCAAACAGGCGGTTGACCGGCAACAACTCAAAGAATTGTTAAAAGTCAGTTCTGGTGGCGTGGTTTTTTCCACGATCCAGAAGTTTCAGCCGGATGAAGGCAATGTCTATGAGGAGTTATCAAGCCGCCGGAATATCATCGTTGTTGTTGATGAGGCGCATCGTACCCAATATGGCTTTGCCGCCAAAACGATTGATGAAAAAGATGCGAACGGTGAAATCATCGGCAAAAAAATTGTGTATGGTTTTGCCAAATATCTGCGCGATGCCTTACCTAACGCGACTTATCTAGGTTTTACCGGCACACCGATTGAAAAAACCGATGTGAACACACCGGCAGTCTTCGGAAATTATGTCGATATTTATGACATTGCCCAAGCGGTCGAAGACGGGGCAACTGTGCGTATCTATTATGAAAGTCGGTTAGCGAAAGTGACCTTGAGTGATGAAGGCAAAAAACTCATTGCCCAACTCGACGAAGAACTGGATCAAGAAGACCTCACCGACACCCAAAAAGCCAAAGCCAAATGGACGCAAGTAGAAGCCTTGGTCGGCAGTGAAAAACGCATCCATAATATCGCCAAAGATATTGTCAGCCACTTTGAAGCGCGGCAAGAAGTCTTTTCGGGTAAGGCCATGATCGTGGCCATGTCCCGCCGTATTGCTGCCAATCTGTATGAGGAAATCATTAAACTCAAACCTGAATGGCACTCGGATGATCTGAATAAAGGCGTGATTAAGGTGGTCATGACTTCTGCCTCCTCAGACGGTGCAAAGATTGCCAAACACCACACCACCAAGCAGCAACGCAAAGCCTTGGCCGAGCGCATGAAAGATAGCGATGATGAATTAAAACTCGTGATCGTGCGGGATATGTGGCTCACCGGCTTTGACGCACCGAGTATGCACACGTTGTATATCGACAAACCCATGAAAGGCCATAACCTGATGCAGGCCATTGCACGGGTGAATAGGGTCTATCTGGACAAACCTGGCGGGTTGGTGGTGGATTATCTGGGCATTGCCGCCGATCTTAAAGAAGCCCTGTCCTTCTATTCTGATGCGGGCGGTAAAGGTGATCCAACTCTGGCGCAGGAGCAAGCGGTCAATTTGATGCTGGAAAAAATCGAAGTTATCTCTGCGATGTATCATGGCTTTGCCTATGAAGATTATTTCGCGGCGGATACCTCACGCAAACTGTCGCTGATCCTTGCAGCGGAGGAACACATCTTAGGACTGGAAGACGGCAAGAAACGTTACATCAACGAAGTAACGGCGCTATCGCTGGCATTCGCCATTGCCATACCCCACGAACAAGCCATGGATGCCAAAGATGAAGTGGCGTTTTTTCAAGCGATCAAAGCCCGATTAGCCAAGTTTGACAGCTCCGGCGGCGGCAAAACCAATGAGGAAATCGAAACCACGATCCGGCAGGTGATTGATAAGGCCTTGGTGTCGGAACAAGTGATTGACATATTCGATGCGGCTGGCATTAAAAAGCCGGATATTTCCATACTTTCAGAAGAATTCTTAATGGAGCTGAAAGGGTTGGAACATAAAAATGTGGCTCTGGAAGTGCTTAAAAAACTGCTCAATGACGAACTGAAAGTCCGAGCAAAAAAGAATTTGGTGCAAAGTAAATCTTTGATGGAAATGTTGGAAGCGGCGATTAAAAAATACCAGAACAAAATCCTGACCGCCGCCGAAGTCATGGATGAACTCATCAAAATCAGCAAGGAAATTGTCGCCTCAGACACGCAAGCAAAAACGCTTGGACTGACTGATTTTGAATATGCGTTTTATACGGCGGTCGCCAACAATGACAGTGCAAAAGAACTGATGCAGCACGATAAATTGCGGGAATTGGCGGTAGTTTTGACGCAACGAGTCAGGGAAAATGCCTCGATTGACTGGATGATTAAAGAAAGCGTCAGAGCCAAGCTGAAAGTCATCGTGAAGCGGACTTTACGACAATTTGGTTATCCGCCGGATATGCAATTACTCGCCACGGAAACCGTGCTTAAACAGGCCGAGATGATCGCGAGTGAGTTGGCATGGAAATAGTTTAAGCCTTAGTAACGAGCATGAAATAAGTTGAGCATCTGTGGTGGCGACTGAAGTCGCCCCCACACTACTCGATAATACTCATTTGTTAACTTTATTTCGTGCACATTCCTTATCAATCAATTTAACATATTCGCTTTCTGAGAATATATCCGTATTGCTTTCAATCCGATCCAGATAGGTAAGGCCTTCCAGATGATCGAATTCATGCTGAAAAATCCTTGCCACAAACCCGCTTAACCTTGATTCAACTGAGTCACCTTGTTGATTGATATAGCGAATCATGATGTCCTGATACCTCGGCACTAAGCCACGTATCCCCGGAATGCTCAGGCAACCCTCCCAGCCTTTTTCTTGTGTTTCCGACAAGACCTGAAAGCTAGGATTAATCATCACCGTCGGTTCCATCAGCGGCGCCGACGGATAACGAGGCGTAGGCCGCGAGGCAATAATGATAATCCGTTTTGATATGCTGATTTGGGGTGCGGCAATGCCAACGCCCGAAGTCGCGGCCAAGGTATTTTGCATCGCCTCGATTATCTGCTTGATTCCAGCGTCATGCACATCAGCTACGGCTTCGGCTATTTGCCTGAGCACCGGGTCGCCTAACTGGGCAATCTCATGTGCGTCGGTCATTGCACTTCATGCATAAGTACAGTTTGAGCATGAACCGGTTCTTCCTTGTCGGCCCTTTGAATTCGCTGATAACTGCCGTCAGACTGCAACAGCCAAGCTTGCGTGTTATCTTTTAGATATAAGTTCAGATCTTGCAAAATTCGGTTTTGAAGCTTTTTATTCTCGATCGGAAAGCAGATTTCAACACGCCGGAACATGTTGCGGTTCATCAGATCCGCACTGGACGCGTAGACTTTCCAATCGCCGTCATTTTCAAACGCATAAACCCGCGCATGCTCCAAAAATCGCCCAATAATGGAGCGCACTTCTATATTTTCAGACACGCCCAAAACGCCGGGCTTTAAGCAGCACACGCCCCTGACAATCAATTTAACCTCAACCCCGGCCTGCGACGCACGGTAAAGAGCCCGGATAGATTGCTCCTCAACAACGGCATTGACTTGGATGATTATTTTTGCCGGTTTGCCGTTTTTGGCGTGGCGTATTTCCCGCTCTATTTTCTCCATCAAGCCGCTATGCAAGGTAAACGGCGATTGCAGCAACTTATTCAATTTGGTCACTTTGCCCAAGCTGGTCAGTTGCGCAAATACTCGGCGGACATCTTCACCTAATTCTTTATCGCAGGAAAACAGGCCGTAATCGGTGTAAATCTGCGCGGTTTTCGGGTGATAGTTTCCAGTGCCCAGATGTACATAATTACGCAATTGTTTACCTTCCCTTCTTAACACCAAGCACATTTTGGCATGGGTTTTATAGCCCACCACACCATAAACCACATGCACGGCGGCTTCTTGTAGCTTGGAGGCCAGATCGATATTGGCTTTTTCATCGAACCGCGCCCTCAATTCGATGACCACCGTCACCACCTTCCCTGCTCTCGCCGCCTTGATTAAGGCGCTGACGATAGGCGAATCGGCTCCGGTGCGATAGAGCGTTTGCTTGATGGCCAGCACCTCGGGGGAAACAGCCGCCTGGCGGATAAATTCAACGACCGGCGAAAAAGACTCAAAAGGGTGGTGCAGCAGAATATCGTGGCGTCTAATCGCCGCAAAGATGTCTTTGCTGCGCTCCAGTTGTTGGGGCACCATGGGTTTAAACGGGGGGAACTTAAGGTCAGGGCGGCCAATCAGGTCATTAATCTCCTGAATCCTATTCAGATTGACCGGGCCGTCAACTAAAAACAACCGGTCGCGGGTCATTTCAAAACGATCCAACAAGAAGGTGACCGTTTCGTCCGGGCAGTTGGCGTCAATCTCCAGGCGAACTTCATCACCATAATTACGCATGGCCAGCTCACCTGCCACGGCAAGTAATAAATCGTCGATCGCATCGTCATCGACAAAAAAATCGCTATTCCGGGTGACCCTGAATTGATAGCAACCTTTGACATTCATGCCGTTAAACAACTGGTCGATAAAGGCATGGATGATCGACGATAAAAACACAAAATCCGCCGACCCGCTACCCGTTCCCTCGGCGGGTAATTGGATGATACGCGGCAGTGCTCTGGGCGCTTGTAGGATGGCTCGACCGCTATTTCTGCCGAAGGCGTCCTTTCCGGTCAAGGCAATAATAAAATTTAAACTCTTGTTGAGTATGCGCGGAAAAGGGTGGGCTGAATCCAGTCCAACCGGTGTCAAGATCGGCAACAGCTCATCATTAAAATAGGCTTCCAGCCATTTGTGCTGGGCTTCGCTCCATTCCTTGCGGCGAATGAAACGGATATTTTCCTCGGCCAATTTTGGGATCAGAATCTCGTTAAGGACCTTGTATTGTTCGTCAACCAGCTGGTGGGCATGGACGGCAATCAGCTCCAGCTGCTCACTAGGCGTTAAGCCGTCCGGGCTGATGGCTTTCGAATCGATGGCTGCCATCTGGATCACGCTGGCTACGCGAACCTCGAAAAACTCGTCAAGATTGGAGCAGGAGATGCACAAATAATTAAGCCGCTCAAGCAGGGGCACTTGTTCATCTTTCGCTTGCGCCAGAACTCGCTTGTTGAACTCCAATAAGCTCAGTTCACGATTAATATAAAGCTCCGGTTTTTGAAGATCGATGATGTCTTCAGTTTGGTTTATGTCCATGTTTTACTCAGATTTAAAATCGATGGGTATTGTTATTTAGTAATTATTCAGCCATTAAGGGATAACATCCCTATGCAATGGGTCTGGCAAGGTTTGATCTCTATTCTTTCAATATCAACCTCAATCACACTACGGTTTGTCAGGGATGTTATCCCTACACTGAATAGTTAAGTAATGGATAAAAAGTTGTTTAACAATCTGTAGGAGCGGCTTTAGCCGCGACCTATCGCGGCTAAAGCCGCTCCTACATCAGAGTTTTGTTAAAACAGTTATGGACACCTACTTACGTTATTTATTGGAGAGGCTAAAGGCTAAAAATTGTACCGGTTAATCCATAAGGCAAGTCTTTTTGCACCTTTCGTCTTCCTTAAACCCTCTTTTTCCCTGCAAACCTCCGGTATGTATCGCAATAATACGCTCGCCGGGCTTGAAGCGGTTTTTTTTGATTAAATCGTAGAGGGCGTACATCATTTTGCCGGTATAGACTTGCTCAAGAGGGATTGTAGTTTGTAATTCGAAGTCTTCAATAAATGCGCTTAATTCGGCATTGGTTTTGGCGAAACCGCCAAAATGATAATCCAAGTTTATCTGCCAATTGTTACGGGATTGTGACAGCATAGCTTTGACTTCTGCGGTTAAAAAATTTGCGTTTTTTAACGCCGAAAAACCCAGTACCGATGCCTGATCAGGAACTGCATCGATGATGCCCGCCAAGGTCGTGCCGGTTCCGCAAGGCACACACACTGTGTCGTAGGGGATTGCTATATCGGCAACCAGTTCCGCCACGCCTTTCAGCGCCAAGCCTAAAGCCCCGCCTTCCGGCAACCAGTATTGCCCGGGCGTTAAGTCTGGCAAGTCATGCCAGTTTTTGTATTGCCTAAGCAGCCGGTAATCAGCGCGGGATACAAATCTCAACTCCATACCCCATATTTTCATATCCTGTAAGGTCGGCGTCAATGTTTCCGGTTGCTCGCCGCGAACCAGTCCAATAGTCTTTAATCCTAACATCTTGCCGACATAAGCCAGGGCATGTAGATGATTGGAATAAGCGCCGCCCATGCTGATCAGGGTGTCAGTACCTAACGACAGTGCATGGTCAAGTATGTACTTGAGCTTGCGCCATTTATTACCTGAAATTACCGGATGCAGCAGGTCGTCTCGTTTAATCCACAGCTCGATTGAGTGTTGCACCAGCAACGGATCATCAATCTTTGTTAGAATCGACGGCTTGAAGATTTTTTCCAGTTTTATCAGTTCGGGGTGCATGTATGTGTGGACGTTATAACTTAATCGCAACAGGGCAACAGATTATGGATCATTTCAGGTTGCTGAGTTTACCGGCACACCATCCCGACTACAATATCCCGCCGGGACAAAAGATTCTCGCTGTTGTGCAACTGGATGACGGTAGCAACAGGGCCGTTAACCTGCACTGGGGATTGACTCCGTCGTGGTCTAAAGACAGCACAATTTCCAGTCACCTGATCAATGCCAGGGCCGAAACCCTGACTAAAAAACCGTCATTTAAAAATGCTTGCCGGCATCGGCGGTGCCTGATCCCTGCTACCGGTTTCTTTGAGTGGCAGGTCACTTGCGCCGGCAAACAACCCTACCATGTACACCGACAAGATAACGGACTGTTCGCTTTTGCAGGTGTTTGGGAGCACTGGGAGCATGATCAGGAAACCGTTTATTCATGCGCAATTATCACCCATGCCGCCAGCGACAAAATAGCATCTATCCATGACCGGATGCCGGTTATTATCATGCCCGACGATTACAATCGCTGGCTGGACAAGAACAACACCGATGTCAAGATTGCCGATTTTTTAGCCGGGGCTGCTTGTAACGCTATGGAGATTGATCCGATCAGTACACAGGTCAACACCCCCCTGCATAATGATGAGAGCTGTTTACGGTGTAAGCGTTCAGTCCCCCTCTTTGAAAAAGAGGGGTTAGGGGAGATTTGTTCAAATAAATCCCCCTCAATCCCCCTTTTCAAAGGGGGAGGTGAACGCTTACGTTTACGGTAGCTTAAATAAAAAAGGGCGCGAAGTTTTTCTTCGCGCCCTTCCTTCGTAAGGTTATGCCGGACTATTTTTTCTTCTTGGATTTGGATTTGGCGGGCTGTTTTTCGGTAACCAGTTCAGGTTTATACGTTTTATAATCCGGCGCGATGCTGATCAATAAGGTCAACAAGGCCGCAACATAGGGGACGGCTTGCACCGAAAGAATAGCTATCCATAACCTACCACTGAAATTGTCGAAATGCTCCAAAGACGCCATCATTCCGATCGCCACACTCAATAAGGTCAACAACAGCAACTCCTCCCGGATGGTAACTAAACCGACGAACAAGGCACTGTGTTGTTCAAACTTGGGTGTGCGCATAAACGGTTTTCCCGATGTAAATAGGCCCTGCATCGTACCTTTGGCGACGGTATGCGTCAACGATAAGCCCGATAGTGATGCGCCTAATGACTGCCAGATGGAACACGGAACACGGGCTTGATACAGCCATAAGCCCCGGATAATTTTAAAGCTGAATATACCGACGGTCGGCAATAAAAAGGCATTGGCAGGCAGTTCGCTGTGGATCGGATCGTAAAGAATCAGGGCAGTTAACGCCAAGCTGGTGCAAGTAAACACCAATGCCAACGCATCTGAAAACCACGGTAGCCATCCGGCAATAAAATAATACTTTTGGGCAGACGTCAGTTTGGGATTTTTAGAGGGCAAAAAGCTGCGCCAATGCGCCTTGATGATTTGCATAGCACCGTAAACCCAGCGATAGCGTTGAGTCATGTAGCCGGACATGGTGTCGGGCATGACTCCTTTCCCGAACGAATCTTTGACGTAAACCGAATCATAACCGGCTTCATACAGACGCAAACCCAACTCGCTGTCTTCGCAGATACACCATTCCGACCAATTACCCACTTCCAAAAAGGCGGACTTTCTGATCATGGTCATGGTGCCATGCTGGATAATGGCGTTGTATTCATTCCTTTGCACCATGCCGATATTGAAAAATCCGGCGTATTCCCAGTAACAAGAGGATTTGAACGCGCTTTGGTCGCGGTCGCGGTAATCTTGGGGCGATTGGACAAAGCCGACATTCTCGTTGTCGAAATAAGGCACCATGCACTTAAGCCAGTCGGGCGACAGGATGTAATCGCTGTCGATAACCGCGATAATCTCGGCATCAGGCGCGGTTTGTTCAAGAGCATGATTAATCGCACCCGCTTTAAAGCCAGGCCAGTTTTCCAGATGGAAAAATCTAAACTTCGGCCCCAAACGCTCGCAATCTGCCTTTACGGGCTCCCAGATAGCAGGATCCTTGGTATTGTTATCCATCACCAGCACTTCCAGATTGGGGTAATCAACCTTGTCCAGAGCTTCCAGCGTCATGCGCACCATATCGGGCGGCTCATTATGGATAGGCAAATGCAATGACACCTTGGGGTATTTAAAGTCCGGGGATGGCGTAAGCGGCTGAAAAGTCCTGGCCGTATTTCGATGCCAGACGACCTCGGCTATTTCCAGGCTTTCTATTAGCAGGATGACCGCCGCCATAACCTGCATCAAGATAAGGATGCCCCAAAATACCATGCTTAGGTTGGTTTGGTATTGCTGGGCGCCAATCGACACAGACCAGAAAATCGTTGATGCCGCAAGATTGGCAATCAAGCCGAAAAACAGCAAACCCGGCAGTTTTAAGCTGCTCCGGGTAAATAAAAACAAGCCCATCAATACGATGCTGAAAACAGCCGCGCCAGTCGCCCAGTGTTCCCAGTTGGGCATGGCGATAACATCGGCATCCATCGGATACTTGGGCTGTCTATCTGCATTAAAAATACCCCAGTACGCTCCGGCTGAGCCTTCCAAAGACATTTTCCAAGGTTGATCGAACGCCTCTACAATATAGTAATTAACTTTTTCGACATCGGCCCGATTAAGAAATTCACGCAGGAATTTTGCCTGATTGGATACCGATGCAGTCGCATGCTTAAAAGGTTGACCGTCTGAAGGCCAGCCGACTTCAGTAATGACGATAGGTTTGTTAGGGTAAGCTTTTTGCACGTCATGGTAGCGGTCAAAAACATAATCAACAGCGTCTTCTGCCGCAATGCCTTCCCAATAAGGCAGAATATGCACGGCGATAAAATCGACTTCATCAACAAGCTTGGGGTGGGCAATCCACATATCCCAGGTTTCTGAGGTACTGACTGGGCGCCAAGTATTCTTTTTTACTTCCCGGATATATTCAATCAGTTGTTCTTCAGTTTTGATCAGGTGTTCTTCATTAATGTTGCGGGCACGCAGTAATACCTCGTTGCCGACCATAACACGAACAATGTTGGGGCTGGGCTGACGAATGACGTTAATTAAGGTTTCGATTTCTTGTCTATTTTTTTCAAGATTATCATCAATCCAGGCTCCCATAGTCACATTTAGATTATGCTTGGCGGCCAACTCAGGAACCTTGTCCAGCCCTTTAAGTACACTGTAGGTACGCACGGCGTGAACCTTGTTGGCAAGCAAGCTCAAGTCATGGTCAATATCGGCTTCGCTAGGAAAGGTATTGCTGGTTTGCGTGTCCTGTTTTCTCATGGGGTCGAAAGTGACACCCATCGTGGTCTTGGTCCAAGGTTGCAATTGCAAAGGATTGTTAACATAACTCCAAATGCTGAAATTAATGAAGACGAGTAAAGCGAGTGCAATGACAGTAACTATCTTGGATTTCATTTGGATGCTCGGTTGTTCCGTTGGACTGATTGGAAAGGTGAAAGGCTAAAAAAATATTTCACCTTTAGCCTTTCACTTTCTTTATATAAAGATCGGTAATCGAACCGGTGATCATTTCGGCGGCGAACGCGAAGGTTTCGGATAACGTGGGATGTGGGTGGATTGTCAAACCTATATCTTCGGCATCGGCGCCCATTTCCAGGGCCAGCACCGCTTCAGCAATCAATTCACCGGCATTAGGGCCGACCATGCCGGCACCGAGTATTCTTCCGGTCTCCTTGTCGCAGAGTATTTTGGTCAGGCCTTCTTTGCGCCCCAGGCTTAATGAGCGTCCGCTGGCTGCCCAGGGGAAAACCGCTTTATCATAAGTTATGCCTTGTTGTTTGGCCTGGTTTTCAGTCAGGCCCATCCAGGTCACTTCGGGGTCGGTATAAGCAACAGAGGGAATGGTCAGTGCATCGAATCCGGATTTTAAACCGGCGATAACTTCGGCGGCAACTTTGCCTTCGTGAGTGGCCTTATGCGCTAGCATCGGATTACCAACTATATCGCCTATCGCAAAGATATGCGGGACGTTGGTGCGCTGCTGCTTATCGACAGCGATAAAACCTAGCTCATCGACATTAATCCCTGCCGACTCAGCACCGATCAGTTTGCCGTTAGGCCTGCGCCCCACAGCCACCAAGACCGCATCGAATAGCGCCGAATCCGGTGCGCTTTTACCTTTATCGCCAGGGATGGCGCGGTCGAAGGAAACTTTCAGGCCGTCTTCGTGCTTTTCGATTGAGGTAACCCGCGTTTCCAGCCAGATATTTTTATATTGCTTTTTAATGCGCCGGTACAGAGGAGTAACCAGGTCGTTATCGCAGCCGGGAATAATTTGATCCATCAGCTCGACCACGCTGATTTCCGATCCCAACGCGTGATAAACCGTAGCCATTTCCAAGCCGATGATGCCGCCGCCGACTATCAACAGTTTTTTGGGAATTTCTTTTAATTCCAACGCATCGGTCGAATCCCATAAACGAGGATCATCATTAGGAAAAACAGGGATTTTAGTCGGATGCGAACCGGCGGCAATAATCGCCTGGTCAAAACTGACGGTTTTTACGCCTGTTTCGGTTGTTATCTCAACCGTATTGGACGAGGTAAATTGCCCCGTACCCTGGATCAGGGTGATTTTTCGCTGTTTTACTAATTGAGCCAACCCGCCAACCAGTGTCTGGGTAATACTCTCTTTCCAAGCCCGAATCTTGTCTAAATCAAAGCTCGGTTTGCCGTAACTGAGGCCGTGTTGTTCGAATTCATCGACTTCGTGGGCAATCTGCGCGACATGCAGCAAGGCTTTAGACGGAATGCAGCCAACATTAAGGCACACGCCGCCAAGAGCCGGATAACGCTCGATCAACACCACTTGCTTACCTAAGTCGGCAGCGCGAAATGCTGCCGTATAACCGCCGGGGCCGCCACCCAAGACCAGGACTTCGGCATGGTTCATAGACTCATTAACCGCTGGATTAGCGTCCATATTATCGTACCTTGATTAGAGTAAAGTTAAAGTAACAAGCGGCGAATATCGCCCAAGTATTGTTTTAGAGCCGCCATGAAACGCGCGCCTTCCACACCGTCAATCACCCGATGGTCGTAAGTCAGATCGAGCGGCAACATCAGCCTTGGCATAAATTCTTTGCCATTCCAGACCGGTTGCATTTTAGCGCGGGTGACACCGAGGATGGCGACTTCAGGGGCGTTGACGATCGGCGTAAAAGCCGTACCGCCGATACCGCCGAGACTGGAAATAGTGATGCAACCGCCTTGCATTTCAGCAGGCATCAATTTACCCAAACGAGCCCTGTTGCTTTTTTCGGCCAAGTCGGCAGCTAATTCGTTGATGCCTTTGCGGTTGACGTCGCGTAGCACCGGCACGACCAAACCGTTGGGTGTATCGACCGCGATACCGATATTGAAGTATTTCTTGTAGATCAGATAAGCGCCATCGGCAGACAGTGACGCGTTGAATTGCGGGAACTTTTCCATCGCGGTAACCAGCGCCTTGATGATGAAGATCAGGCCGGTTATTTTCAGCTCATCCTTGGTTTTTTCGGCATTTAGCGCGACGCGGAACGCTTCCATTTCGGTAATATCCGCTTCGTCATGGTAGGTGACCATCGGCAGGTTCAGCCACACGCGACTCATGTTTTGCCCGGTCAGGCGCTTGATCTTGCTGAGTTTCTGTTCTTCTATCTCGCCGAATTGGGAGAAATCGACGACCGGCATGGTCGGAATTCCACTGCCGCTTTGAGCAATACCTTCGACCATAACCTTCTTGACGAAGTTTTTTACATCGTCTTTTAAGATGCGTCCCTTACGGCCGCTGCCGGTGGTTATTTTGTTTATATCAACGCCCAGTTCGCGGGCGAAAAGCCGGACAGCCGGTGTGGCATGTGCTGCTGCGGTAGAACCGGTGCTTGGTAGGGTTTCCGGTAGCAGTATCGGCTCAGACGCAACAACAGCCGGTTGACTGGCCGGTTCCGGCGCTTTTTCTATCGCCGCTGCTTGTTGCATCGGTGCTTCCGGCTTTGCAATGCTAAGTACTTCGGTGTTTGCCAATACCGTTACAATCAATGTCCCTTCGGAGACTTTATCGCCGGGCTTGATAAACACTTCCTGCACAGTACCCGCCGCGCTGGAAGGTAAATCCATGCTGGCTTTGTCGGTTTCTAGTACAGCCAGGGTTTGTTCCAACGCTACAACATCGCCCGGTTTAACCAGTACGTCTACCACATCAATATCTGCGACATTGCCGATATCAGGAACCTTGATTTCAATTAAAAAAGCCATGTTGTGTCCTTCCGTTAGATTAGCCAGGGAGCTGTTGCATCAGGGTTTATGCCGTATTTGGCAATTGCCACATCCACTTTGGCGGCATCGAACTGCCCCTGATCCGCTAGGCTCTTTAGTGCCGCAATCGTTACATGATAGCGGTCTACTTCAAAGAATTGACGCAGATTTTCACGGGTATCGGAACGGCCGAAACCGTCGGTGCCCAAAACGGTATAAGGGGCGGAAATATAGGCGCGGATCTGTTCGGCAAAGGCGCGGGTATAATCGCTGGCCGCAATCACCGGCCCCTCTGCACCGTTAAGGCAGTTGGCGACATGCGATTGTTTGGCTGTATCGGTCGGATGCAGACGATTCCAGCGCTCGCAGGATTGGGCGTCTCTGGACAGTTCGGTAAAGCTGGTGCAACTCCATAAATCGGCTTCTACGCCCCAGTCGTTGCGCAGCAATTCGGCGGCAGCTTCGACTTCACGGAAAATCGTGCCGGAACCCAATAACTGCACTCTAGGTGCTTTTATCTCCATGGATGGAGTGTATGCCGCAGGGCTGTCGGGAACAGTCCCAGCGTTGGCGCCCTTTTTAAAGCTATACATGCCTTTGAGTATATCCAGCTCCACGCCTTTAGGCATCGCAGGATGGGCGTAATTTTCGTTCATGACGGTGATGTAATAAAAAACATCTTCCTGTTCGACATACATGCGTCGTAAACCCTCCTGAATAATCACCGCCAATTCATACGCATAAGTCGGATCGTAGGACACGCAGTTGGGTACTGTTGCCGCCATCAAATGGCTGTGGCCGTCTTCATGTTGCAGGCCTTCGCCGTTCAGCGTGGTTCGACCTGCCGTGCCGCCCATTAAAAAGCCGCGGGTACGTTGATCGGCGGCGGCCCAGATTAAATCGCCCACTCGCTGGAAGCCGAACATCGAATAATAAATAAAAAACGGAATCATCGGCACGTTATGGGTCGAATACGAGGTGCCCGCAGCAATCCAGTCGCATAAGCCGCCCGCTTCATTGATACCTTCCTGTATCACTTGTCCGTGCTTGTCTTCCTTGTAGAACATCAGCTGATCGGCATCTTGCGGGGTATACAGCTGCCCGAGTTGAGACCAGATGCCCAGTTGCCGGAACATGCCTTCCATGCCGAAAGTCCGCGATTCATCAGGAACAATGGGTACAATGCGCTTGCCGATATTTTTGTCCTTGACCAAAATATTCAGCAGGCGCACGAAAGCCATGGTGGTGGATATTTCACGGCCTTCGCCGCTGGCTTCCAGCAACGCCTTGAAATCGCTCAACACCGGCACATCCAGCGCATAGGATTTTGCCCGTCTAGCCGGCAAATGGCCGCCCAGGTCGATGCGGCGCTGCCGCATGTAAGTCAGTTCTTTCGAGCCTTCTGGAAAGCTCAGGTAAGGCAGTTTATGCAGCTCTTCGTCGGTGACCGGCAACGCATAACGATCGCGGAAGTTAGTCAGCGAAATGTCACTCATTTTTTTCTGTTGATGCGAGATATTCTGGGCTTCACCCGATGCGCCCATGCCGTAACCTTTAATGGTTTTAGCCAGGATGACGGTAGGTTGGCCCTTATGATTCACCGCTGCATGGAAAGCGGCAAAAACTTTGACCGGATCATGTCCGCCGCGATTAAGCTCCCAGATGTCGCGATCCGACCAGTCGGAAACCATGGCTTTCAATTCTGGAGTGTTGAAGAACTGTTCGCGCACATAAGCACCGTCCTTAGCTTTAAAAGTTTGGTAATCGCCATCGACGCAAGACATCATCCGCGCCACCAACAGCCCGTCTTTATCGCGAGCCAGCAACGCATCCCAGCGTTGCCCCCAAACCAGTTTGATCACATTCCAGCCGGCGCCGCGAAACTCGCTTTCCAGTTCTTGGATAATCTTGCCGTTGCCGCGCACCGGTCCATCCAGGCGTTGCAGGTTGCAGTTGATCACAAAAACCAGATTGTCCAGTTTTTCCCGTCCGGCCATGCCGATAGCGCCCAAAGATTCGGGTTCATCGGTTTCACCATCGCCAAGAAAGCTCCAGACCTTGCGGTTTGAAGTATCGGCAAAACCGCGATCTTGCAAATAGTGCATAAAACGCGCCTGATAAATGGCCATAATCGGCCCAAGACCCATAGAAACTGTCGGAAACTGCCAGAAGTCCGGCATTAGCCAGGGATGGGGATAGGACGATAAACCGTTGCCGTTCACTTCCTGGCGGAAGTTATCCATCTGTTCCAGCGTCAATCGTCCCAGCATGAAGGCGCGGGCATAATCACCCGGCGTCAAATGGCCCTGGGTATAAATCAGGTCGCCGCCGTGCTGATCCGAAGGCGCATGCCAGAAATGGTTATAGCCGACATCGTATAAGGTGGCCGCCGAAGCAAAGCTGGCGATATGCCCACCGACGTTGGTGTGCTTATTCGCTCTCAACACCATCATCATCGCATTCCAGCGCACATAGGCGCGGATTTTGTGTTCTAGGGTGACGTCGCCGGGAAACTGCGCCTGTTGAGCGACCGGGATGGTGTTGATATAGGCGGTATTGGCACTGAACGGGATGTCGAATCCCGCATGCCGGGTTACCGAAACCAACTGCTCAATCAGGAAATGCACACGCTCGCTGCCATCGTGTTCCAGTACGGCTTGCAGTGCTTCAATCCACTCCTTGGTTTCGGCTGGATCGATGTCATTTTGTCCGGTGATTTGTGAGCTTAAACTGTTGGTCATTGATTGATCCTGTTGCGGCGGATATGCATGGATTTAAAATTAGGTTGAATTTACCCGGAAGGTACAAGAGCATAAAACCTCGGCATTTTACTAAACATAGTGCGGACAAGGCCGGAATTGCTCTGTTATTGCGCATAGTATAAACAATGCAGGGGGCATTGCACCCGTTTTTGTCATTTTGACGTAACTGCTCAGGATCATAGAATGTAATGGAACGCTGATGCCGAAAGTAGGCGCTTCTAGGCGACGCGGAACACGGATGATCTTACTCTCATTTTATTCAAAAAGAGCCTGCATTTAACTCATTGAAGTAGCCTATTTTAAGGGGTGGGTATGATTCGCAGAATACGCCTTCAGCGCCATGCGCCGCAAGACAGGGGAGCTTGGCAAAAACAGCATTATGAGTATCAAAAGCATTGGCAGCGCCGACGGCTTTTGGCGCTTAAAGCCATTTGGGAAAGGCAGAGCTTATCCGAAGTTTGCCGTGAACAGAAAGTTCGCTGGCAGCCCCGGGTTTATTGGCTCGACAGCTATTTACACGGTGGTTTTGCTAAGTTGCTTGAAAAAGCACCCGTGCATCGGGAGCAGCTTTTGTCTGAACAGCGGCAACGTATTGTGCGCTATATGAGGTTACAAAAAAACACCGGCTGATGTTGATGTTGACAGTGATCAATGGACAGCAGGTCGCATGAGCACAGTGATTGAGAAAAAGAGCCGCTCCTACGATAATGTAAATGCTCAAGTTATTTCGTGCTTGTTCATTAAGATAGGGGGATTATTTTCCGAATTGCAGATGTTTGATTCGCCTCCACAAGGTGCTTGGACGAATCACCGTTTTTCGGATCAGTCGAAAATCGCCGCCTCAAGATTTTTGCTGGACACCAGTCCCTTCAAAGTCGATTTATCCTTAATGCGGCCAAACCGGGTGCCTGCCAAATTAGCGCCGGTAAAATTGGCATCCTCAAGTTTGCTCTCGGACAAATCCGCACCCGACAAATCGGCCTCGGTTAAATCAGCACCGGAAAGATCGACGCCATATAACACTGTATTTTTCAACACGCTCCCGGTCAGATTGGCATGGCGCATCAACGCACGATTCAGGTTGGCATCGGACAGATTGGCACCCGATAAGTTGACATTGTTCAAGCTGACCCGCATCAAACCCATCGGCTGATTCTTCATGTCGACGCCCCAAGTGGCATGGGACAAATTGGCGTGGCTCAAGTTGGAACGATCCAAATTGGCAATAAACCGGCTGCCGGTCAGATTGGCGTTGCTCAAGTTAGCGCCGCCCATGTGTACGCCGAAAATGCTGGTGTTGGACAGGTTAGCGCCAGACAGGTTGATTTTGGACATCACTGTTAAATCCAGGTTCAAGCCGGACAAATCACTGTTGCTTAAATTGGCGTTGCGCAAATCCGAACCCCACAAATCGGCATGCCTGAAATCCAGATTGGATAAATCCAGGCCGGTAAGGTCTTTTCGGCGCAGCTGTGCGGGGTGGTTCTTATCCGCCTTGGCAAGATGCTGCTGCACATCTGACCGGCTAAGATCGGCCGCCGCTGCCGACTGACAAAGCAATGCGCCTAACAAGCTCAGATAATAAAAACGAATGTTCATGTGCATACCTCTTGGTGGATTCATTGGATCAGACTGAAATAGTTAGCAAAAGTTTATCGACAGCTTCAGGCTATTGCAACAAAG
>JBCKWP010000002.1:0-37326 GCA_038922455.1 Methylobacter sp. | reverse complement strand
TGTCCGTTTATTGTTTGTACGCGGCAACGCCGACGACAGCCAGGGCACGACCGGGAAGCATGATTGGGCAGTATTCCAGGGAAGAAAAATTTTTTCATATCCTTAGCATAACTAACTGCTGGCATACCGCCTGGGGTATGATTCGCCGGGCGAGTGTAAATTGCACAACACCCTAATGACTTTTGACTTGGAGGATGCCATGCAACTCGTTCCTGCATTATTACCCGGCCTGATTCAGGCAATCGATAACGTCGTCGAAACAAACGCTGAAGAAGTTACAGCTTTGGATCAGGCTATTGGCGATGGCGATCATGTGACCAATCTTCAACGCGGCATCAAGGCGCTGGTGGCTCAAAGCGACGAGTTGGCTTTGCTGGATTGGGCTCCGGCCTGGCAGAAAATCGGCATGATCATGATGACTACTGTTGGCGGCGCGTCAGGTTCTTTATACGGCACGTTGTTTGTGGCGATGAGCAAAGCGGCTCGTGAGCGGTCTGTCGTGAGCGAAGTCGATTTGCAGGCTTTTGCCGAGATATTCAGCTGCGGCGTGGATGCGGTAAAGCAGCGGGGCAAGGCGGATGCCGGTGAGAAAACTATGTTGGATGTGTTGATTCCTGTGGCCGCAAGCTTGCGGCAGGATGCTGCGGGTGGTGTTGTATTATCCAAGGTTCTGGAAAATATTGTTCGTGTGGCTATAGTCGGGATGGAATCGACCAAAGACATGTTGGCCACCAAAGGGCGCGCTTCTTTTTTGGAGGAGCGCAGTCGGGGGCATATCGATGCGGGCGCTAAAACCAGTCAGCTAATGATTTGTGCGGTGGTTTCTGTGTTGGCTAGGCATTTAACAGCCCCAGCGTAAGGACGCAGTATGGACGGGCGCATCCCACAGGCGGAGCAGTTCTTCGTCAAGCAAGCTGAGGGTAATCGAGCAGCCTGCCATGTCGAGCGAGGTGGTGTAGTTGCCGACCAGGGAACGGCAGATGTCGACGCCGCGTTTTTCCCAGTATTGGGATGCCAGCTGGTAAATTAGATGCAGCTCCATCAACGGCGTCGCACCGAAGCCGTTTATATGCAATAACGCCGTTTGGCCTTTTTGCGGTTTCAGGTCTTCGTCAATAATACTGGCTAGATAATCGACAATTTCGGTGGCGCTGCTCATGGCCTTGCGCTCACGTCCGCGCTCGCCATGAATGCCTACGCCCATTTCAATTTCGTTGTCGCCGATGTCGAAAGTGGGTTTGCCCAGTGCGGGTACTGTGCAACTGCTTAATGCCACGCCCATAGATGCGGTGGCAAGGTTGACCTTATCCCCCAATGCCTTACAGGCCGCCAAATTAGCGCCTTGTTCCGCCGCCGCACCGAGAATTTTTTCTACAATCAAAGTGCCTGCAACGCCCCGGCGCCCAGTGCTATGGGTTTTGGGGAAGGACACATCATCGCTGACCAGTACGGTTTCGTGCGGACAATCAAGCATTTCGGCGGCGATTTCAAAGTTCATCACATCCCCTGCATAATTCTTGACGATGAATAAAACCCCTCCGCCATTTTCCACGGCTTGCGCCGCAGCCAGCATTTGATCAGGGGTAGGGGAGGTGAATATTTGGCCCGGACAGGCGGCATCCAACATACCCGAACCGACAAAGCCTGTGTGCAAAGGCTCATGCCCTGAACCGCCGCCGGAAATCAGCGCAACCTTGCCGGGCGCGGTGGGCTTGATACGTTGGATGAAGTGAGGCTGAGCGTTGAGCTGGATTATATCGGCATGGGCTTTGGCAAAGCCACGCAGACTTTCGTCAAGCAGATTATCAATGCTATTGATGAATTTTTTCATTGCAGCGGCTCCGGTAGGTTCAGGTTGTTTTCATGATGGCGTGGGCAACGAGTCTGATCAATCAGCTTCACTACGTAGCAAGGTTTTTCAATGCTTCTGTCACATCCCGGATATCCGGCATAACCCAGGTGGGTCGATAATCTGTGGATTTAAAATCATCTTCGGTGGACACCCCCGATAAAACCATGAGACTGCGGATGCCGGTGCGAACGGCACCCAGAATGTCGGTTTCCAAGCGATCGCCAATGGCCACTGTTTGGGCTGGGTCAATGCCGAGTAACGCGAGAGCTTGCTGGTAGATGATCGGTTCGGGCTTACCGATGATGGTCGGTGTTACGCCAGTGGCTACCTGTATTGCCGCCAAAATTGCGCCGTTACCGTGGGTAATGCCGCGCTCTGTCGGTAGCGTGGTGTCGGCATTGGTGCCAATGAATTTGGCGCCGGCGCGGATATTCAGTGTGGCTGTTGCCAGCTTGTCCCATGACAAGGTTTTATCCATTCCACAGACAACAATGTCAGCACCCCTATTGGGATTGTCTTTGTCATCATTCAATTCATAGAGATCGGTCAAGGTAAAGCCGCGTTCAATAAGCGGTTGCCTAGCGCCGTCTTCGCCGATTACAAAAATACGGGTATCGGCCGGATTGGTGTGCTCGGACAGGTATAGCGCTGTTGCCATGCTGGAGGTCAGAATTTCATCTCGGGTAACTTCTACGCCCATAACAGCCAGTTTAGCCACATATTGTTCCTGGGTCAGGCTGGCGTTGTTGGTAGCCAGAATAAAGCGAATTTGTTGGGTGCGTAGGGTTTGGAAAAAATCTATTAATCCGGGCATGGGCTGTTCGCCGTGCCATAAAACGCCGTCCATATCAATGATAAGTGCGCGAATATTGGTAAAAGGTTCCATCAGGTGTTTCTCTCTCATATTTTTGGGATATTGTTATTATAATTTAGATTAAGTACAAGATACATGTTCCTTTGGGCTTCATCAGCGCAGTCTTTGGCTTTTTGGTTAGTGGTTAGAGAATGGATAATACGGGTCGAAGGGCCTGCTGATGTTTTTTACGACGCTGTGTTCGGTGTTAGCTAGGCGATGAGCAAGGCCCTGCTGGGCCGCTTAAAACTTAAGGGTAGTCGCAGTGATGGTCATAAGGTCGATGCCGTTGCTTTACTAGTGTTTAGGCTGTGTGTGGGCGAGCAAGAAAAGTCGGTGTGACCGACTTCGCGCGGCAAGCTGAATTGTCTCGAGTGTATAGCATAAAGCTTGTATCATGCTGCTGGTAGATCCCACTTCATGCCGTTGAAATTCACATGCCAACGTGAACATTGAGCATTGGGCATTGACATCAGTCCCCTTTCTACTTTAAAGTTGCATTCGCATAAAGAGTAAGCAACTAAAATTATAACTATTACTATAACCCATCGGAGCACGCATCATGGCAAAACCATTAATACAAATGGCATTAGATTCATTGGATTTCGACCAAACAGTAGGTCTTGCTACTTTAGTAGCTCCTTACGTTGATATTTTTGAAATTGGGACCCCATGCATTAAACATAATGGCATTAACCTAGTTAAAGAATTAAAAGCGAGATTCCCAGATAAATTACTTTTGGTCGATCTTAAAACAATGGACGCAGGCGAATACGAAGCAACGCCTTTCTATGCGGCAGGTGCCGATATTTGTACGGTTTTAGGCGTATCTGGCCTTGCAACTTGTGTAGGCTTTATCAAAGCAGCAAATGCATACGGTGCAGAAGCTCAAATCGACTTAATTAATGTCGAAGACAAAATAGCCTGCGCACGCGCAACTGCTGAAGCAGGTGCTCAAATTTTGGGTATACACACAGGTCTTGATGCGCAAGCTGCGGGTCACACGCCTTTTAATGACTTGAACGACATCGCAAGACTGGGCTTAAGCGTAAGAATTTCTGTTGCCGGTGGTATTAACGCGTCAACTGTCCAGGATGTGGTTCGCGCAGGCGCGAACATCATCGTGGTTGGTGCTGCAATCTATGGTGCTGCGTCACCTGCAGATGCAGCGCGTGAAATTCGCGAATTGGTTGACGCGGTATAATCATGCATCAGCAACTTATCATAGAAAAAATTTCGGGTGTTCTTGAAGCTACAGATAATGCCTATGATGTAAAGTTGACCCAATTGCTTGATAACGCTAAACGTATATTTATTGCGGGCGCTGGACGATCCAAGCTGGTTGGTAATTTTTTTGCAATGAGACTGGTTCACGGCGGTTACGACGTAAGTGTCGTGGGTGAGATTGTTACGCCAAGCATTAAAAACGGTGATTTGTTAATCATTATTTCCGGATCCGGAGAGACTGAGCAATTAATAGCATTCACTAAAAGTGCAAGAAAAATAGGCGCTAACATTATCTTGATCTCTGCGAAAAGCGAATCAACCATTGGCGATCTGGCAGATGCGGTATTTCAAATTGGTAGCCCGGAACAGTATGGTAAGGTTTTAGGGATGCCTATGGGGACTGTGTTTGAGCTATCTACCTTGTTATTTTTGGAAGCAACCATTTCTCATATTATCCATACAAAGGGAATTCCTGAAGAAATAATGAGAGAAAGGCACGCTAATTTGGAATAGCGGCACAGGAGCGAGTGGTTATGACCACTCGCTCTAATCCTTCTAGGGTAAAGCACCGAAAGAACATTTCGTGACAGAGTCGATCAGGCTGAAAAGTCACCATTAAGTAATCTATTAATAGTAAGGAGAAGAATATGACTTCGCGTCGAGAATTAGCGAACGCCATACGCGCTTTAAGCATGGATGCCGTGCAGAAAGCAAACTCTGGGCATCCAGGTGCACCTATGGGCATGGCGGATATCGCTGAGGTTTTGTGGAATGATCACCTGAGACACAATCCGTCCAATGCAAAATGGTCAGATCGTGACCGTTTTGTGCTTTCCAATGGTCACGGATCGATGCTGCTTTATTCACTATTGCATCTGACTGGCTATGACTTGCCGATGAGTGAGTTAGCCTCATTTCGTCAACTACATTCAAAATGCGCTGGACATCCTGAATACGGTTATGCACCTGGCATTGAAACAACGACCGGACCATTAGGACAAGGTTTAGCCAATGGTGTAGGTTTTGCGATGACTGAAAAGTTGCTTGCAGACCAATTCAATCGCCCGGGTCATAAAATCGTTGATCACCATACCTATGTATTCATGGGAGATGGCTGTTTGATGGAAGGTGTTTCTCATGAAGCTAGTTCATTAGCGGGTACTTGGGGTTTAGGTAATTTAATTGCCTTCTGGGATGATAACGGTATTTCTATCGATGGTCATATTGAAGGTTGGTATACGGATGATACGGTAAAGCGTTTTGAAGCTTACGGTTGGCATGTCCTGTCAGTAGACGGACATAATCCTGAAGAGATTTCTAAGGCAATTGTCATGGCTAAAGCGATGACTGATATGCCTTCATTGATCTGCTGCAAAACAACCATTGGTTTTGGGTCGCCAAACAAAGCTGGCACTCATGAATGTCATGGCGCGGCTTTAGGTCAACCTGAAATTAATTTAACTAAAGCAGCTTTAGGCTGGGATCACGAAGCGTTTATCATTCCAGAAGCTGTTTATGCAGGTTGGGATGCTAAAGCAAAAGGTGCAAGAGTCGAAGCCGAATGGGATACACGCTTTGCAGCTTATGCAGCAGAATATCCTGAGTTGGCCGCAGAATTTAAACGCCGTATGGCGGGTGAATTGCCTGCTAATTGGCAAGTAGCGGCTGATGCATTAATTGCTGAAACCAATGCAAAAGCAGAAAATCTTGCTACACGTCAAGCCTCACAAAAAGTAATTGGCGGATTGGCTCCCATATTACCTGAATTTCTAGGAGGTTCTGCGGATTTAACCGGCTCTAACTTAACTAGCTGCAGTAGCTTTAAGCATGTTAGCGGTAAAGAGATGGGTAATTACATCTCCTACGGTGTGCGTGAGTTTGGTATGTTCGCAATTATGAATGGCATGACCTTGCATGGCGGCCTATTGCCTTTCGGCGGAACATTCCACATGTTCTCTGATTACGCGAAAAGTGCTTTGCGTATGGCAGCGTTGATGAAAATTCGTACCATTGCTGTTTTAACTCATGACTCTATTGGTCAAGGGGAGGACGGTCCAACGCACCAGCCGATTGAAAATACTTCTGCTATGCGGTATATTCCTAACATGGATGTCTGGCGACCTGCCGATTCCACAGAGACAGCGGTTTCTTGGGTAATGGCTGTTGAGCGTATGACGGGGCCTACAAGCTTAGTGTTAAGTCGTCAAGGTTTGCCTTTCATAGCGCGTACTGATGACCAAATTGCCGCTATCCGTAAAGGAGCCTATACTCTTTCTGAAGCAAAAGGCAGCGCACAAGTTATCTTGATTGCAACGGGTTCAGAAGTTGACTTGGCAATGCAATCACAAGCAGCCTTAGCAGAAAAAGGTATTCAAGCGCGTGTTGTTTCAATGCCTTCAACCAATGTATTTGACCGTCAAGACCAAGCTTATAAAGACAGCGTATTAACACCTGGTGTAAAGCGTGTTGCGATTGAAGCGGGTATTACTGATTTTTGGCGCAAATATGTTGGCTTAGACGGCGCAGTTGTCGGTATTGATACTTTCGGCGAATCTGCACCTGGCGGCGTAGTGATGAAACACTTCGGCTTTACTGTTGAAAACGTTGTCAAAAACGTAGAAGCGGTACTTTAAATTTAAAGGTTATGCTTGCGTTAGTTGTTGTTTATTGAGAAGACTTAAAAGACGATAGGGTGCGCATCTGCCGCATTGATAAATCAGGATTTATAGGTCTAAGGCACAAAACGCAGGCATGACTACTCTAAAAACAACGCATAGAGGGGGATTCACACGTGAAAATAAATAATTTGACGAATGGTTTAGTTGCTACGCTGTTATTAATCAGTCCCATAGTAGGGGCAGAAACAGAATATCCGGCATCGGACTTCAAACCCAAGGTAATTTTTCAAGATACTGGAAGCAGTACGGGCGCAACTACGGCTGTGCCGACTAAGCAAGCTAGTGCTTCCGCTGAGGTGGATTCAAAATATCCAGCCGCAGATTTTGAGCCAAAGGTTTTGTATAAAGATGCTGACTATAAACCAAGTAAGTTTACTGGAGCATCGTCATCGTCTGAACAGGCTATGGCAGCTGATGCAGCGATAAGTACATCGGTAAAAGTTGAAGAAGAATCAATGATGAGTTATTTGCTGGGGTTGGCTGTTTTTGCTGCGGCGGGGTATGTCTTCTTGGGTAAGCGCGAATCAAAAGCCAAAGTTAGCCAATCCACTAATTTTGGCCATATTAGCGCACTGTCCGGTGTTGCTCGATATTTGAGAAAGCATAATATGGCCGCTGCGACTGGTGTTGCCAGATATTTGGAAAGCCGTGTTGTACCTGAAAAAAATGAGGTAAGTAGCGTTGAAAAGTACCTTGAAAGACAGGCTAGATCAGCAAAAGAAAAAACTGCGCAAGCGGGAACTGGAGTTGAAAAGTACATGCGCGACCGGGGGTGATAAGTGGATCAAAATTACCTGATCGATTTAGTATCCGGACTTTTTGGTTCTAAGAAAAATATTGTAGTTCGAGCCAGTTCTCGTGAATATGTTGCGACTCCTAAAGGACTTGCTGGACTTGCTGGACTTGCAGGGTTTACTGGAGTTGATAGGTATTTGAAAGGCCAGGAAGTTGTGCCGGTGCTAAGTGGAGTTGCTAGGTATTTGAAAAGCATTGAAGGGTTGTCGGCTGTAGGCGAGGTTGCCGATCATCTGGAGCATCAAGAAGAGATGTTAATAGCCGATGAGCTTGGTCAGGGGGTTGATAAGCAAGAGGTTGCTGTATCGCTGAGTAGTGTTGCCAAGTACTTAGAGAAACTGGATCAGTCTCCTGTAAGCAGTGTTGCCAAGTATATGGCAAGACAAGCTATATCCTCAAAAAAGGTGCCGCTTATTAGCGGTGTTGCTAAGTATTTAGCACGGCATGTTGTCGTTACAAAAAAAATGCCGGCAATCAGTAGTGTTGCTAGGTATGTGGAAGAACAAACGAAGTCACAGGCGTTAAGCGGCGTTTCAAAATACTTGCTGAAACAGTCAATTTCGGACAGAAATACAGCAGCGGCAACTGGCGTTGCTAAATATCTGGAAGACGAGTCCATCGCAGTGAGAAAAGCCGCTGCGGCGGCTATAGTTGCAAGGTATCTGGAAGAGCAGCGAATCTTAGCAAAAGAGCAAGAAAAAGAAAAAGAAAAGCAAGCGCAGCTGGCGAGAGAAATAAAGATGGAAAAGGCAGTTGAAAGGGCGCAAGAAAGATTAGCGGCAGCGGCGGCAGTGACAGGAGTGGCTAAGTATTTGGAAGAGCAGGTGATTTTTGGAAAAGAAAAACCCTCTGCTAGCGGTGTTGCCAAGTACTTGGTAAAACAACGTTTAGCTAGAAAAGATGCTCCCCTTTTAAGTGGAGTTGAAAAGTACTTAGCAAAACAGGCAATACACGAAAAAGATGCACCGATAGTAAGTGGCGTCGCAAAGTATCTAAAAAAAGAAGCGATGACGGAAAGAAAAGTGATCAAAGTAAGCGGTGTTGCCAAATATATGGAAAAACAGGCCGTTTTGCCAGCTACAAGTGGAGTTGCTAAATACTTGACAAGGAAAATTGTATCTGCAAGAGCAAACCCAGAAAAAGCGTGATTGTGATCGAGTAGTAAATGGTAAGGAATCCCGGTTGATCCTGAGTCAGGAGGCTTTTGCGAGATCACATCGATGTTATCAAAGCGATGAGTGTGAATTTACGTGATCGGTTTAGATTGAGTGAAATGAAGGCACGGGCGTCATCGTTAGTAAGCCTGCAAAATAATTTTTGAGGTCTACTAAAATCACTCATTAAAATTAATTGCCGCCACCTCAGCTTGCTGTTCATTGTATAGAGTTTATTTTTTATGATAAACACACCGCCATTACTCACGGTATAATTCCATCTCTGCATTTATATAGGATTTCACGCTTACATACTCTGAATGTATTTGGAAATGGCAAGAGTGTGTCCTGATGTTTTTAAACTTTAAAATAAAAGGAGCCTCTAATGGCACAGACTTTACTTGAACAACTGAGAGAAATGACCGTCGTCGTAGCTGATACGGGTGATATTCAAGCTATTGAAACTTTCAAGCCGCATGATGCGACGACTAATCCTTCGTTGATTACCGCTGCAGCACAAATGCCACAGTATCAAGGAATTGTTGATGATACCTTGAAAGGTGCTAGAGATACTTTAGGTAACGCTGCATCAGCAGCACAAGTAGCTACTCTCGCATTTGAACGATTGGCAGTTTCATTCGGCCAGAAAATACTTGAAGTCATTCCAGGACGAGTTTCTACTGAGGTAGATGCTCGCCTTTCCTACGACACCGATGCCAGCATCCGCGTAGGCCGCGAATTGATTGCCATGTACGAAGCGCAAGGCGTTTCGCGCGAACGGGTACTGATCAAGATTGCCTCGACTTGGGAAGGTATTCAGGCCGCCGCAGCTCTTGAAAAAGAAGGTATTCACTGTAATTTGACCTTATTGTTTGGGCTACATCAGGCAATCGCCTGTGCCGAGAATGGAATTACCCTGATTTCACCTTTCGTTGGCCGTATTCTGGATTGGTACAAAAAAGATACCGGTCGTGATTCCTATGCGCCTGCTGAAGATCCAGGGGTGTTGTCGGTTACACAAATCTATAATTACTATAAAAAATTCGGCTATAAAACCGTAGTTATGGGCGCAAGCTTCCGTAATATCGGTGAGATTGTTGAGTTGGCAGGTTGCGATCTATTGACTATTGCGCCGTCTTTATTAGCAGAGCTTCAGTCTACCGAAGGCAATCTTGAACGCAAGTTGGATCCTAAGAATGCAGCCGACATCTCAATTGAAAAACTAAGCATAGACAAGGCGACTTTCGATAAAATGCATGCTGAAAATCGTATGGCTACTGAAAAATTGGCAGAAGGTATCGATGGTTTCACCAAAGCATTAGAGTCGTTAGAAGAAATTCTTGCAGCTCGATTAGCAGTTTTGGAAGGATAATAAGTTAAGCCATTCGGAGGATGTCTCATCTACAGTCGGGTGGCGAAGTTTCTTCATCTGCGTAGCACCGCAGGGACAGCGTCCCTTCGGTGCTACAAAATTAAAAGCTGTACAAAGAAAAATTAATTGAAATCTGCAAGTCGATGGTTTGTCGATGTTGTTGGCTTAAGCTAATCAGTCATGGATTTTTGATTATTTTTAGCTATGCCAAAGTTTGCCATTTATATTAAGGCGGGTATTCTCATCGAACAAGTTTTTAGTCGGGTTGCTGGTCGCCCCAAGTGTTAAGTTTCGTAGAACCACCTCAATACGGAATTTAACTGAACAATAAGTGAGGTGAATTTTGGAAATATATTATGAAGAATCTTACAGCGCTTTCATTAAGTATTGCCGGTCTGGCTGGGTTAGCAACATTTTTGGCAGTGGGGCCTCTTAGCGGTCTTTTTCTTATATGGGCCGCAACCATTGCATGGGCCGCTTATTTTTTCTTGGGAGCTACTCCAGAAGCCTTAAAAAACACTATCGTGTGTGGAATCTTCGGTGTTTTTATGGCTTGGTTAGCGGCTATTGAACTCACAAATATTCCGGCTACAGCTGTACTTGGCTTCCCATTTTGGGCGGCTGTTACAGTAACTTGTTCAGTTTTGGTTATGTGTCTTGCGGCAAATATTCCAGCACTTGCGACAATACCGGCTAGCGTTCTTGGTTACTCGTCCGCCGTCGCATATCTGCTACAAACACCAGACAAATTGACTAAAGACGTTTTGTTGAGTGTATCCTTGGATAATCCTTTGGTTTTGATTTCAATCTCTATCGTAGTGGGTACGTACTTTGGCCAGCTTTCTGGGCAGCTTAGTGCAAAACTGCAGGAAAAATAATTTATCCTGTGGCTTTCGTAAGTTTAAGTCGAGTGTAAGAAGTTTCAATAGTATTGTATATTCCTGATCGTTTCTCATTGTTGTATTTAGTTTTTAAATGCTTATTTACGATACGAGGGCGGTCAGCGCTTTTTATGTTTGTGTTTGAGTGACAAAATACGCCTAAAGTTAATTACGGAGTTTTGTTAAGTTATTGGTGCAGGCAGTCTCCAGCACCATGAGGCGTAAAGCCTTTCAACAAAAGGTGTAGCCAACTGGATTTACACACTGAAAACACATTCTTTGCTTAAGTGTACTAATAAGTCCGATGGTATTTGCCGCTCAGTTTGACATCTTTGAATCGCTGTCACTTTAACCTGAATGCATTCAACTTATTGCCGATAATGTATTCGTCAATAGGTGCATGATGCTGTTTTATTTTTAAGGCAGTAGCTCTTGGTAACAGCAGCAGAATATAGTGGATTTGCTATATTGGATGTTTACTTATCCCAGAGCTTTAATACCTGGCTTTAAAAGATGTCGGCTTTTAGGTGGTAAAGCTACACATCATCGTTTAAGGATAACGCTATTTCCTGAGCCAATTGATGAGCTATTTTAAAACCGCGCATTTCTAGGACGCCTTTGGTATTCAGAGAGATGATTAGGTAGAGTGCTTCGGGGTAGGATGCCAGTTCTAGGTCGGTGGGTGAGGGTGTTGCTGGTGTGGTTGGGTGAGAGTGATAGATGGCGAACAGCTGCTCTCCCTGATCGCGCATTTTAGCCATAGTTGAAATTTGCTGGCTGGCGTCAAGTTGGAAGCGCTGCCGAGGTTGGTCGGCGATATTGTTAACGGGATAGCAGCTGCTCGGCAGACCATTTTTACTACCGATAAGTCCGCAAACTTCAAGATCCGGCGATATTTGCGCTAGATGCAGTAGTTGATTGGTTATTTTTCTGGGAATTTGGATGTGTTCTTGGGTCATATTGAATGCCATTGTCCATAAGTTACCCGAGGCTGTCCGGATAAGTCTGCATGGGTTTGTACGTTAGTATAATGCAGGTTTTTAAAGAGAGCTTGAACTTGTTGTTGCTGGTCGTAGCCATGTTCAATTAACAAGTGTCCGCAAGGTTCCAGATAGTTTCGTGCTGCGGTGACGATAGTTTTTATGTCAGAAAGTCCCTGCTCGGCGGCGCATAATGCTGTTTGCGGCTCGAATCGAACGTCACCCTGTTGCAGGTGGCTATCATCTTCCGCGATATAAGGCGGGTTGCTGATAATCAGGTTGAATTGGGTGTCGGGAACCTGGGCAAACCAGTCGCTTTGGTAAAATTGAATGTTGTTGGTCTGGTGTTTGGCGGCATTAAGTTGGGCGGTGCGTAACGCGGCTAAACTAAAATCCGTGGCACTGATTTGTGTATGCGGACATTCAGCGGCCAAGGTAATGGCGATAATACCTGAGCCAGTACCCAGATCGATGATCGTGAAAGGTTCATTTACCGGGATCAATTTTAAGCTGAGTTCGATCAGCAGTTCGGTGTCGGGTCTGGGGATCAATACGTCAGGCGTGACCTGAAAATCCCTAGACCAGAATTCCCGGTGGCCAGTGATATAGGCGATGGGAGTGCCTTTTTGGCGCTGTTCAAGCAACGCCTTAAAAACGGCCAGCTGTTCGGGTTGTAATAATTTGTCCGGCCAGGCGCGAAGATGGGAGCGTGGTTTGGTTAGCGCCAAACACAGTAAAACTTCTGCATCCAGTAACGCTGAATCGGAAACTGATGTCAGGGTGTCGGCAGCATCCATCAACACGGATTTTATGCTGGTCATTTAACTTTAGTCTTCGCCCAACTGGGTCAGTAATTCGGCCTGATGCTCGCTGATCAGCGGCATAATTACATGTTCCAGTCCACCCTGCATGATGTCATCCAGTTTATATAAGGTCAGGTTGATGCGGTGATCGGTTAAGCGCCCTTGCGGGTAATTGTAGGTACGGATGCGTTCGGAACGGTCGCCGCTGCCGACTTGCAGCTTTCGGGTGGCCGATTGTTCCGCGTGTTGTTTTTCCTGTTCGGCGGATAACAGGCGCGATGCCAATAAAGACATAGCCCTGGCGCGATTTTTGTGCTGTGAGCGATCATCCTGGCATTCGACGACGACACCGGTTGGAATATGGGTAATGCGTATCGCGGATTCGGTTTTATTGATGTGTTGTCCGCCGGCTCCTGAGGCGCGGTAGGTGTCGACTTTAAGGTCGGCGGGATTGATGTCGATGGCATCGACTTCATCGACTTCCGGCATGATCGCGACGGTGCAGGCCGAGGTGTGGATGCGGCCTTGCGACTCGGTTTCAGGAACGCGCTGTACTCGGTGTGCGCCGGATTCAAATTTTAGCTGGGAATAAACGTCCTTGCCGGAGACGCGCAAGATGACTTCTTTGTAGCCGCCGTGATCGCCGTGGCTTTCGCTGATGACTTCGGTTTGCCAGCCCTTGCGTTCGGCATAGCGCTGATACATTCGGGCAAGGTCGCCGGAGAAAATCGCCGCCTCATCTCCGCCGGTTCCGGCGCGTATTTCGATAAAAATATTGCGGTTGTCGTTGGGATCTTTGGGCAGTAACAACACCTGCAATTCGTGCTCGATGGCGTCCAGTTGGTCTTGGGTGTCGTTAATTTCTTCCTTGGCCATTTCCCGTAACTCCGGGTCGCTGTCGCAGGCCATTTCTTTAGCTGTAGCCAGTGCTTCTAAAGATTGCAGATGGCGCTTGTAGCAATCGACCAGCGGGCTGATCTGGGCGTATTCCTGGCTTAAGGCGCGGAATTTATTTTGATTGCTCTGCACTTCGGGTTCAGACAGCAAGGCGGCAATTTCGTCATAGCGTTCGCACAGGTAAGCGAGTTTGTGATGTATGAATGGTTTCATTGAGAGTTGGATAGTTTAAAAATTTCGCGGGCCGCAGCAATCAAATCGTGGCGTTCGTTTTCGGCGGCGGCTCTGATTTGGGTGCTGGGCGTATGAATGAGTTTGTTGGTCAGGCTGTAGGCCAGTCGGTTAAGGGCTTGTTCGGCAGGAACGCCGCTTTTTAGTAAAGCCAGGGCTTTTTGCAAGGCTTCATCACGGGATTGTTCGGCCTGATGGCGATAATCCTGAATAGTCGATTGAGCGCCTTGGGCGCGTAACCATGCTAAGAAATAATCGACTTGGGTGTCGATTATTTCTTCGGCTTGTTTTGCGGCTAGGCGGCGGGAGTTCATGTTTTGATCGATGGTGTTTTGCAGGTCATCAATGGTGTAAAGATAGACATCTCTGAGCTGCTCAACTTCCGCTTCAATATCCCGAGGCACAGCAAGATCCACCATGAACATGGGTTTGTGCTTGCGTTTTTTGAGCGCGCTTTCAACGCGGCCCTTGCCCAGTATCGGCAGTTGGCTGGAAGTGGACGAGATAATGATGTCGGCTTCGGCCAGATGTGCTGGCAATTCCGATAAGGCGATTGCGTAGCCGTTAAACTGCATAGCCAGGGCGTGGGCTTTATCGTAGGTGCGGTTGGCGATGATGATGCGGCCAATGCCTTGCTGTGACAAATGCCTTGCGGTTAGTTCTATCGTTTCTCCTGCGCCAATTAAAAGCGCTGTCTGTTCACTGAGTTTGTCAAAGATTTGCTGTGCCAGTTGCACGGCGGCAAAGGCGACCGATACCGGACTGGATCCGATGGCAGTGTCGGTGCGTACTTTTTTGGCGGCGGTAAAGGTGTGCTGAAAAAGTTTGCCAAGACGCTTACCCAAAGTCCCTGCTTCACAGGCGGCCTGATAAGCCGTTTTCATTTGCCCCAGGATTTGCGGTTCGCCCAGGATCATCGAATCTAGGCCGCAAGCCACGCGAAACATGTGCCGGATCAGCTCGCTATCGGTATGGCAGTACAAATAAGGCGTAAAATCGGCGGCATTGATTTGTTTGTTTTGAGCGACCCAGTCGATCAGGATTTGTTTGTTGGCTGTGGTTGAGGTGCAGTAAAATTCTGTGCGGTTGCAGGTTGACAGTATCGCGGCTTCACTGATTTCCTTGATGCGCCATAATTCCTGTAGCGAAGATTCCAAGATTTCAGCAGGAAATGACAGGCGCTCACGGATCGAAACCGGCGCGGTGTTGTAATTAATCCCAACTGCAAGAAGTGTCATGTGCTTAGGTTCAAGGTAAAAGGTTAAGGTTCAAGGTCGTTTTTGCATTGCGAAGCTTTTACCTTGAGCTTTAACGTCTGTATTATATAAGGGTATTCTAAGAAATAGTGTGGCTTTATCCAAATGGAATAAATCAGCAGTCTAATTCAGCGGGTTTTTCTGATAATCTATAGCGAAATATGTGAGGGCAATAAATAGGATGAATGTGTGGTAATTTTTAGATTATTTTCAGTGATAATTCTCGTTTTTGTTAATGGTTGCGCCAGTTCGCCCGAACAATCGAGTGGGCAGGAAGAGGTGGTCGAGCCTGTCAAAATAGCCCCGCCTAAAGTAAAAACACAACCTAGAGACCTAAAAACGGCGATAGATCCGGATGTGATGTATATGTTGATGGCGGCAGAGCTTGCGGGGCAAAGAGGGCAATATGCTATTGCGCTGGAAGGCTACATGGAGTCTGCCAAGCGTGTCAATGATCCCCGATTTGCGGAAAGAGCGGCAAAGATTGCTATGTACATGAAGGACGGCAAAAAAACGGATGAGGCTATTTCTTTATGGTTGAGACAAGATCCCAAAAACCTGACCGCAAGAAAAATTGCCGCATTGTCGGCATTGAGAGCCGGTAATAAACAGGTTGCTGTCGATCATCTAAGCACGGTGTTGAAAGTTGATCCTGCTGGATTTGAAAAAACGGCGCTGGAATTAGCCAGTGTTCTGCAAAGGGATGGCAAATCAGATCTTTTTTATGAGGTGCTGGATGCCTTGGCGGTAAAAAATCCTGAGCAGGCAGCGGTTTATTTTGTACAGTCATTGCTGGCGATGGAAATGAAAAATAATGCACTGGCTGAAAAGAAGGTGCAGCAGGCTTTGAATATTCAGCCGGATTGGGATAAGGCGTTAATATTTCAGGCTCAAATAGCGGTATTTTCGGAAGATTTGACTAAGGCAAAAACCTTGTTGAGAAATGCCTCCGTTAAATACCCTGAAAATGACAAGTTTAAAAAACTGCTGGCGCAGGTGTTGATAAAAGCAGCGGAATATGAGGCGGCGACCGAGGTTTATCAAAGTATTGTTTTGTCCAATCCGAAGGATGCTGAGAGCCAGATTTCTCTGGCATTGGTGTATTTGCAATTGGATCGTGACGGGGAGGCAGAAGACATCTTTAAGCAGTTGCTTGGCCAGCCTGAATGGCAAAATCAGTCCGGTTTTTATTTGGGAAAGCTAGAAGAAAAACGTGGGCATACGCAAAAGGCGCTGGCATGGTTCGATAAGGTAACTGAAGGGTCGTTTGTTTTTGAGTCGGCGATTTCTGCGGTTTCATTGTTGGTAAAAGATAATAAATTTGATGAGGCTGATTCGCGGTTGAATCTGTTAGCGTATCAATTTCCAAAACAAAAGCTGCGCATTATTTTGATGAAGTCTGGGTTGTACGGACAACAGCAGCACTATGAGAAGGGCTTTAAGCTGTTGACCGATGCTTTGGTGGGTCAACCAGAGCAAAGAGACTTGTTATACACGCGTGCGTTGATGGCGGAGCGGATTAATAAGCTGGATGTGCTGGAAGCCGACCTGAAAAAAATATTAGCCAAAACTCCCAACGACGCTGAGGCCTTAAATGCATTAGGCTATAGTTTATTGGGTAATGTCAGTCGTTATGCCGATGCGGAAAAATATCTGCAACAGGCGCTAAAACTACAGCCTAATGAGGCGGTGATTATGGATAGTTTTGGCTGGTTACAGTTTAAGCAGGGAAAGCTTGAGCAAGCCTTGGGTTATCTTGAGCGGGCTTATGCCAAACAGCAGGAGAGTGAAATAGCGGCACATCTTGCTGAAGTGTTGTGGGCTTTGGGCAGAAAAGAGGAAGCCAGAAAGATATTTAACAAGGCTATTAAAAAGGCTCCAGAAGATGAATATTTATTGGATTTTCAAAAGAGAATATTGAGCGGCGAAGAATAGAGTGTCACGTTTTAAAGTAGGGTCGTTGGTCGGCGGGCTGATATTTTTGCTGTCAGCTTGTTCTGTTGTTCCAGTTAAGCCGGAGGCACGTTATTCAAGGGAGGCGATGCTTCATCTTTATGAGCTGGAGCACTGGACGTTTGAAGGTCGAGTGGCATTAACGGGACAAAGAGAGCCCTTGTCGGCCAATATAAGTTGGGAGCATAGTCCTGAGATGGAAAAAATAAAATTATCCGGCCCCATGGGACAAGGTGCGGTGGTTATTTCGTTGACAGGCAATGTTGTTACCATAGATCGAGGTGGTGACGATGTGGAATCATCGACACAGCCGGAAGAGTTTATTAATCAACAATTGGGTATGTTTGTTCCTGTGCGGTCGTTACGTTATTGGGTGGTGGGTTTGCCAGAACCGTCTCATTCCTATAAAGATACCGATGTTGGCTTTAATCAGGCCGGGTGGTTGAGCGAATACAAGCAAATGCAGGTTGTTGATGATGGAGTTATGCCGCACAAGATGACGGTTATGAATAAACAGGTTAAATTAAAGTTAGTCATCGATCACTGGGTTTTAAATGATACAAAAACAAATTAATCTTTCTGCATGGGCTGAAAGATGGCCTGCTCCTGCAAAATTGAATTTAATGTTACGGATTACCGGGCAAAGAAGTGACGGTTATCATTTGCTACAGACGGTATTTCAGTTTATAGATTTATGTGACTGGATAACATTTCATCCGGTTAATGATGGGCAGGTTAGCTTGCAAAGGCCTATCCCCGGCGTTTCTGAGGCAGATGATCTGACGGTCAGGGCGGCAAAGCTGTTAAAAGCAGAAACCGGCTGTGAGTATGGGGTATGCATTGAGGTCGAAAAAAACCTGCCTATGGGCGGAGGACTGGGCGGCGGTAGCTCCGACGCAGCAACAACGCTGGTGGTTCTGAATCAACTATGGGAGCTACAGTTATCAATGGAAAAGTTGATGGCATTGGGCTTGGCTTTGGGCGCAGATGTGCCTGTTTTTGTTTTTGGTTATTCGGCATGGGCAGAAGGCGTTGGTGAAAAGCTGGAGAAAATAGCTATTCCAGAGCCGTGGTTTATAGTGATAAAGCCGGATTGTCATGTGGATACGAGAGAGGTATTTCTAGCTAAAGATTTGACACGGAATAGCAAATCAATCACAATAGCCGACTTTATAGCGGGTCAGCACCAAAACGATTGTCTTGGGGTGGTTCGTGAGCGTTACCAGTTTGTTAAAGAGGCTTTGGTTGATTTGTCCAGATTTTCTGAGGCAAGGTTAACCGGGACGGGAGCTTGTGTTTTTGCTCAGTTTGAATCAGAACAATCCGCGCTTAGCGCGTATCGGTCACTTCAAAAGAAATGGCAGGTTTATCTGGTCAAGAGTGCGAATGAATCGCCTTTGTTCGTAAAGCTCAAAAATGGTAACTATATATCTTGATTATTGGGCCGTCGCCAAGCGGTAAGGCACGGGGTTTTGATCTCCGCATACCAAGGTTCGAATCCTTGCGGCCCAGCCAATTACCTCCGTTAAGTTCAATTCTATTTGGGAGTGCTTGATGAATGACGCCTCTGTGATGGTGTTTTCTGGAAATGCTAACTTGGCTTTGTCAGAGGGTATAGTAAAGAAACTCAATATGCGCCTCGGAATAGCCACCGTCGGTAGATTCAGTGATGGAGAAGTTGCAGTAGAAATTGAAGAAAATGTTCGCGGCAAGGATGTTTTCGTTATTCAGCCGACTTGCTCGCCAACCAATGAGAATCTAATGGAGTTGCTGGTGATGATAGATGCTCTTTATCGAGCTTCAGCGTCACGAATAACTGCGGTAATGCCCTATTATGGGTATGCACGGCAGGACAGAAGATCGCGATCAGCGCGTGTGCCGATTAGTGCAAAGTTGGTTGCAAAAATGATTGAGCAGGCGGGTACGGATCGGGTTTTGACGGTTGATTTGCATGCCGATCAGATTCAGGGTTTTTTTGATATACCTGTAGATAATGTTTACTCATCGCCGATTCTGCTGGGTGATGTGTGGCGGCAAAAATATAAGGATTTGATTGTCGTTTCGCCGGATGTTGGTGGCGTTGTCAGGGCTAGGGCGCTTGCAAAGCGTCTGGATGATGCTGATCTTGCGATTATTGATAAGCGCAGACCTAAAGCTAATGTTGCAGAGATTATGCACATCATTGGCGATGTAGATGGTCGTACATGCGTATTGATCGATGATTTGGTTGATACGGCAGGTACGTTGTGCCATGCCGCAGAGGCGCTAAAGAAGCATGGGGCAGTCAAAGTGGTTGCTTATTGTACTCATGCGGTGTTATCGGGCTCTGCTCTAAAAAATATAAATAGCTCGGAACTGGATGAGTTGGTTGTTACCGACACCATTCCGTTAAGTCAAGAGTCAGCTAGGTCGGGCAAGATAAGGCAGTTGAGTGTTGCAGAAATGCTGGCTGAAACGATAAGGCGTATAGCTGTTGGCGAGTCGGTTAGTTCGCTCTACGTAGATTGATGTTGAAATAATAAAATTTAATTTGTTGTGCTTGATAGCACGGGGTTGAGAGGAAAATGTCTAACGTATTTGAGTTTGTTGCCGAGAGTCGTGGGCAATCAGGTAAAAGCGCAGCTAGAAGAGTGCGTCGTACAGGTAATGTACCTGCGGTAATTTACGGTGGGCATGGCGAGCCTCAAATGCTGGTGCTAAGCCATAATGAGGTGATTAAACATCTTGCGCATGAAGCAGTTTATTCGCACGTTTTGGACGTTACAATTGATGGAAAAACCGAAAAAGCGATTCTAAAAGCTGTTCAGCGACATCCTGCCAAGCTTCAAATTTTGCATATGGATTTTCTTCGAGTAAATATGTCCGAGGCGGTAAGGGTTCATGTGCCGTTGCATTTTATCAATGAGCACACGTCTGTCGGTGGAAAAAAGGGCGGAATTGTGACTCATGCGATGGTTGATGTTGAGGTTAGCTGTTTGCCATCTGCTCTGCCTGATTATATCGAAGTGGATCTGATTGGCTTGGACATTGGCGATTCGGCCCATCTTTCGGATATTGTTTTGCCTGCTGGTATTGAAATTGTTGCGTTGGCTCAAGGGCCTGATCATGATCATCCTGTTGCATCCATGATGGCTTCAAAGGCAAGCAAAGACGACGCTGCTGCTGCCTAACGGGTTATAAAAAACGCATGATTAAGCTTATGGTTGGCCTGGGGAATCCGGGTCGGCAGTACGAAAAAACCCGGCATAATGCCGGGTTTTTGTTTTTAGACGAATTGGTATCTAAAGCAAATTGCGGATGGGTCAAGGAATCGAGGTTTGATGGGCTATTGGCGGAAGTTGGTATTGCGGGTAGCAAGGTGATACTGTTAAAGCCGGGTACATTCATGAACCGAAGTGGTCAGGCTGTAGGCAAGGTCGTTCGATACTATAAGATAGCGCCGGAGGAGATCCTTGTTATTCACGATGAGCTTGATTTCGATGTTGGTGTGGCCAAGCTAAAAAAAGATGGAGGACATGCAGGGCATAATGGCTTGAGAGATATTATTGCGCATCTGGGGTCAAAAGAGTTTTATCGTCTAAGAATAGGCATTGGTCGGCCTTTAACTGGAAAAGCAGTTGCGGATTTTGTGTTGTCAGTCCCTGCCAAAAGTGAGTGGGATTCGATGCTGTCGGCTTTTGATCTTGCGGGGGAGTATGTGGCGCAGATGGTTGTAGGCGACATGTCGGCAGTGATGAATAAATTGAACTCAGGGTAAATATTGATTGACAGTATAAGCTTGATGAAAGATAATGATCGGGTTATTCAATAACGGAGGGGTTCCCGAGCGGCCAAAGGGATCAGACTGTAAATCTGCCGGCTCTGCCTTCGGAGGTTCGAATCCTCCCCCCTCCACCATCTAATTAAAAATATCCGCGGGTGTAGTTCAATGGTAGAACTCCAGCCTTCCAAGCTGATCACGTGGGTTCGATTCCCATCACCCGCTCCATATTCAAAAATTAAGCTCATATAGCTCATATAGCTCAGTAGGTAGAGCACTTCCTTGGTAAGGAAGAGGTCACCGGTTCAAATCCGGTTATGAGCTCCATGTGTTGTGTTGATTATTAAGGGTGTCATAATGGCCAAAGAAAAATTCTCACGAACTAAGCCGCACGTAAACGTCGGCACAATCGGTCACGTCGATCATGGTAAAACTACATTAACAGCTGCTTTAACAAAAGTAATGGCTGAGCTTCATGGCGGAGAACTTAAAGCCTTTGATCAGATCGATAATGCCCCAGAAGAGCGTGCGCGTGGCATCACCATTAACACATCACACGTCGAATATGAATCAGCAGTCCGTCATTATGCGCATGTTGACTGTCCAGGCCATGCTGATTACGTGAAAAACATGATTACCGGTGCCGCGCAAATGGATGGGGCTATTTTAGTCTGTTCAGCAGCCGACGGCCCAATGCCGCAAACAAGAGAGCATATCCTGTTAGCAAGACAGGTAGGCGTGCCTTATGTTGTAGTGTTCTTGAATAAAGCCGACATGGTTGACGATGCCGAGCTGATCGAATTAGTAGAAATGGAAATTCGCGAGTTGCTCGACATGTATGAATTCCCAGGCGACGACACGCCTATTATTGTCGGTTCAGCCTTGTTAGCATTACAAGGTGATACCAGTGAAATTGGCGTTCCTTCTGTAATCAAATTGGTTGAAGCTTTGGATACCTATATACCTTTACCGGAAAGGGCGATTGATGGCGCATTCCTGATGCCGATTGAAGATGTATTCTCAATATCAGGTCGCGGTACCGTAGTGACTGGTCGTATCGAGCGCGGTATTGTAAAGGTCGGGCAGGAAATTGAAATTGTCGGCATTAAAGACACCGTAACAACAACCTGTACTGGTGTTGAAATGTTCCGTAAATTGCTGGATCAAGGTCAAGCCGGTGATAACGTTGGTATTCTGTTAAGAGGCACCAAAAGAGACGATGTAGAGCGTGGCCAAGTATTGGCGCACAAAGGCACCATCAAGCCGCATTCTTATTTCAACTCAGAAATCTATATATTGTCTAAAGATGAGGGCGGTCGTCATACCCCTTTCTTTAATGGCTATCGTCCGCAGTTCTATTTCAGAACGACCGACGTAACAGGTGCTGTCGAGTTGCCGGAAGGCGTTGAGATGGTAATGCCTGGTGACAATATTTCAGTAAAAGTAAAGCTGATTTCGCCAATCGCTATGGAAGACGGCTTGCGTTTTGCAATCCGTGAAGGTGGTCGTACAGTAGGTGCGGGCGTTGTCGCATCAATACTTGAATAATATTGTTATTTAGTATAACATGTCGTTTTATGCAAAGCTTGTCTGAATAGGTCAGTAGTTCAATTGGTAGAATAGCGGTCTCCAAAACCGCGGGTTGGGGGTTCGAGACCCTCCTGGCCTGCCATTCAGATTAAAGCATATCGAATCTATTTTCATAGTAAATAACACATGAACACTCAGGTAGAAGCATCGGCATCAGTTTTTGATGTTGTTAAGCAAGTATTTTCCGTCGTCTTTTTGGTCGCCGGTGTAGCTGCGTTTTATTATTTCTCGGATACTTCGCTTTTGTATCGGGTTCTTGGTTTGGTGGCAGTGGTGCTGATTGTGACGGGAATGCTGCTAACTACGGGGATGGGGCGAAATATTTGGAGCTTCGTTTTGGAGTCCAAGCAGGAGGTCAGGAAGGTTGTTTGGCCTACACGGGAAGAGACTTTTCGAACTACATTGATGGTGTTTGCAATGGTCGTTGTCGTCGGTTTTGTTTTGTGGTTGCTGGATATGTTTTTGTTCTGGGGAGTGCGATATTTAACTGGTCAAGGAGGTTAAAGGTATGGCATTGCGCTGGTATGTTATACACGCCTACTCAAATTTTGAGAATAAAGTTAAGCAAGCATTAGAGGAAAGAGTTGCGAGAGAGGGTTTGGAACAGTATTTCGGTAAAATTCTGGTGCCTACTGAAGAAGTTGTTGAAATGCGCATGGGTCAGCAAAGAAAAAGCGAAAGAAAGTTCTTTCCTGGATATGTCTTGGTGCAGATGGAGTTGACTGATGAGACGTGGCATTTGGTGAAGGATGTACCCAAGGTGTTGGGTTTTATAGGTGGAACTTCCGATCGCCCAGCGCCCATATCTGAAAAAGAAGCGATGGCTATCCTTAATAGGGTAGAGGATGGAGTCAATAAGCCTCGTCCTAAGACTATGTTTGAAGCAGGTGAGGTGATTCGGGTTATTGATGGGCCATTTAAGGATTTTAATGGTGTCGTTGAAGAGGTTAATTACGAAAAAAGTAAAATAAAAATATCGGTGCTTATTTTCGGCCGGTCAACATCTGTCGAACTTGGTTTTGGGCAGGTAGAAAAAAGTTAATTAAACTTTAGTATTTAGTATTTTTAAAAAATCACTGCCTGAACAAGGCGGTGATTTTTTGTGTCTAGGGGAGCTGAAAAGCGTTTACACCCATATTTTGGAGTAAGTAATGGCTAAAAAAATAACCGCGTATATTAAATTACAGGTTAAAGCGGGCGAAGCAAATCCAAGTCCACCGGTAGGTCCAGCATTGGGTCAGCGTGGTGTTAATATTATGGAGTTTTGCAAGGCTTTTAACGCTAAAACACAGGACACAGAAAAAGGTATGCCCTTGCCTGTGGTGATTACTGTTTACAGTGATAGAAGCTTTACCTTTATTACCAAAACTCCGCCGGCTTCAATTCTTTTGAAGAAAGCGACAGGCATTAAAAGCGGAAGCAGCAATCCTAATACCAAGAAAGTGGGTACGGTAACCCGTGCGCAATTAGAAGAGATTGCGAAAACAAAAATGGAAGATTTGAATGCGGCAAATCTGGAAGCGGCAGTGAAAACAATTGCAGGCAGTGCGTATAGCATGGGCCTGAATGTGGAGGGATTATAATGGCTAAGTTGTCGAAAAAAGCGAAAATCATCAAAGGGAAGGTTGATAAAACTAAGCAGTATTCCATTACTGAGGCAGTACAGTTATTGAAAGAGCTGGGTACGGCCAAGTTTAGTGAAGCTATTGATGTTAGCGTTAATCTGGGTGTTGATCCTCGCAAGTCCGATCAAAATGTCCGAGGTGCAACAGTGTTGCCAAACGGTACCGGTAAAACAGTCAGAGTAGCGGTTTTTACCCAGGGTCCTAATGCCGATGCGGCAAGAGAAGCTGGAGCCGACATCGTGGGCATGGAAGACTTGGCTGAGCTGGTCAAAAAAGGCGAAATGAATTTTGATGTGGTTATCGCCTCTCCTGATGCCATGAGAGTGGTTGGTCAGTTAGGTCAGATTTTGGGGCCTAGAGGTTTAATGCCTAATCCTAAGGTTGGTACCGTGACTGCCGATGTCGCCACCGCAGTAAAAAACGCCAAATCAGGTCAAGTGCGTTACCGGACTGATAAATCAGGAATTATTCATTGTACGCTGGGTAAGGTTGCATTCGATGCGACTGCTATTCAAGGTAACTTGGAGGCGTTGCTTGCGGATCTAAGAAGACTAAAGCCGACCGCAGCTAAAGGCATCTACATTAAGAAGATAACCTTGTCATCGACTATGGGGCCTGGTTTGTGGCTGGATCAAAGTAGTATCTCGATTTAACGTTGTAAGAAGACTTTGGGTTGCCGACCCGTTCGGTAACCGTCAAAGACCGTAGGTGTTGTAAAACTTAATCTTTCCTACGTAGACGGAAGCTGGAACCTAAAAGCTGGGGAAAGGGACCGTAAGGGGTGTTCATAATGAATGCTTTTTATTAATTCTGGGGATAAATTCCGGAGGTAAGCTGTGGCACTAAATTTAGATAGCAAAAAAGCTGTCGTAGAAGAAGTCGCTGTATTCGCCGCTAAGGCTCATTCTGCCATTGCGGCAGAGTATCGTGGATTAACAGTTACGGAATTGACCGAGCTGCGTAAAACTGCGAGAGAGACAGGTGTTTATCTGCGTGTGGTAAAAAATACACTGGCAAAACGAGCGGTAGCCGGCACTGAATTTGAATGTATGCAAAGTGGACTGGTAGGTCCGTTGTTGATTGCGTTTTCAATGGAAGATCCAGGTTCTGCAGCGCGTTTAATCAGTAATTTCGCCAAAACTCACGACAAATTAATTACCAAGATAGTTGCTATTGGCGGACAGTCATTTGGTGGGTCTGAGCTTGCTCGATTAGCCAGTCTGCCTACTCGCGATCAAGGCATTGGTATGCTGATGTCAGTAATGAAGGCGCCTACAGAGAAATTTGTGCGTACTTTGGCTGCAATTAGAGATCAAAAAGAAGCGGCATAGTAGAAAAACGCGTTGCAGTGCAACGTACTATTACCACAAACTAGTTAAAACTTATTATATTAGAGGAATACACAATGGCAATTTCGCAAGCAGACATCTTGGAAGCGGTCTCAAAGATGAGCGTTATGGAAATCGTTGATTTGATTTCGGCGATGGAAGAAAAATTTGGCGTATCTGCAGCAGTTGCTGTAGCTGCGGCACCTGCGGCAGCGGCTGCGGTTGAAGAGCAAACTGAATTCGATGTTATTATGACATCTTTCGGCGAGAATAAAGTTTCGGTCATTAAAGCAGTGCGCAGTATCACTGGATTGGGCTTGAAAGAAGCTAAAGATGCGGTGGAAGGCGTTCCAACAACGGTCAAAGAAGCTATTTCTAAAGCCGAAGCTGAAGATGTTAAAAAGCTGCTTGTTGATGCTGGCGCGACCGTCGAAATTAAATAAGTTTGACTCTACGTAGAGTCGTTGGAATATAACGGCTCTACCAAATATGGCTGGTGGCAATCTTGTCACCGGCCTTTTACTGTTTGCAACAATTGCACGGTAGAAAATTATCTATGACGAAAAGGTTTGGAAGCGATATGTCCTACTCTTTTACAGAAAAAAAGCGTATTCGAAATAACTTTGGGAAACGTACTGAGGTACTGGATGTTCCCTATCTTCTGGCAACGCAGATTAATTCATATGCGGGCTTTTTGCAATCAGGCGTAACAGCTGAAAAGCGTGAAGCCAGCGGGCTGCATGCCGCATTTTCCAGTGTTTTTCCAATTGAAAGCCATTCCGGGTATGCGGTGCTGGAGTATGTGAAATATAGATTGGGGGAGCCTGTTTTTGATGTAAGAGAGTGTCAACAAAGAGGCGCGACTTACGCTGCACCCTTAAGAGTTTTAGTTCGACTCATTATCTATGATAAAGAAGCATCTGCGAATGCAAAAGTCGTTAAGGATATCCGTGAACAGGAAGTTTACATGGGCGAGCTGCCTTTGATGACGGACAACGGAACTTTTGTTATTAATGGAACGGAGCGAGTCATTGTTTCCCAGCTGCATCGTTCGCCTGGTGTTTTCTTTGACCATGATAAAGGCAAGACGCATTCGTCAGGAAAGCTGTTATTCAATGCGCGGGTTATTCCTTATCGTGGATCGTGGTTGGATTTTGAGTTTGATCATAAAGATTGCGTTTTTGTTCGGATTGATCGGCGTAGAAAAATTCCCGCAACAATATTGCTTAGGGGATTAGGCTACGACAACGAAGAAATGATCAAGATTTTCTTCGAAATGAATAAATTTTCCATCGATGCGAAAAAATGCACTTTCCATATCGTCCCAGAGCGTATGCGTGGCGAAATTGCAGTATTCGATATTAAGAGCAAGAAGGGTGAAGTCTTAGTTGAAGAGGGGCGTCGGATTACGGCTAAGCATATCCGTGAAATGATCAAATCCGGATTAACCGAAGTGGAAGTGCCTAAGGAATACCTGGTTGGTAAGATATTAGGGCATAACTTGGTTGACCGATCTACAGGCGAATTGATTGCTAATGTCAACGACGAGCTGACTATAGCTATTATAGATCGATGTATTGAAAGCGGTATTACCGATCTTGACACTCTCTTTGTCAATGATTTGGACAAGGGTCCGTATATGTCTAATGCGATGAGGCTGGATACGACATCCAATAGTCTTGAAGCATTGGTCGAAATATACCGGATGATGCGTCCTGGCGAGCCGCCGACAAAAGATTCGGCTGAGAACCTGTTTCAGAACCTGTTTTTTACTAATGAGCGATATGATTTGTCTACCGTTGGGCGGATGAAGTTTAATCGTCGCCTAGGTCGTCAAGAAACCACAGGTTCGGGTACCTTAACTAAAGACGACATCATCGATGTACTTAAAGAATTAATAAATATTCGTAACGGCAACGGTAATGTTGACGATATTGATCATTTAGGCAACAGACGCGTACGCTCGGTTGGTGAAATGATTGAGAATCAGTTCCGCGTTGGTTTGGTTCGAGTTGAAAGAGCTGTTAAAGAACGACTAACGCTGGCGGATTCAGAAGGTTTGATGCCGCAAGAAATTATTAATGCAAAACCAGTTTCTGCTGCGGTAAAAGAGTTTTTTGGCTCCAGTCAGCTGTCACAGTTTATGGATCAAAATAATCCATTATCCCAAGTGACTCATAAACGCCGTGTATCGGCTTTGGGGCCGGGCGGTTTAGCCAGAGAGCGTGCGGGCTTTGAAGTTCGAGACGTTCATGCGACGCATTATGGTCGCGTGTGTCCTATTGAGACACCTGAAGGTCCCAATATTGGCTTGATAAACTCATTATCGGTTTATGCGCGTACTAATCATTACGGTTTCTTGGAAACGCCTTATAGAAAAGTAGTCGATGGCAAGGTAACCGATCATGTCGATTATTTGTCAGCTATCGAAGAAGGTGAGTTCGTTATTGCGCAGGCCAGTGTGGCCGTGGATGCAAGCGGAAAGCTGGTTGATGGATTGGTGTCATGTCGGCATAAAGACGAATTTACGTTGGCGATGTCTGACACCGTGCAATATATGGATGTGTCGTCAAAGCAGATTGTATCTGTAGCGGCTTCCATTATTCCGTTCCTGGAACATGATGATGCTAACCGGGCGTTGATGGGTTCAAACATGCAACGCCAAGCCGTTCCAACGCTGAGAGCTGAAAAGCCATTGGTCGGTACGGGCATGGAAAGAACGGTTGCTAAAGACTCGGGCGTAACCGTGGTTGCAGTGCGTGGCGGTAAGATTGAAGCTGTTGATGCGGCTAGGATCGTAGTGCGCGTAAATGATACCGAAACCGAAACGGGTACACCGGGTGTTGATATTTACAACCTGATTAAATATACACGCTCGAATCAGAATACCTGTATCAATCAAAAACCATTGGTAAAGCCGGGCGACATCGTTAGCGCCGGCGATATTATGGCCGACGGCCCGTCCACCGATATGGGTGAATTGGCATTAGGGCAAAACATGCTAGTCGCGTTTATGCCTTGGAATGGATACAACTATGAGGATTCGATTCTGGTTTCAGAGCGCGTCGTTAAAGAAGACCGTTTCACTACGATACATATCGAAGAGAAAACCTGCGTAGCTCGCGATACTAAGCATAGCCCGGAAGAAATTACTGCGGATATTCCTAATGTCAGCGAAGAAGCTTTGTCCAAACTCGATGAGTCCGGGATTGTTTATGTCGGTGCCGAAGTTAAAGGCGGTGACATTCTGGTCGGAAAGGTAACGCCAAAAGGTGAAACCCAGTTAACGCCGGAAGAAAAGTTATTACGTGCGATCTTCGGTGAGAAAGCGGCCGACGTCAAAGATACCTCATTACGGGTACCTGGAAGTATTGAAGGTACGGTTATCGATGTTAAAGTATTTACCCGTGATGGAGTAAAGAAAGACAAGCGGGCTCTTGATATTGAGCAGGAAGAAATCAAGCGCTACCGAAAAGATCTTGATGACCAGCTTAAAATTCTTGAAGAAGATATTTTTGCCCGTGTTGCCAGGCTGCTGATTGGAAAGGTTGCTCAATCGGGCTCTGGTCAATTAAAAGCGGGAACTGAAATAACGCAAGCTTATCTTAATGGCTTGAAGCATTCAGAGTGGCTGAAAATCCGTATGAAGGATGAAGATATTAATGTTCAGCTGGAAACGGTAGTCGCTCAAGTGGAGCAGCAAAGAAAAGACTTTGACGAGAAATTTGAAGTCAAGCGTAAAAAAATCACTATGGGTGATGATTTAGCGCCGGGCGTTTTGAAAATGGTCAAGGTGTATCTGGCGATTAAAAAGCGCATACAGCCGGGCGATAAAATGGCCGGACGTCATGGAAATAAAGGTGTTATTTCGATGATTAGACCGATTGAAGATATGCCTTATACCGCTGACGGTAATCCGATCGATATAGTCTTGAACCCATTAGGCGTGCCATCGCGGATGAACGTTGGGCAGGTGCTCGAAACGCATCTAGGCTGGGCGGCAAAAGGCTTGGGTATCAAGATAGGTAAGATGCTGGAAGCTCAATATGATAAAGAAAAAGCCAAAGTAACAGCGATCAGGGATTATCTGGATAAAATCTACAACAGCAGTGGTCGTAAAGAAGATTTAGCTTCATTTTCCGATCAGGAAATTCTGGAAATGGCGGGAAACCTTGTTGGTGGTGTGCCTATGGCATCGCCTGTATTCGACGGTGCCAGCGAGGATGAAATTCGCACCATGTTGAGGTTGGCAGATTTGCCGGAACATGGGCAGGTTACGCTTTATGACGGCTTGACAGGCGAACCGTTTGAGCGCGAAGTCACCGTCGGTTATATGTATATGCTGAAATTGAACCATTTGGTCGATGACAAGATGCATGCGCGGTCAACAGGACCTTACAGCTTGGTTACCCAGCAGCCATTAGGCGGTAAAGCGCAATTCGGCGGCCAGCGTTTTGGGGAAATGGAGGTCTGGGCGCTTGAAGCTTATGGGGCTGCCTATACCTTGCAGGAAATGTTGACAGTTAAATCTGACGACGTGACCGGTAGAACTCGTATGTACAAAAATATTGTCGATGGCGATCATAAAATGGAAGCCGGCATGCCGGAATCATTTAATGTTTTACTTAAAGAAATCCGCTCATTGGCTGTCAATATAGAATTGCAGCGGGATTAGGTGTGTAGATCAGGTTTAGCATAACCCGAAAAACCAATAACGAACCCGTTGGGTAAGGGTCAAAAACGCCCTTACCCAACCTACAGCCTGTAGTATTTAAAGAGGATAAGCTCTTGAAAGATTTAATGAACTTCTTAAAGCGTCAAGGTCGTGCCGATGATTTTGACGGAATCAGCATTGGTTTGGCATCGCCTGATATGATCCGTTCCTGGTCGTATGGCGAAGTAAAAAAACCGGAAACGATTAACTATCGTACCTTTAAGCCTGAGCGTGACGGTTTGTTTTGCGCGAAGATTTTCGGCCCGGTCAGCGATTACGAGTGTCTTTGCGGTAAATATAAAAGGCTGAAGCATCGCGGCGTCATTTGCGAAAAATGCGGTGTTGAAGTTACCTTGTCCAAAGTTCGTCGTGAAAGAATGGGGCATATTGATTTAGCCAGTCCTGTTGCGCATATTTGGTTTTTAAAATCACTGCCTTCCAGAATAGCGTTATTATTGGATATGACGCTACGCGAAATCGAGCGCGTGTTGTATTTCGAATCCTTCGTCGTTTTAGATCCAGGCATGACGCCTTTAGATAAAGGTCAGCTGCTTACCGATGATGATTATCTGGATGCAGTTGAATTACATGGGGATGATTTTGTTGCAAAAATGGGTGCCGAGGCGATTTATGACTTGCTTAAATCGATTGATTTAAAAGAGCAAGTTGAGATTCTGCGCGAAGAAATAAACTCGACTAATTCGGAAACCAAGATCAAGAAGTACTCAAAACGTCTGAAAGTGATGGATGCGTTGCTGAGTTCAAAAAATCGCCCTGAATGGATGATCTTGAAAGTATTGCCGGTATTGCCGCCGGAATTGCGTCCACTGGTGCCCCTGGATGGCGGTCGATTTGCGACTTCAGATTTGAATGATTTGTATCGCCGGGTTATCAATAGAAACAATCGACTAAATCGCTTGTTGGATCTGAATGCGCCAGACATTATCGTTCGTAACGAAAAACGCATGTTGCAGGAATCTGTTGATGCGTTACTGGATAACGGTCGTCGTGGTCGTGCGATTACCGGCACCAATAGAAGGCCGCTTAAATCATTGGCGGACATGATTAAAGGTAAACAAGGACGGTTTAGACAAAACCTGTTAGGTAAGCGCGTTGATTACTCGGGGCGATCGGTCATTGTTGTAGGGCCAACGTTAAAGCTGCATCAATGTGGACTTCCGAAGAAAATGGCATTGGAGTTATTCAAGCCCTTTATATTCAGTAAGCTGCAATTTCGCGGCCTAGCCACAACCATCAAAGCTGCGAAGAAGATGGTTGAAAGAGAGGGCGCGGAGGTCTGGGATATACTTGAAGAAGTTATCCGCGAACATCCCATCTTGTTAAATCGCGCGCCTACTTTACATAGATTGGGTATTCAAGCATTCGAGCCTACGCTGATCGAAGGCAAAGCGATCCAGTTGCATCCGTTGGTTTGTAGCGCATTTAACGCCGACTTTGACGGCGACCAGATGGCCGTACATATTCCGTTGTCGATTGAAGCGCAACTGGAAGCCAGAATATTGATGATGGCGACAAATAACATCTTGTCTCCAGCAAACGGCGAGCCCGTCATCAACCCGTCTCAAGACGTGGTATTGGGGCTTTACTACATTAGCCGTGAAAAAATCAATGCAAAAGGCGATGGCAGTATATTTGTCAGTGTCAGCGAAATTCATAAGGCGCTGTTAACTAAAACGGTCGAATTGCAATCTAAGATTCAAGTGCGCATCACGGAAAAAGTGGTCAATGAAAGCGGCGAGACTGAAGATAAAACCCATCGCGTAGAAACGACTGTAGGCCGCGCACTGATCTGGGAAGTGGTTCCTGATCGTATGCCCTATGAGCTGGTTAACTGCGATATGACTAAGAAGAACATTTCGCGTTTAATAAATTACTGTTACCGCTATTTGGGTAACAAAGATACCGTCATACTGGCCGATCAGTTGATGTATCTGGGTTTTAAGTATGCAACGATTTCAGGAATTTCGTTCGGTATCGAAGATATGGTAATTCCGGCTAAAAAAGTCGATATTATTAAGGCTGCTGATGCTGAAGTTAACGAAATTCAACGTCAATATGCTTCCGGATTGGTTACTGACGGCGAACGATACAACAAGGTTGTCGATATTTGGTCGCATGCCAATGATCAAATCGCCAAGGTCATGATGGACGGACTCGGTGAAGAATCGGTTATTGACGCCAACGGCAATACGGTCAAACAAAAATCGTTTAATTCTATCTTTATGATGGCCGAGTCTGGAGCGCGGGGTTCTGCGGCACAGATTCGTCAGTTGGCCGGTATGCGGGGTCTGATGGCTAAGCCGGACGGCTCCATTATTGAAACGCCTATTACCGCTAACTTTAGAGAAGGCTTGGACGTATTACAGTACTTTATTTCTACACATGGCGCCCGTAAAGGTTTGGCGGATACCGCGCTGAAAACCGCAAACTCAGGATACTTGACGCGTAGGTTGGTTGATGTTGCGCAGGATCTGGTCATTAACGGCGATGATTGCGGTACGAATAACGGCTTGATCATGACTCCGATTATTGAAGGGGGGGATGTTGTTGAGCCTTTATCGGAACGAGTGTTGGGTCGGGTTGCCGTCAATGACATCATGGATCCGGCGGGAGATATAATCGTTGTACCTAAAGGCACATTATTAGATGAGCATTGGGTGTCCGTTCTTGAAGAACATAGTATTGATCAGGTTTTGGTTCGGTCTATCATTACTTGTGAAAATAGACATGGTGTTTGTGTCGCGTGTTATGGGCGTGACTTGGGTCGCGGTCATTTGGTGAATATTGGTGAAGCAGTAGGTGTTATTGCTGCGCAATCGATCGGCGAACCGGGCACGCAGTTGACTATGCGTACGTTCCATATTGGTGGTGCGGCATCTAGATCGGCTACAATTAATAATGTTCAGGTTAAATCTGCGGGTACAGTAAGGCTTAATAATCTGAAATCGGTAGCTAATCGTGAAGGTAACTTGGTTGCTGTTTCAAGATCAGGCGAAGTTGGCGTGGTTGATGATTATGGTCGGGAAAAGGAGCGTTATAAAATTCCTTATGGTGCGGTACTTTCTGTGCAGGAAGGTTCGCGGATAAATGCCGGCGATATAATTGTTACCTGGGATCCTCATACGCATCCGGTTATCACTGAGGTTGATGGTATTGTCGAGTTAATTGATTTTGTCGATGGCGTCACCGTACAAAAGCAATCTGATGAGGTAACCGGCTTGAGTTCATTGGTTGTTACCGATCCCAAACAAAGGGGAAGTGCGGGCAAGGAATTGCGACCTATGGTAAGGCTTTTTGATAGTGACGGTGGTGCAATTTATTTGCCTGGGACTGAAATACCAGCGCAATATTTCTTGCCTGCCGGAGCTATTGCCGGAATCAAAGACGGCGGGGAAGTCAAGGTCGGTGATGTTTTGGCGAGGATTCCGCAAGAGTCTAGTAAAACCAGAGATATTACCGGTGGTTTGCCGCGTGTTGCAGATTTATTTGAAGCGCGAAAAACAAAAGACCCGGCAATTCTAGCAGAGACCAGCGGAACCATATCCTTCGGTAAGGAAACAAAAGGTAAGCAGCGGGTCATAATCACGGATCCTGCGGGTGAGCAGATTGAAACACTGATACCGAAATGGCGGCATATTACCGTTTTTGAAGGCGAGTATGTAGAAAAGGGAGAAACGATAGCAGAAGGCGAGTTGACACCGCATGATATTCTTAGATTAAGAGGAATTGAAGAGTTAGCAAACTATCTGGTTAAGGAGATTCAAGATGTTTATCGTTTACAGGGTGTGAAAATAAATGATAAACACATTGAGGCTATCATTCGTCAAATGCTCAGAAAAGTAGAAATTACTGCATCGGGTGATACGGAGTTTGTGAAGGGCGATCAAGTTGAGCGTGCCGCCATGAGAGAGGTAAATGACAAGATGGAGGTTGAAGGAAAAATTCCAGCAAGTTATAACTCTGTATTGCTAGGGATTACCAAGGCATCATTGGCGACAGAGTCATTTATCTCGGCGGCGTCATTCCAGGAAACAACGCGCGTGTTGACTGATGCGGCCGTGCGTGGGTTAAGTGATGGCTTAAAAGGACTGAAAGAGAACGTTATTGTCGGTCGTTTAATTCCGGCGGGAACGGGCTTGGCTTATCATGAAAACAGGAAAAACAGATCCGTTCAGCATGAAATAGTGGAAAGTGAGATGCCTTTGGCTGTAGATGCTGGAGATGTAGAAGAGGCCCTTAAGCAGGCTTTAAATATTTAGAAATGCATTAGATAGCTCGTTTCTAAATTAATCTTGACCTACAGGGTATTAGAAAGTAATATACCCTGCTCAAATGAGCTAACGTGCTTGAGTCTGGTCGAATTGCAATTAATCGTTGCGCTTTATGTGTGGCGATTAATTTATTATCTGACAGTTAAAATTGTATATCGGAGTAAACAAAGTTATGGCCACGATTAACCAATTGGTTCGTAAGCCTCGTGCTAGAAAAATAGAAAAAAGCAATGTTCCTGCATTGGAGGCTTGTCCTCAGCGCAGAGGTGTGTGTACTCGCGTTTATACCACAACGCCTAAAAAGCCAAACTCGGCGTTACGAAAAGTAGCTAGGGTTAGGTTGACCAATGGGGCTGAAGTCAGTAGTTACATTGGTGGTGAAGGGCATAATCTTCAGGAGCATTCCGTGGTTTTGATCAGGGGTGGTCGAGTCAAGGATTTGCCTGGTGTGAGATATCACGTTGTTCGTGGTGCCTTGGATGCTTCAGGTGTGGCTAACAGAAAGTGTGGTCGCTCTAAATATGGAACAAAACGGCCTAAAGGCTAAACGTAGGTTGGTGATATAAATGTCTAGAAGAAGAGTTGCTACAAAAAGAGAAATCATTCCAGATCCAAGGTTTGGCAGCATAATGTTGACCAAGTTCATGAATATGATTATGGAAAGTGGTAAAAAATCTATCGCGGAAGGGATTGTCTACGGTGCCTTGGATGTGATTGAGAGCAAGGGTCATGCTGAACCGCTGGAAGTCTTGTCAAAAGCGTTGGAAAATGTTCAGCCGAGGGTTGAGGTTAAGTCTCGCCGTGTGGGTGGAGCGACATATCAGGTGCCTGTTGAGGTGCGTCCTTCAAGGCGTATGGCTTTGGCGATGCGTTGGTTGATTGATGCTTCACGTAAAAGAAATGAAAGAAGTATGCCTGCTAAGTTGGCCGGTGAGTTGATGGATGCTTTCGAAAGCAGAGGGTCTGCTGCTAAAAAGCGTGAAGATACCCATAGAATGGCGGAAGCAAACAAGGCTTTCTCCCATTATCGCTGGTAATCAAAAAGTTAAAGCAGTATAGCTGTGGCGCGTAAAACTCCCATAGGGTTTTATCGAAATATTGGCATCATGGCTCATATTGATGCAGGTAAAACTACGACGACAGAGCGCATACTCTACTATACAGGGGTATCTCACAAGATAGGTGAGGTGCACGATGGCGCTGCAACCATGGATTGGATGGTGCAGGAACAGGAGCGGGGAATTACCATTACCTCGGCTACGACGACCTGTTTTTGGAGTGGAATGGAGGGTCAATTCCCACAGCATCGTATAAATATTATAGATACGCCCGGTCATGTTGACTTTACTATAGAGGTTGAGCGTTCATTGCGCGTCTTGGATGGTGCGTGTGCGGTTTTCTGTGCTGTTGGTGGTGTTGAGCCTCAATCTGAAACAGTGTGGCGTCAGGCAGATAAGTATTGTGTGCCGCGATTAGTGTTTGTGAATAAGATGGATCGCACCGGTGCCGATTTTTTACGAGTCATCGAGCAAATTACAGGTCGCTTAGGAAGTAAAGCGGTGCCTATGCAGTTACCGATTGGCGCTGAGGATAGTTTTGTGGGTGTTGTCGACCTCATTAAAATGAAAGCCATCTATTGGGATGAAGCCAATATGGGCATGACCTTTAAGGAAAAGGAGATTCCGGCTGGTATGTTGACGCTCTGCGAAGAGTGGCGAGAGCATATGGTTGAGGCGGCTGCCGAGGGAAGCGAAGAGTTATTAGATAAATACCTTGAAGAAGGGTGTCTATCGGATGAAGAGATTAGGTTTGGGATTCGTTATCGGACGATAGCGAATCAAATTGTTCCGGCATTTTGTGGTTCTGCCTTTAAAAACAAAGGTGTTCAGGCTATGTTGGATGCGGTTATTGAATATCTGCCGGCTCCGACTGATGTTGGGGCTATAAAAGGTCATCTTGAAGATGATGTGACTGAGGTAGTGCGACCTGCTAATGATGATGCGCCTTTTTCAGCATTGGCATTTAAAATTGCAACGGATCCCTTTGTGGGAACCTTGACATTTTTTAGAGTTTATTCGGGTGTGCTTAATTCCGGGGATAGTATCTATAATCCGGTAAAGAAGAAAAAAGAGCGTATTGGTCGTATAGTGCAGATGCATGCTAATAGCCGCGAAGAAGTAAAAGAGGTTTTCGCTGGAGATATAGCGGCGGCCATTGGTCTCAAGGATGTGACGACGGGCGACACGCTCTGTGATTTTCATGACATTATAATGCTCGAGCGTATGGATTTCCCTGATCCAGTGATTTCTGTTGCGGTGGAGCCGAGAACAAAAGCCGATGAAGAAAAGATGGGTGTGGCATTGGGTAAATTGGCTCAAGAAGACCCTTCTTTTAGAGTGCATACTGATGAAGAATCAGGGCAAATAATTATCTCAGGAATGGGTGAGTTGCATCTTGAGATTATTGTTGATCGAATGAAGCGGGAGTTTAACGTTGAAGCTAATGTTGGCGCGCCGCAGGTTGCATACAGAGAAACCATTCGAAAGACCGTAGAGCAAGAGAGTAAGTTTATAAGGCAGTCTGGTGGACGTGGTCAGTACGGACATGTCTGGTTGCGCATTGAGCCGCAAGAAATGGGTGCAGGGTATGAGTTCGTCAATGAGATTGTTGGTGGAGTTGTTCCAAAAGAATTTATACCCGCTGTAGATAAAGGTATCCAAGAGCAGCTGAAGAGTGGTATCCTAGCTGGCTATCCTGTATTGGATGTGAAAGTATCTTTATTTGATGGGTCGTATCACGATGTGGATTCGAACGAAATAGCTTTCAAGATCGCAGGGGCGATGTGTTTCAGGGAAGGGGCAAGGAAAGCAAGTCCGGTCTTACTCGAGCCGATAATGAAAGTTGAAATTACCACGCCTGAAGAGTATATGGGTGACGTTGTGGGTGATATCAATAGGCGGCGGGGAATAATTCAAGGCATGGAGGATACTCCATCAGGAAAAACACTTAGCTGCGAAGTGCCATTGGCGGAAATGTTTGGTTATGCAACTGATTTGCGTTCGGCAACACAGGGGCGAGCCACATA
>JBCKWP010000001.1:0-42174 GCA_038922455.1 Methylobacter sp. | reverse complement strand
CCGCCTTGTTGATGACACGCTTGTCCTGGCGTATTTTGACGACAATACAGTCCAGATAGAGAATGGGGTACACCGAGTCCAGCGGTCGCGTCTGCCATTCAATGACCTTCTCCAGCACCGAATTAGTCACTTGAGAGATTAGGGCAGGCGAAATGTCGGCACCGTACAGCTCGGCAAACGTATCGACAATATCTCGCGTTGTCATGCCTTTGGAGTAAAGCGTCAGGATTTGATCGTCAAATTTTGTCAGGCGTGTTTGATTTTTCGCAACAAACAAAGGTTCAAAGTTGCCATTACGATCACGCGGCGTTTCAATTTCAATCGTGCCGTGATCGCCCTTTAGGGTTTTGCGATTGTAGCCATTTCTGCTATTGCCGCTGTTGTAACCTTCTGGCGCATACTTGTCGTAGCCTAAATGGGCATCCATTTCCGCGTTCAGCGAGGCTTCAATCGTTATTTTTAATAGCTCTCGGCTTAGTTGTGCCAAGTCACCAGGGGACTTCATTCCTCGCCCTAGTTCCTGCATGGCCAAAATTAATTGGGGGTTATTAATCATGCTGCTCATTTTCTATCCTTTTATTGTCGTATTGTACAACTATGAAAATAAGCGGTTACACGGATTTATTTACACCCCCTTCAAAGCAGCTTCTGCCGGAACAGCCATGCTTGAAGCACTCGATTATTTACGTGACTTGGAGGGAAAACGGAAACAAAAACTTGAAGATGTGCCTCTTGATATGGTTACCCAATCATGGCATCGCTTGGTCCTTGATCAGGATGGTCAGGTGAATAAACGCGCTTATACGCTTTGCGTATTAGATAGATTACAGGATAGTCTGCGACGTCGTGATATTTATGTTGAAGCCAGTGATCGATGGGGTGACCCCAGAGCAAAGCTTCTGAAAGGCGAAAGTTGGGAAGCCAATAAACATCAAATTTGCCGAGCTCTTGGTCATTCCCTCGCAGTCGATGAGGCTACAAAAAATCTGACAACATGTCTCGATAGTGCCTATAAACAAGCTGAAGCTAATTTTGCTCAAAATGATGCGGTACGGATTGAGACCATTGATAACGTCCCAACGCTGACTATTTCTAATCTTGATAAATTGAATGAACCGGACAGCCTCATTCAGTTGCGCCATCAGGTTAGCAATTTTCTTCCACCTATTGATCTGACTGAACTGCTTTTGGAAATCCACGCACATACTGGTTTTGCCGATGAATTCACCCATGTTAGTGAGTCTAATGCGCGTGCTGACGATTTAGACACCAGTATCTGTGCGGTACTTTTAGCTGAAGCCTGCAATATTGGCTTTGAACCGCTTATTAAACACAACATTCCAGCCTTGACGCGTCACCGACTGAACTGGGTAAAACAAAATTATATGCGTTCAGAAACGCAAACTTGTGCGAATAGTCGATTGGTTAATTATCAGACAAAGATCCCTTTAGCACAGGCTTGGGGCGGCGGAGAAGTAGCGTCGGCAGACGGATTGCGTTTTGTAACCCCTGTTCGAACTATAAATTCCGGGCCCAATAAAAAGTACTTTAACGCGGATAAGGGCATCACTTGGTACAATTTCATATCCGACCAGTTTTCAGGCTTTCATGGCATTGTTGTCCCAGGGACACTGAGAGATTCAATATTTGTTTTGGAAGGCTTATTGGAACAACAAACCAGTTTAAATCCTACTGAAATAATGACCGATACTGCCGGGTCTAGCGATATGATCTTTGGTTTATTCTGGCTACTTGGCTACCAGTTTTCACCTCGTTTAGCAGATGCCGGCGAATCCGTTTTTTGGCGTATTGACATGGATGCCAATTATGGCGCTCTTGATGAACTAGCGCGTAGTTGTGTGAAAATGAATCGAATTACGCAACATTGGGATGACATGTTACGGATTGCAGGCTCACTTAAACTGGGAACCATACAAGCGTCAGAACTGATTCGCTCACTGCTCAAAAGCGAACGGCCTTCAAGCTTAGCCAAGGCTATCATCGAAGTAGGGCGTATCAATAAAACCATCTATCTGCTGAATTATATAGATAATAAGGAATACCGCCGCCGAATTTTGACACAACTCAATCGTGGTGAAGGACGACATGCCGTTGCGCGTATTATTTGTCATGGTCAGCGCGGTGAAATTCGTAAACGATACCGTGAAGGACAGGAAGATCAACTCGGCGCTCTGGGGCTTGTTACCAATGCCGTTGTGCTTTGGAATACCCTATACATGGAAGCGGCATTAAATCATATGCGAGAGAAGGGTATTCCTATGAAGGAAGAAGATATAGCCAGACTATCACCTCTACAGCACTCACACATCAACGTGTTAGGGCACTACTCTTTTATATTAACTGAACTCATTTCCAAAGGTAAGCTAAGGCCTTTAAATTATCAAAAATGAATTATGATAGACGCTAGCGCAACTTTTCGTACCGTTGGACTTCACACCCCTTATCTGTCCCGGATTAAGTGGAAATCCGTAAATTTAAGGCTGCGGAGCATCCAGCTGAAGAAGGTTTCTAATCAGGAAGATCCATGAACAGGTGTGACATATCCTGGTCTTGCTCAGTAATGATAAACGGAAACCTGATTAGCAAGATGTTTCAGCCAGCGCCAAAATGGCTGTCATTTCGGCAGGAATTCATACTTAAACGGGGGAACTGACAGATAACATCCCTCAAAGGGATGTTATCTGTCCCAGTTTAAGTGGAAATCCGTAAATTGAAGGCTGCGGAGCATCCAGCTGAAGAAGGTTTCTAATCAGGAACGGAAATATACCAAAGATGGTTTGCGCTAATGCGGTTTGTTCAATTTGGAATCATTCCATGATTTTTATGAAAAGGGTAGGTGAACGGTTACAATATTTCTGTGTATCGTGTGTATTCTGTTAAAGTTTTTCGCTGCACTGTCGATAACAGTTACAGATATAAAGAATACTAAGGAATTTGGCATGACTATCGAATCAATAACAGGCAGAAAGCACAATCAGCTCACCATTAAAACAACCCCAAAAGCTGAAATTGATGGCGAAAAAAAGGCGTCTGTTAAAAGCGCCGAAAGAAATGACAGCATTGCAATTACTGCCATGGCGCAAGGAATAAAAAAGGCCTTTGAATCCTCCTCTGTTACTAGCGTTGATGCTGGTCGAGTTGCCGCAGTCAAGAAAGCTCTTGCTGACGGGAGTTACCAGGTTAATGCCGAAAGAATTGCCGAAAAAATGATTCAGTATGAAAAGTTAATGCCTCAAGTTTAAATCCGCACCCAACTGCATCCGATGGGTGAAATATCACCTACGGATAGCGACAGGCGGATTAGTCCCTCCATGAACGAAGGGGTTGCCAAAAAGGATAGCCCCGCGAGTGCAAGATTGTCAAATATTGACAATCCTCTGAAAGGGGAGGTTTCAGACCAGTAAGGTGTTTTGATGACAATGATAGAAAAAACCTGGCCAATCATAGAAAAACTAATCCTTAATGCTCTGGATTTAACGGGGCAGCTTTATCAGCAACTTACCCAGGAAGCCGATACCCTAAAGAAACCGCAGCATACTGAATTGATTAATCATATCGCCGCCAATAAAAAGCAGCTGGTTATGCAACTGGAACAATTCAACATGCAATGTGGTCAGATTTTGGCAACCGAAAAGCTGCCTAATAATCAGGAAGGGATTAAGGACTATTTTCAACGAGCGGAAGCTGCAGGATTACCAACTGCTGAATCAATAAACAATTGGGCGCAAATTCAGTTTATCTGTTCCGAGTGCAGAACCCTAAATGAACAAAATGGCGCCAGCATCGAACTTTTGGCCTACCATACCAAGCGTTCTCTGCATATTTTAAAAGGCAAACCGCACAGTTTGAGTACCTACGGACCGGATGGCACCACTCAAAGTGATCCGTTTACCAACACCCTGATTTTGGTATAATTTTGGTTCTTCCTGATTTCCCTTGGTCACCACAATATCTAGTGTGCGCTGATCCACAGGCGGCGTCCCTCAACATCTAGCTGAAACAAGCGCCCCAGATTATAAATGCCGTAACAACGTCGCTCCTACGATAATGTAAATGCTCAAGTTATTTCCTGCACGTTCCTTACTAACCTGCTCTGAGTCGATTTTAATGGAAATACAAAAAACTTCAGGGCTGCTTGTTAACTCTTTCGACCTTAAGCGTCTATCCGGGTTTTTGTCGCAGTTAAAGCAGGGATATTTTCTTAATGCGGTGGTGGAAGAAAAACTGGCTGAAAACAGCTTTATCCTGAAATTATCAGGCGGCCTGTCAGTACGCGCACAAACCCAGAATGTGCTTGAGCTGGGACAAATACTAAAGCTGGAAGTTGTTAAGGCGGGCAGTGTACCTGAATTTAAAATCATTGTACCGGAGCGGGTCGTGCAACCAGAACAGGCCGCGGTTATCCAGGCTTTACGACACTTTTTGCCTAAACAGCAAAGTCTGACTGATTTTTCCGTGTTGTTACGGCAACTCGCGACCTCGACGGCTGGTAAATCAGACGCCGTAAGCACCATGATTCAAAGTGCACTGGGTGCGTTATCGTCTAAAGATGAATTAATGTCTGTCGAAGGACTTAAACGAGGCATCAGCAATTCAGGTGTTTTTTTGGAAGCAAAGCTGGCCAATCTGCCGTTAACCTTGCAAGGTGATTTGAAAGGGCATCTACTGACCTTGGCGGATGTTTTGCAAAAAATTCAGGGTAATCAGAGCACCTTGTCTAGTGCTGAAACAATACATCCAGCGGCAGGTCAGGCGGCTGATTTATCACCCGCCAAAATATTACTCGACGGTCTTTCCGGAGTTATGAATGAAGTACTATTGAACAAAACGGAAGGTGCGATTGCTCGGATTGTACTCGATCAATTGGCATCACTGCCTCAAAATGATGGCAAGCAAAACGTTTGGCGGATTGAAATCCCATTTATCGATGATCATCATACCGATTCCGTCAAATTGAAAATTAACCGTGAAAGCAGGGCCAATAAAACCAGTGATCAGGCTAATTGGTCTGTCGTGCTAGAACTTAATCCGCCCGGATTGGGCACATTACATGCACGAATTAATCTGGTTAACGATGTAATAGATACCTATTTATGGAGCGACCAGCAGACCACTATAACCCTGGCGAGGGATCATCTTGATCAGCTTTCCACCGGTTATACGCAGGCAGGGTTGGTCGTTGGTCAACTTAATGCGCTAGAAGGTACACCGGTCAATGCTGAATCATCAGGCTCTTTATTGCTGCCCACGCTGCTGGATGCGCGTGCATGAAGAAAGTTATCAATCCACCCGATATTGCCGTTGCATTAAGTTACGATGGCAATAACGCACCGCGTGTAACAGCCAAAGGTAGGGGACAGACTGCGGAACAAATCATTGATCTGGCCAAAGAGCATAACATTCCGCTACATACCGATGTCGTGTTGGTCAATGTGTTGTCGAAAATTTCTTTAGGGGATGAAATACCCCGAGAATTGTACCTGGCTATCGCCGAAGTGATTGCATTTGCCTATATGTTGAGCGGAAAACGACCTGGGGAATAAGGCTTAAGATGGATTTTCCGAATCGTATCACCCGTTAAGCGCCACCATTGCCAAAGTCAGCGGCGGCAGAATGCTCAATGGAAAGCCTAAAATTGAACTCGATATTAATGCCGAATCCATCCGACTCATTGCCAATCCGGTGATTTCCTATAATGCGACCATTTTGTCGGCGCTTCATCATCATTATCGAACCGTAGACACAGACAAGGTCGAAGAAATACTGCGTTTTTCGCCTGTTGCAGGGTAGCCTATTAACTTCATTGGCAAGTATGAATTTTACCAGAGAAGCCCGTAAAGCCCCTTCTCCTTCAGGTGGGGGATGTAAGGGTGCTTTTGATTTATCTCCGTAGTCATGTATAATTTTCCTGTTGGTTGGGCTGTAGCTGCCTAACTCCTGCTGTCTAGTAGTGATACGGGGACAGTGTGAAATAAGAGGAATAGCATCTTTCTCCCGTTCGGGCATGGACGGCTGTACTAAGGAATCCCCGTCCTTTAGGAGGGGGTGGATGTCAACAAGTTATAAAAAAACTAATTGGCGATTTTGAAATTGATATTTCGGCTACAAGCCATTGATACCAAGGGTTCCAATGGAGTGTCTGGACAAACCCTTCTTTGGGTTAATTAACCCCAATACGCTTTTATGTTTTTGCGGTTCTCAGAGGAGATGCTATGACCATTAAATCAGGTTTTTTGGACAAATAACGATCACTCACTCATTCATTATTTTTCGAATGTCCTTGAGCAGAATGAACAAGTGGTAAGGATCAGTTAGTGAAGGTATAAAATCTAAATGCTCATAAAAGGCTTTGGCTCTATCGTCCTTGGCATGAACTAGAAAGGCACGAAGGCCTGCAATGTCGGCAACCTGTACGGTACGCTGCATGGCATCCCGCAATAGACCGGCTCCAACGCCTTTGCGCTGCCAACTAAGGTCAACTGCAAGTCGTGCCAATAACATGACAGGAACGGAATTACGAGATAACCCTTTAGTCAATCGTTCAGGTGCATCTTCATAAGCAACATGACCCACAGCAAGTGTGTAGTATCCCATGATTTCCTTTCCGTTTACCCCAACATAGCTTTGCGCCCCGTCTGCGCGTTGGCTCATCAGGGCATAACGCGTCAAATACTGGTTCAGGTTACCCTGGCCACAATCGAAGACATCAACGTCATGCAAGCGTTGAAGTTTTTCTATACGCGGTCGGTTTTCCTGTTTTGTAGTCAATCAAAAATCCCCGGTTCCTGCATCAGCTTTTTAAGTCTTGGTAAAGGACGCAGTGGCGCATCGAGGGCTGCTTGAAAAGCAGCCCAATGTTCGGCATTCAAGCCAAAATATCGCCGATCTGCCAAAATCTCATCAGCAGCGCCCAATGCGCTATCCAAAATAAACTCACTGACGGATTTATGCCTCAATGTGGCGGCTGCCTGAAGCGCTTCTTTGGCATTTGGATGAACTCTAAGATCTATTCTGTCTGTACGTTTGCTTATCATCATTATATCTCCTTTACCTTTAAAATAGCACAAATGTACACACATTGACAGTACGTTATTAATGTATATCAAAACGAACCGCTTACATTCGGTGACCCAGTCCAGTAATCTTCCGCGATAACCCCCCGTTTTGCCCCGATCCCGATCCCGATCCTAAACCGAAGCGGCGGTCACCACAATGACCAACATCAGTCCCAAGGTGTCCACCAGCAGATGGCACTTAGGCTCCTGGTAGGCCCCCTACACGGTTCGCAAGAAACGACAGGTATTTTTTGATGCTATTGATAGCTAAAAATCAGGGGGAACCTAGCTTGGGTAGCGTGAACTATTTCGACAGCCTAGGGGATGGGCAAAAATAGCCACCGTTGGACTTCAAACCCCAGACCCATGCAAACGAATCAATAAAGCCGCTTCATCCTGGCTTAAACCCGAGTTTTGCATTAATTCATTCACGCTCGCGCCGCTACGTACTTTTTGTATAACCAGGCTGTAAGGATGGCTAGAGGGTTCGTTATACTGATAATCAGAAATTTTTGCGCATAAAACACTAAGCTGTTCATCTGTAGCGTCCCTGCGCCCGTCTGCTGCCAGTGCGGCAGCACACAAACCGGCAATATCATTGTTATGGCCCTGTACGACATCCGCAAGAACCTGGTAATCGTGCTTGAGTTTCAGATGAGTGCGTACCAGCCAAACAAGCACAATAACAATAACCACACTTGTGACAACCGCCATGATAATGGTCATCAGAAAAGGGTCAATCATTACACAATCTCATCGATATGTTGTACGGGCTGAGTCTCTTGCTCTTCCAATACCTGCTTTTTCTTACGTTGCGGCTGTCTTGGAAAGGGATCATCTTTTTTAATTTTTCCGGGTTTTATGGCGGGATAAACCGGGGATAGCGGTGGTATTTCTAACATATTAGCCGCCTATGAGTCACCTAGGGTTTACTAATCGGCATGCCGTCAGAAACGGCTGTCGGCACCAGATTTAACAATTTGGCACGTTCTTCATCATTAGCGCCATAACGTGAAAAAGCCTGCGACATTAACACCAGAATGACCCGCCTGTTCTTAAAGCGGCCTTCTTCTATCTTATTGTCGCCAATAGGCTGAAATTCCCCATAGCCGATTGCAGACAAACGGGTTGGGTTAATGCCCTCCTTAATAAACGCTTGTACTACACGGGTTGCCCGGGCAGATGACAAATCCCAGTTCGACGGAAATTTTAGCGTGCCAATAGGTATATTATCAGTATGTCCTTCAACATTAATCGCATTGGGCAGCGGATTAACAACTTCGGCAATCTTTTCTAGCACGGGCTGAACTTTTGGGGATAAGGTGGCTTCACCGCTTAAGAATAACAATTCGCTATTCATTTCCAGTGTTATCCAGTAGTCATTTCGTTTGACTGAAACCAGATTGGCATCAATAAACGATCCCAGAGCTTCTTCCAATTGATCAGCCACATGGTTCAATTGCTCTCTTTCTTTTAGTATTTCTTCGCTCAATTCCCGTCTTTTTTCAACTTCAACTTCAACTTCAACTTCAACTTCCACTTCCACTGTCGTGGTATTTTCTAATGGGATAGGCTGGATAGGCGTCGGTAAAGTGCCAACCTGAATAGGGTCAATCTTATAGCTCTGTCGCTCTTCGCGTGAAAAAGCTTCGCCCAATGAATCGGACAGTGTCTTATACTTGCCTTCATTAACCGAAGAGATTGCATACATGACCACAAAAAATGCAAATAACAAGGTGATGAAATCAGCATATGAAATCAGCCATCGGTCATGCTGGGTAGTCTCCGCTAGTGGTCTTTTCCGACGCCTTGCCATAGTCTAACCTTTATAATCGTCATACAGATAACCGTCCAGTTTCAGCTTGATATTGAGTGGGTTTTCGCCGCCGGCAATAGAGACAATACCTTCTACCAGCATTTCCTTGGCTTGAGTCAATGCCAGAACCTGGTTTTTTAATTTGTTGGCAACCGGCAGAAAAAAAAGGTTGGCGAAAATCAAGCCATAGATAGTCGTGACAAAAGCCGTCGCTATTCCCCGCCCTAAAAGCTCTGGGTCAGTCATATTTTGCATCACCTGAATTAAGCCAGTTACCGAGCCGATAATACCGAATGCCGGTGCATAAGCACCCATAGTTTCGTACAATCCTGCTGCCTGCAAGCCCATGCTTTCCTTGGAATCTATATCCATTTCCAATATATCGCGGATGGCGTCAACTTTGCTTCCGTCAACCAGCAACTGCAAGCCCTTTTTTATAAACGGATCTTGTTCATTAGATATCGCATTTTCAAGACCTAATAAACCTTCCTTGCGTGCCAAATAGCTCCAAGAAACCACCTTGTCAATCTGCTCCGAAAGATCCATTTTTTTCGGCATTAACACCCACAAAAACATTTTCATGCTCCTGATAATAATGGTCGACGAAAATTGCAATAGCGTTGCTCCACATGTCCCCCCCAACACGATAATCAATGCAGGTATATTTATAAATGCGTTGAGGTTGCCGTCATCCAATATGATTGCCAACAGGAGCGCGCCGAAACCAACCAAAACACCTGCGATACTTGAAATATCCGTTTTTTTAATGTTGGACAGGCGGTTAAAAACGTTCAGTCGCATGTCCATTCAGACAATCTCGCACGTAATCGCAACACCGCCTGCGTACTAATTTGACTGACTCTGGATTCGCTGATATTCAAAACTTCGCCAATTTCACGCAAATTGAGTTCATCGTCATAATAAAGCGATATAACCAGCCGCTCACGTTCCGGCAAACCCATAATGGCGTTTGCCAATGCTCGCTGAAAACCGTCACGACTCAAGTTGTCTGCGAGCCCTTCTTCCTGATCCAAAACCTCATCAAGATAATGGTCGCCGTCTTGCGCCAATTCTTCAACACTGAACACACGACAACTGCTTGAATCCTGAAGAATATGATGATATTCATCAATAGCTATGCCTAAATACTCGGCTATATCGGCATCTCTGGCCGCGCTGCCGGTTTTATTTTCAATGGCTCGTATGGCGTCGCTAACCATCCTAGATTTTTTATGCACTGAGCGCGGTGTCCAGTCAGAACGGCGAACTTCATCCAGCATGGAACCCCTGATACGAATACCGGCATAAGTCTCAAAACTAGCTCCCTGCACCGCATCATAATGCTTGATAGCTTCCAGTAAGCCGAGCATCCCCGCCTGGATCAAATCGTCAACCTGGACTGAATCAGGCAATCTGTTTAATAAGTGATAGGCAATGCGTTTGACTAAGGGCGCGTGCTGCAGGATACGCTCATCGGCACCGGCCGCCCGTACCGATGTATACATTGCAACGGCGTTCACGGGGTGTCCATTTGCGAGTCGTACTGAATCAGTCTTTCAATGAAAAAATCGATATACCTACCTGCCTGAGCTTTCAGCGGCCAGTTATCAATCTTTACGGCTATCTCTTTTGCTGCAATAGATGCCTTGCTTCCTGGAAATGCCACGACTACCGGCGTTTGCTTTCGAACCGCTTTGCGCAAATAGTCATCGTAGGGTACTGCGCCTAAAAATTGCAAATTGACATCCAGATAATGATCAGTCACGCGGGTTAATTTCTGGAATAATGCCTCGCCTTGTTGAACTGTTTTAACCATATTGGTGATCACATGGAAATTGCACAGATTATAGTCTCGGTTAAGCAACTTAATAAAAGCATAGGCATCGGTTAGCGATGTCGGTTCATCACAGACAATAACGATAATTTCCTGGCAAGCTCTGGCAAAATTCACCACGTTTGCCGATATTCCGGCCGCCGTGTCTACAATCAGTACATCCAGGTCCTGATCAATTTCACTGAACGCGCGAATGACTGCGGCCTGTTCAAGCGTTGAAAGTTCAGACATTTTCTGAATACCCGATGCGCCCGGAATCACCCTTAAGCCTGAAGGTCCATTCAGCATGATTTCAGCTAATGTCTTCTCGCCTGACAACACATGAGAAAGATTAAATTTTGGGTAAATACCTAACAAAATATCAACATTAGCCAGTCCTATATCGGCATCCAGTACAGCCACCCGCCGCCCCATTTGAGCCAGCGCTATACCGATATTAACCGACAGATTTGTTTTGCCTACGCCACCTTTGCCGCTGGTTATTGCGATGACCCGGACAGGATTTATTTTATCCATTGCTCTTATTTCGCCTGCTTGATCAGCTTGATTAGGCATAGCCTTGCATCATCCACGGTTCATAATCAACATTATTATTAAAGTTGCTTTCTGCATTCAACTCAGCGACACAGTGCTGGATTAAAGAGCGAGCATGAGGGCTATGGAGATCTTCCGGCACCTGTTGACCATCGGTAATAAAAGACAACGGCAGGTTATGTTCTATTATCGAAGAAATCGCCGAACCCATCGTTACCGCTTCATCAAGCTTAGTTAAAATACTCGCCTGCGGGTCAAATACCGAAAATGCCTTGATAATCGCATTCATTGCCTTGTATTCCGTCGCCGCAGACATCACCAGATAAGACCGGATGGATAACTTATTTTGTTGCAGGGTATTAATTTGTTCAACCAGTTTCATATCGCGATGGCTCATGCCAGCGGTATCAATCAGAATAAGGCGCTTATCTGCAAAACTACCAATAAGATTGCGTAACTCTTCTGCGCTGGAGGCTACCCGAACCGGCACATCGAGGATGCGGCCATAGGTATTAAGCTGTTCATGAGCCCCGATACGATAATTATCTGTCGTAATCAAGGCAACCTGGCTTGAACCATGTTTTAAAATAAATTTAGCGGCCAGCTTGGCAATGGTTGTGGTTTTGCCTACGCCGGTTGGTCCGACTAAAGCGACAATACCGCCCGTTTCCAGTAAATTATCTTCTGCTATGGGCAGTACTTTAACCAACATTTCCTGAGCTTTTGTAAAAACCAATTCAGGATCACTGTGGTTAGTAAAGTGATCGGCAATCATAGCACTCAGTTTTTTTGAAATACTCATACTCGCTAAACGTTCCAGCAAATCAGTCCTAATTGGAGTAGTTTGTGAATTTTGTGCCCAACTGATACTTGCTAGCTTAGTGTCCATGACCGTTCTTAAGTATTTCAGCTCATGGCTCATTTCCATTAACAGCTTATCGGATAAACTGGCCTGTTTTTCCTGGGTTTTAAGGTGCTTAAGCGGATCCTCATTGAACGCATGCGCATTGACTTTTGACGGGGTTATTTCCGGTTTTCCGCGTAACTGCATTTTCTCCGCATAACCCACATACTGGTCAATATTTCGACGACTGCCATGCTTGTCCTGAGCGCCGCCGAAGGGGAGGGCGGAAGTGTCGTTATCGGTAGGGAACCGATTCGACCGCACTGGCTGTTCAGTCGCGGCAGTAGTCGCATACTGTTTATTCTGGTTTTCCAATAGTTGTAGACGTTTTTTTGCCGCATCAAAATTAGGCAATACAATTTTTTTAGTGTTATGTTCCGAGGGCTGTTGTTGCCCAGTAGTCTGTTCTTGTAAGTTGTTATGAATCGACTGCTCATCAAAATCTTGAGCGGCAACAATTTCAATACCACCGTCAACAGACCGATTCGACATGATGACGGCATCTACGCCAAACTCTTCTTTAACCATGCGCATGGCTTGGCGTATATCTGCCGCAAAAAAACGTTTAATTTTCATCGTACTGCCTCATTTATTAGGTACGTCGCCCGACAGTTGAAACCACTTTGATCTGACGATCAGCAGGTATTTCGTTGTATGCTAGGACATGTAATCCGGAGATTGAATGACGAACGAATCTGGATAACCAAGGGCGGACATAAGAAGACACCAACAACACGGCTGCTTGTCCTTCCATTTCCATTTTTTGCGTACTTTCCTGTAATGATTTGTGCATTTGCTCTGTTAACCCTGGTTCAATGCCGGCACCATTTTCGCCCGCCGTCTGTAGAGACTTATGCAATAACTGTTCCAGCTCGTAATCCAGGGTTATAACCGGCAACTCATTTTGTATGCCACTGATTTCATGAATAATTAATCGGCCTAATGAGGAGCGAACTGCAGAGGTCAAGATGTCGGGATCTTGACTCTTAACGCCATATTCCGCCAAAGTTTCGGCAATACTGCGCATATCACGGATAGGTACGCGTTCTTCTAACAAGTTTTGCAACACCTTGACTATCAAACCCAATGGCATGATTTTCGGCACCAAATCCTCAACCAGTTTAGGCGCTGATTTAGCCAGATTTTCGAGTAATTTCTGCGTATCTTCATACCCGAATAATTCATGCGCATGTGCTTGCAAAAGATGGCTAAGATGGGTGGCCACTACGGTACCAGGATCAACTACGGTATAACCCAGGGTTTGCGCATGATCTTTCTGGCTCGGCTCTATCCATACGGCATCCAGACCAAAGGCGGGGTCTTGACACGCTTTGCCCTGCAAGGTACCGAACACCCGTCCCGGATTAATTGCCATCTCCATTTCTGGCATAATTTCAGATTCTCCTACCGTCACGCCCATCAGCGAAATCCGGTAGGCTGTTGGACTTAAATCAAGGTTATCCCGAATATGCACCGATGGAATTAAAAAGCCCAACTCTTGAGATAGTTTTTTTCGCACACCTTTAATACGGGTCATCAATTGCCCGCCCTGATTCTTGTCGACTAATGGAATAAGCCGATAACCTACTTCTAGGCCAACAATATCAACGGGCATCACATCATCCCAACCCAGCTCTTTAATCTCGGGAGTGGCATGGGTGTGTTCCTGTGGGTAATGGATGTCTACAAGCTCAGCTTCTTTATGTTTCTTATCCATCAAATAGGCGGCGCCGGCTAAAGTAGAAGCCAGCAAGATAAAGACCAGATTAGGCATGCCGGGAATAATACCCAGCGCACCTACCACGACTGCAGTAACTGTCAAAGCCTTGGGGTTGGCAAATAGCTGCGCGGTAACCTGTTGACCGATATTTTGATTGGTGCTGCCCACCTTGGTGACCACCAGCGCAGACGCAACCGACAATAACAAGGAAGGAATTTGAGCGACCAGTCCATCGCCGATCGACAGTAAGACATAAATCTTTCCTGCTTCGGCAAAACTCAAGTCGTGCTGAAGAACACCAATAATCAAGCCGCCAATCATATTGACAAATAAAATAATAATGCCGGCAATCGCATCGCCCCGAACAAATTTACTGGCACCGTCCATAGAGCCGTAAAAATCCGCTTCAGTAGCCACTTCAGCGCGCCGCTCTCGGGCTTCATCCTGCGTCAGCAATCCGGCATTCAAATCCGCGTCAATCGCCATCTGCTTGCCGGGCATCGCATCCAGCGTAAATCGTGCCCCGACTTCGGCAATACGCCCGGCACCTTTGGTAACGACCATGAAATTGATAATCACGAGTATCGCAAAAACGACTATGCCCACGGCAAGGTTACCGCCGATAACAAAAGCGCCAAAGGCTTCAATCACCTTACCGGCCGCATCGCCACCCTTATGCCCATCAATCAATACCACACGCGTAGAAGCCACGTTCAGCGCCAGGCGTAAGATAGTCGCGAGCAGAATAACGGTCGGAAATGAGGCAAATTCCAGCGGTTTAAGCGTATAAACGACGACCAGTAGGATGATTAACGAAAAGGCGATATTAAAGGTAAAAAACAGATCCAGTACGAATGCCGGCAACGGAATGATCAGCATCGACAAAACCATGACGATCACTAAAGGCGCACCCAACTCGGCTTTACCCAGCGCCGCCAACATGGCTTTTAATTTAGTAAAATCCATACCTTATTAATCCCGTCTAAATTCTTCAGGCACGTTAATATTTCCCGGTGGAAGCGGCTCATCCCAGTAATTTTCCCTGGCGATATTTAATTGATAAATATAGGCCAGCACCTGAGCCACGGCTAAATAAAGTTCCTTGGGTATTTCTTTATCTATTTCCGTCGAATAATACAAGGCTCTGGCCAAAGGCGGCGATGCGACCAGCGGCACATCAGCACCTATCGCCACATTACGGATGTGGGCGGCGATCAAATCGACACCCTTGGCGACCAGTTTTGGCGCACCATTGCCACCCTGATCATATCTTAAAGCGACCGCATAATGACTGGGATTGGTGACAATAACATCAGCTTTTGGCACTTCTGACATCATCCGGTTTTGCGCCAACTCCCTTTGCATCTGGCGCTGCCGCCCCTTCATTTCGGGACTGCCTTCGGATTCCTTATGTTCATCCTTGATTTCCTGCAAGGTCATTTTCAACTTTTTACTGTGATCCCACAACTGATAAGGCACGTCAATCATGGCAATCGATACCAATGAGGCACTGAGCAGCAACAGGCACATACCGATGATATTGAGTGCATGAGTGATTGCCTGCTCTTGTGGCTCAGCATCCAAACCCAGCAATTCACCGATATAAGCTTTGTACAAAATAACCGAGACGCCAAAGACCAAACAAATTTTCAACAGAGCTTTAAGCATCTCTATGAATCCATGCATGCCGAACAGTCGGGGTATGCCCTTAATAGGATCCATTTTTTCCAGCTTGGGCGAAATAGCGTCCCAGCTAAATATCCAACCGCCCATTGATATGGGGGCAATAATGGCAACAATAACCGTCAGCGCTAAAAATGGTGCCAGCAGCAGAGCGCCGTCAATCATCGCCTGCTTAAAATGCAGCGCAGTACTGGCCGGATCAAAAATGATTGCGCGGCTTACTTGAAACTCAGCCCGCATCATTTCTATCAAACCTTTGCCTATTTTCTCGCCCTGCATAAGCAACATCGTTGCACTGGCTATCATCATGGCAAAGGTATTAAGTTCTCTGGAACGGGCAATCTGGCCTTTTTTCCGGGCGTCTTCTAAACGCTTGCCGGTGGGTTCTTCGGTTTTTTCTTGATCTGAATCTTCAGCCATAATCTACAACCGCAACAACTGCCCCGATCAAATCGTAGGCATCGGTTAATAGCCCGGAAAATTGGTCCAGCACATCGGGTAATGTTTTCCAAATCAACAGCATGCCCAGCATCAAGGTTACCGGAAAGCCTACCGAAAAAATCTGTAATTGCGGTGCCGATCTGGCAGCCACCCCAAAAATAACATTAACCAACAACAGGCTGGCAATGACCGGCATAGCCAACAATAAGCCTCCTGAAAACATCTGCCCACTCCAAACGATAATTGACCAGATACCCGCCTTATCGATACCGTCAACACTAATGGGTAAGCTTTTAAAGCTATCCAGCAGCATTTGTATCAACAACAAGTGTCCATCCAAACTGATAAAAATTAACGTCGTGGTCACGGTATAAATCTGTGCAACCACCGGCACCTGCTGGCCATTTTGCGGATCGACCATCATCGAAAACCCCAGGCCCATACTTAAAGCGATGCCTTGCCCGGCAAAAACAACCGCTGCAAAAACTAACTGTAGAATAAAACCACTGGTCAAACCGATCACGACCTGTGCAATAGCCATCATAAATCCGGTGTAACTGAACATTTCGACAGCCGGCAATGCGGGAAGCAAAGGCATGACGACTAGCGTTATTACCACCGAAAGAATCAGCCTGACACGGGCCGGCACGGCGTGAATACTAAACAACGGCATGGATACAAACAGCGCACTAATGCGCATCAACGGCCATATAAATAAGGCCACTTGGCCGAGAATTTGCTCTTCGGTAAAGTTCAACGCTTAGCCAATTAAATGCGGAATATCCCTGATCAATCCTTGAAAATAATCAAGGAACATTTGCAGCATTCCCGGCCCCATAATCATCAGAACCAGACCTATAACGATTGCCTTGGGCACAAATGTCAAGGTCGCCTCATTAATCTGGGTGGCCGCCTGAAACATCGCGACAATCAGACCCACTGCCAAAGAGGGCAGCAACACCGGCGCAGTCAGCTTGATAGCAACCATCATCGCCTCTTGGCCAACCATAAAAACAGTTTCAGGAACCATCATTTACCGCCTGTAGGTGAGGGGCGTGAGCACGGCTGCATGGACAGATATTGCATGGAGTGGAAGCTTCGCCCCCTACGCAACATAAAAACTTGCCGCCAACATTTCCATAATCAACGACCAGCCGTCAGCGAGAACAAACAACATTATTTTAAAGGGCAGGGAAATAATCATCGGCGACATCATCATCATACCCATCGACATCAGTACACTGGCGACCACCAAATCGATGATCAAGAAAGGCAAGAAAATCAAAAAACCAATTTGGAATGCCGTTTTCAATTCACTGGTGACAAACGCTGGCAGCAATAACGAAAACGGCACATTAGCCGCCGACTCCAGCTCCGCCTTGCCGGAAATCCTAATAAACAATTCCAAATCAGCCTCTCGGGTCTGTTTGAGCATAAATTGCCTGAACGGCTCGGACGCCTTTTCAATGGCGACAGTCACGTCAATTTTCTCTTCCAAATAAGGCTGGACGGCTTCAGTATTCACCTTATCAAAAACCGGCATCATAATGAAAATTGTCAAAAACAGAGACAAGCCTAATAACACCTGGTTACTGGGCGCCTGTCCAGTACCTAAAGCTGTACGCAGCAAACTTAAAACGATCATGATTCGAGTGAATGAGGTCATGGTCAGCAGCAACGCCGGCAACACCGTTAACAGGGTCATTAACGCCAGAATCTGGAGGGTTACGCTATAAGTCTGGCCGCCTTGTTTATTGGTAGTCACAGTGACCGCTTCAATGCCTGCTGCGGCGTACCCAGGCGTTTCAATCAACAGCAAGACAAGGCCAATAATAAATAACGGCAACAACATACGCCTACGCATCAGAGCGAGCCTTTATCGCTTGCAGCAATTTTTGCGCAAAGCCTGTTTCCGCAGTCGTGGACACGGTTTCTTCCTTAATCAAGCAATCATCACCCTCCAAAACGTGCAGGGTTTCAATGCGCCCCGGCGTCACGCCTAGAACGAGCTGTTTTTTGCCAACCTGTAGCAAAATGACTTTTTCCCGCACGCCTAACGATACCCCTCCGATCACGCGCATTTTTTCTGCGCCGCTAACGGTTAATCCATTTAGCTTACGTACCCCCCAAACACAGAGGAAAAAAATACTTAAGACTATCAGTAAGCCCATGCTCCACGCAGCAATATCTCCGGAAGCCACGGTTCTGACGGTCTGTTTTTGAATATCCGTACCCGGCATGGCGGCGACAGGAAACCACAAAAATAAAAGCCCGCACACGATTATTCTTACCGGCATCAGGCTAGTCTTTTGACCCGTTCTGATAGGCTGATGACATCTGTTAAACGAATACCGAATTTATCATTGATCACCACGACTTCGCCATGAGCTATCAGTGTGCCGTTCACCAAAACGTCAAGCGGTTCTCCCGCATAACGATCCAGCTCAACAACCGAGCCTTTATTTAACTGCAAAATATTTCTGATATTAATCCGTGTTCGGCCAATTTCCATGGAAAGGGTAACCGGAACATCCAGGACAACATCAAGATTAATCTCCTCTGTCGAGGTTGCTGATGATGTTTCACTTTCAACCGGTCTATTAACTTCCTGAAATACAGATGCCTTAACTTCATCAATAGTTTCAATGGGTTCTTCACTCATTTTTTTCACATTCCTAAGTAATGAATCAAAAAGTTGTTTAACAATCTGTAGGAGCGGCTTTAGCCGCGACACTCGCGGCTAAAGCCGCTCCTACATCAGGGTTTTGTTAAAACAGTTATGGGTACCTACTTATCGTTATTGTCAAAACCTGAACGCTTACATCTGAACTGCTTCAGATTGATTCATGCTTTACCTTATCAATAATCTGCACAGCATAATAACCCTCCGAAGTACAGGCATCACCGGTAAACAGAGGGACACCTTCGGACTTAAGCAGCACCGTTTTCGGCATGTCAACAGATATTACATCCCCTTTTTTCAACTGTAAGACCTCTCTTATGGATAGGCTTTTTTGCACCAGGAGACCATCCACACTCAGCTCTGTTGCCAGAAGTTCATTGCGTACTGCAAGCTTCCATTGCACATCAGATTCGCCCGAGTTATCGCCAAAAGTATCCAATAAAGCTCTGATCGATTCAATCATCGATGATGGCATGACAATATTAATATCTCCGCTGCCGCTCTCTAATGCGACATTAATGGTAGAGATAACCACAATGTCTTTGGCACCCACAATGCTGGCAAAACTTGGATTGATTTCTGAACTCAGATATTCAAAGTTGAGTTCCATAACCGGAGACCAGGCTTCCTTTAGCGTTTTCAAAATCATATCAAGGAGCAGGCGAACGATCCGCATTTCAGTCATTGAAAATTCTCGATCCTGCGTTGAGTCATCATTAAACTGTCCGCCACCACCAAAAAAATTATCTACCACAGTAAAAATTAAACTCGGTTCGATGACTATCAATGCCCGCCCACGCAACGGAGCAAATCGAATAACATTCAAATTGGTGGGTACATGCAAATCGTCTATATATTCGGAAAACGGCTTAATCTGAATACCTGACATGAAAACTTCCGGCGAACGGCGTAGAAATTTGAACAGTGCTGCACGTAAAGATTTGTAGAACCGTTCATTAATCATTTCAAGGGCTGGAATACGCCTGAGAATAATCCTTTCATAGCTGCCAAAATCGTATTTTTTGGCCTCACTTACCTGGTGAAGCTCATCGGTTTCAGTCTCAGTATCAATATCACCATCATCCATACCCTGGAGCAGCGCATTAATTTCTTCTTGTGAAAGTAAATCAGCCATATATTTATTGCGTTACAAATAGAGAAAGAATAATTTTTTAGCTTGTTTTTTACCCGTTATTTTTTTTTGATAAGGGTCGCTATTTTATCGGACATTACACGCCTTGACATTCTAAAAAATCAGTTGCGATATGCCGTGAACCGTTCAAGCTCAATTTCGTAGCATCAAAACAAATCCACTGTGTCGCTGAAAACTTTCTCGTTGAGCATCCGTTCGCAGTGTTCCTGCTCACGCTGAGTAATGGTGTTGTTGTGCAACCTTATTAACTTTTTAACCATGACCTTGCCATGATCCGTGAAAAAGTAGACTTTACGTGGATAAATGCCAAGTAAATCTTCCGCCACGATAGGTATTTGTTCTAGCTTCAGATAATTGCGTACGAATGAGGCATTACGTTCACCGACGCGGGCAGTCTTGCAGTCTTTTAGCAGATTGCCGCCGCCGAATATCTTGGCTTCCAGGCTTCTCCGCTGCGCGCCCATTTCAAGTAACTGATTGATGAGAGCTACCATCGCATAAGTCCCATAGCAGGCAGAATCGTTGACGGGTTCTTCGAAAGCACTGGCCGCCGGCAACATGAAGTGATTCATACCGCTAATACCGCTGACTTTATCCCGGATGCAGGCGGCAACACAGGAACCCAGCACGGTAACGATGAGCATGGGGCGTGCGGTGGCATAATATTCACCGGGTAAAATCTTGACCGCATCGATATTGAAATATTCGTCATAATATAAATTAGGTTCTGGATCCTGGTCGGACCCATCGGATGAAGGCATGAGCGGATCAACTCTGGCTTTGGCGGTCACTAGCTGCCGCTTTCTTACCGTGAATGTCGGGTTTGCGGGGTGAGCTCGTAGACGGTCTGTCCACGCAATTTGAATAAGTCAGCCGCATGATGCAGGCTTTCCGAGTGACCGGCGAACAACAATCCGTGTGGCTCCAGCATCGGCGCAAAACGCTTGAGAATTTTATATTGGGTATCCTTATCAAAATAGATCATGACGTTACGGCAGAAAATGACATCGAATTTCCCGTTAATAGGCCAGTCGGTATCTAGCAAGTTGAGCTGGCGGAAGCTGATCAAATCGCATAACTCCTTGCGTACCTTAACATGGTTGGCGTTGTTTCCCGTGCCCCTGAGAAAGAAGCGTTTGAGAGTTTCCGGCGGCAGCTTTCCCACCCTATCCAGCGGATAAATACCGACTTTAGCTTTGTTTAGCACATGAGTGTCGATATCGGTGGCGATGATTTCCACAGGCGGTTTATAGCTGCCGAAAGCGTCCACCATACTCATAGCCATGGTATAGGCTTCCTCGCCCGTGGACGAGGCCGAACACCACAAGCGCAGGGGGCGCTTGTGCAAACTCAGGACATATTCCTTGAGCAGTGGGAAATGATGGGGTTCACGGAAAAATGCCGTCAGGTTGGTGGTGAGAGAGTTGATGAAAACCTCCCATTCATCGCCCTGATCTTGTTCCAGCCTTGCCAGATAGTCTTTAAACGATGTCAGTCCAGTGGCACGCAAGCGCCTGGCCAGGCGACCATACACCATATCCATTTTGCTATCGTTGAGTTTGATGCCACTGTGCTGGTACAGCAGGGTGCGGATACGCTCAAAGTCAGACGGCGTAAATAAAAATTCTTTTTGTTCGGGATCTTTGTCCATGTTGATGTTGTTCTCAGGTTCTAAGTACACTGCCATTAAGTTAAGGATTTATATGTTGTGGGCGCGAATTTATTCGCGCTTTCTAAGTTTATACGGCGCGAATAAATTCGCGCCCACAACATTAACCATAATTATTTTTAGCTTAACTTAATGGTAGGTGGGTAGGCCGGAATAAGACCATCCAAGCGCGTAGCGCGAGGTGGCGTTTCCGGCGAATTCGGGTGGCGTCTGCCGGAAACACCGATTCTCGCTTTCGCTCGAACCGGCTTATTCCGGCCTACAGAACTGTATTTAGGAAAGATGTCTATTACATTGAAGGGTAAAAGCCGCCCCTATAACCCGATTACCACTATCAGACCTGTCTGATGGGTTAATGGCCGAAGGCCTAAAATTCAATCCATTCGTCGTCTTCCCGTTTATGCTGCTTTACCGGGTTGGATGCCAGGCGAGCCGCAGGTTTTCGTGGTGCACCCGGCAGGCTGGCAGATCGGCGCGGCGCCGGGGATCGCCCATCGGAATCGAGACGGAAATGGGCTGCTGTTAGCATCAAGGACTCCGCTTGCTCCTCAAGCGACTCGGCGGCGGCCGCAGCCTGCTCCACCAACGCAGCATTCTGCTGCGTCACCTCGTCCATCTGGTTAATTGCCTGGTTGACCTGATTGATGCCGGCACTTTGTTCCACCGATGCCCCCGCAATATCCGCCATAATGTCGGTGACGCGCTTCACCGAAACGACGATCTCATCCATGGTTTTACCGGCTTCGCTAACCAGCCTTCTGCCGTCTTCCACCTTCTCCACTGAATCATCGATTAGCCCCTTGATTTCTTTCGCCGCTGCTGCAGAACGGTGCGCCAGGTTGCGCACTTCACTCGCCACCACGGCAAAGCCGCGGCCCTGCTCACCTGCCCGCGCCGCTTCCACTGCTGCATTGAGCGCCAGGATGTTGGTTTGTAAGGCTATGCCATCAATTACACTAATTATGTCGACAATCTTGCGGGCGCTCTCATTAATGGATGACATGGTATGCACGACTTGCTGCACCACGCTCCCGCCTTTGAGGGCAACATCTGAAGCCGCTAAGGCCATTTGATTGGCCTGCTTGGCATTGTCGGAATTCTGTTTCACGGTGGAGGCGAGCTCTTCCATACTGGCAGCGGTTTCCTCCAGACTGGCAGCCTGCTGTTCGGTACGATGTGACAGGTCGGCATTGCCGGCGGCAATTTCTTTGGCCGCCGTGCTGATGGAGTTGGCCGCCATCTTGATGGCGGTGATGGGCTCAACGATGGCCTCCAGCGTGGCGTTCATACCTTCCACAATTTTGCTGAAATCACCCTGGTGTTGACTGACATCAGCGCGGGTCTGGATGTGGCCGTCGAGCGCCGCCTGCGACAGTATTGAGGCATCGGCCATAAGAGCCTTTAGATTGGCACGAACCTGTTCGATGGTATTGTTAATGAAAACGTTCTTGCCTGGGAAAGTCCTCAAGGGTGCGTCAAAATCTCCTTCGCCGAACGCCTCCACGCACGCCATAGCTTCCTTACTCACGGCGTGGCGATTGTTGATCATTTCATTGACGCGCTGCGCCATGATTTTGTAATCACCCTCGAATCTGTCGGTGTCGATCTGCACGTCGATGTCGCCCTTGTCCTGTTCCCCAGATACGTAGTGTACGCTGTCGGAGAAGCCTTTCAGGATACCTGTGGTGGCGTTTATGCTTTTCACGAGGTCGTTGAAAACGCCTTTATAATCGCCGGTGATCTTCGCCGGAATGTCGCCCTTGGCGATGCGTTTAAAAGCGTCCGTAGCGACGCTCAAGGGTGTTGTGATGGTGTCGAGCAGACTGTTGATATTCTCGCCGACGGAGAGAGTAAAGCCGGTCATGCCTTCCAGCAAGAGGCGTTTCGACAGCTCGCCAGAATTGGCAGCCTCGAGCAGTCCTTTGATTTCTTTTTCTGCCTCCTCCTCTGCCGAGCGGTCGTGCCATTCGACGACCGACCCTAAACGTTCGCCCTGCCCGTTGATGATCGGGTTGGCGAGCAATAAAAAAGTACGCACCCCGATTTGGATCTGCGCGTTATGGGTATTAGTGAAGCTGGACAGCAGGCTCATCTGATGAGCTGGATTCTTATGGAACTGATCGATGTTCGATCCCAGCAGTCGAGACACATTGAAAGTGGGCAATACCTTGCGCACGTCGCTTTCGGCGCGTGCCAACATCTCGCTGACTGCTTTGTTCATATAAACAATGTTGCGTTCGTTGTCGGCAATCATTACGTTAATCGTGAGATTATCCAGCGCGGTTTTTACTCTCAGGTTTTCATCGCTAACGCGCCTGGCTTCTCTCAATAGGTCGGCAGTGGCGTTCATACTGTTCTTGAGTGCGCTGTGTTCGCCGTTATAGTCCTCGGCGATCTTCGGTGGAATGTCGCCCTTGGCGATGCACTCCAAGTATTTAGTTGTCATATCGAGGATCCCCCGCAGCTCTGCATTAGTACCGGCATCGCGACGACCCTCAGAGACGCGCTTTTCTTGCGTGACCAGGCTGTCTTTCAAAGCACGCATAAGGGGAGCGACAAGATCGGTGCCTGATGTGTCGATAGGGGTAGTAAAGTCGCCAGCCGTCATTTTATCGACGATTTTTACCGCCTCGTCGATACGGGACTGCACTGCTTTTTTTCCAAAAAATACCATGACTGTGTCTCTCTATTCAATACTAGAATACTATAATTGATGGGTTTCTGATTGACAGTATCCCCTGCCTAAAGGACAAGGGATTCCCAACATCGCTATTGAGAAATGCCTGATTCACTGACAATTGGACGCTGATATTTAACCAGAATCTCCTACAGTTGTTCAACTTATTTCGTGCATATTACACACGATGATGTACAACGAAAATCAAAAGCACTCCTTTCTTCCTAAATGGCTGGGTATCTCGGCGCTTTTCCGATGAATGAATCAGGCGGCGGCTTTCGTGATTAGCGCCATGTCATTAGAAGACATCAACCGTTCGATATCGATCAGTATAATCATGCCTTCGTCTATCTCACCCATTCCGATCAGGTATTGCGTATCCATACTGGGACCAAATTCAGGCTTAGCGTGAATTTGCTCCGGCGTCAGTGCGATAACGTCGGATACGCCGTCCACTACCATGCCGATCACCCGTCCGCAGACGTTCAAGACGATCACCACCGTAAACTGGTTATAATCCACATTGTCCAGCCGGAACTTGATACGCATATCAACCACCGGGACGATGACTCCTCGTAAATTAATGACTCCTTTGATGAAGTCGGGGGTGTTAGCAATCTTGGTAACCGTTTCGTAGGCGCGGATTTCCTGCACTTTAAGAATGTCGATGCCATAGACCTCATCGCCCAGCGTGAAAGCCAAATACTCTCCGCTTAATCCAGGTTCTTCATTGTTTTGCATAAATACCTCTAATTTTTAGATCTGTCTAGCGTATCTTTTGTTGATGTGAAGTACCCAAACCTAAAGGACGGAGCTTCCAGTTTCACAGGGACACTGCGGAACGAGGGACTTGTGCTCAACGAGCGACTTAGATTCCCTCCACTGGCAGTACCGGCTATCCCTGCCGCAGTGGTACGTTATACTAGACTGCCGAGAAAAATCAAGAGCATGCTTATATCCCCCCACCGCTGTCTGCCGACAGGCAGGTAAAGGAAGTGGACTTATGCGTTTCCCGATAAAAGATAAACAAGCGGCGGATAGTCGGGTATAGTTTGCTAAGGAACAAGCACGATGCAGAAACTAGCAGGTAGTAAGGGATAATGTCAATAAGGGGAGTGCATGACTAAAATAAGGGTATTAATCATTGATGATTCAATGTTAATCAGAAAAATTTTAACTGAAATTTTAGATTCGTCACCTGATATTGAGGTGGTTGGTACTGCGGCTGATCCTCTAATTGCACGGGATCTCATTAAACAGCTAAATCCTGATGTGTTGACGCTGGATATCGAAATGCCGAACATGAACGGCATTACCTTTTTGAAAAACCTGATGCGTTTGCGGCCAATACCGGTCGTAATGATTTCAACGCTGACACAAAAGGCGCAGAGGTTACCCTGGAGGCTCTGAGATTGGGGGCGGTAGATTTCATCGCCAAGCCCAAAGTTTATGTTGTCAGTGCACTTAATAGTTATGCAGAAGAGATTATAAGCAAAGTAAAAATGGCCGCGCGAGCCAATATCAGTAACATCATTAATAGCGCGTTAGAGACCAGAGAAGCTGATAAAACACTGGGTTCTGCCAAATTAAAAACCGATTTTGTAAAAAAGCGCCCCCCTGCCAGCAATAAAATTATTGCTTTGGGTGCATCAACAGGCGGTACGGAAGCGATTAAGAGAGTTGTCAAAGGATTGCCTGCTGACACTCCTGCTATCGTGATTACCCAGCATTTACCGGCGGCATACAGCGAATCGTTTGTCAGGCATATTGATCTTGCTACCGAAATGGTTGCCTGTATCCCAAAACATGGCCAAAGCGTGGAAGTCGGTCATATTTATCTGGCACCAGGAGACAAGCACCTGGAGGTGGCCAATGAAGGCTCCAGATATGTTATTAAATTACTTGATAGCGAACCTGTTAATCGCCATAAACCGGCCGTCGATGTGATGTTTCGCTCAGTAGCACGCTGTGCGGGTCCTCATGCAATAGCGGTTTTATTGACCGGCATGGGGGCTGACGGTGCGATGGGCATGAAAGAAATGCATGATGCCGGTGCAAAAACAGTCATACAGGATGAACAGACCAGCGTTGTCTGGGGAATGCCCGGGGTCGCATTTAAATTAGGTTGTACGGATTATGTGTTGCCGCTAGAAGAAATTGCTGGTCGGATTTTAGCCTTAGTCGCTGCCCAAAAATAACCTGTACAACTTTACCAATAAGCCCGTAAAGCCCATTCCTTCAGGTGGGGGATGTAAGGGTGCTTTTGATTTTTCTTAATGTTAATATTCCCGTCATGAAACCGATAACAAAAACCCTTTCAGTCAGAGTCCGCGATAAACACGCCAGCGTGTTAAATCGTATGGCCTTTGATGTTAATCAAGTATGGAACGCAGCTAATGCGGATTCCGCTGAATTATCGTGGGTAGCTGTTCCAGAAGTCGGTTACATGAACTTTGGTACCTCGGCTTTTGACCTGATGAAAGAGTTAAAGGTCATCCGCAAACAACGCGGCATGATTATCGACTCAACGGCAGTTCAAGAAACGATTGCTGTTCATGCTAAAGCGCGTAAACAATTCAAAAAGAACAAGCTGAATTGGCGGTGTTCCGGTGGAGCAAGACGCGCATTAGGCTGGGTTCCTTTTAAATCAGGAGCGGCTAAATGGGTTAATGGTCAGATCCGTTATGCAGGTCACTATTTCAAATGCTGGGATAGTTACGGCTTGAGTCAGTTTGATTTTCGCTCCGGCTGTTTTAGTCAAGATTCACGCGGTCGCTGGTATTTCAATATCGTTATTCATGTTGAAGCGGCGGCACAAGCGGCTAAAGGTGGACAAGTTGGGATTGATTTAGGCTTGAAAACAACAGCAACCTGCTCAAATGGCGACACCTTGGAACGCCAGGATTGCTACAGAAACCTAGAATTTAAACTGGGCAAAGCCCAACGTGCTAAAGACAAACAGCGCGTTAAAGCGATTCACGCCAAGATAAAGAACACCCGCAAGGACGCAATACACAAATTCACCAACAAAATTGTAAAAGAAAACAGTTTAATAATCGTTGGCAACGTCAGCAGTAAGAAGCTCGCTAAAACTAAAATGGCTAAATCCGTTTTAGACGCTGGCTGGTTCATGCTGAAAACACAACTCGAATATAAGTCGATAGCGACGCAAGGCGTGTTTTTAGAAGTCAACGAAAACTACACTACCCAAACTTGTTCGTGCTGTGGCTTGATTAGCCAAAGTAGTCCGAAAGGTAGAGCAGGTTTGCGAATAAGAGAATGGACTTGCGCCGAGTGTGGCGCTACGCATGATAGAGATATTAATGCGGCTAGGAATATTCTCGCGCTTGGGCATAAGCGTCTAGCAGTAGGAATCCCCGTCCTTTAGGGCGGGGAGGATGTCAAGATTTGCGCCAGGAAACAGTAAAACATGTCTTATTCAAATTCAGAAAAACTCGATCTTGATTGGAGTCAGATTCGTGAAACCATTAAACTATTAAATTTATCAGCTGCTCAGGTAAGTGTTATTCTCCAAGACAGCGAGTTATCAGTGAATACACTGACAGAATCGTTTACCGATATTGTCGAAAGTATGCAAACAATTAATAACCATATTTTATCTCTTGATGTTTCTGACACCAATAAGCAGGTGCTGGATTGTTGCTCGGAAGCTAAAGCTAAAATTCAGACGGCTATTATTGCCTTTCAGTTCTACGATCGGATGCAGCAATGCTTACAGCACGTCACATCTAACTTAATAGGCTTATCAAAACTCCTTGAAAACCCTGAGCGTCTTTATAGTCCGAATGAATGGCGTGAATTTCAAAATCAGATACGCTCAAGATATACAATGGAAGATGAAAAAATGATGTTTTATGCCATTTTAGAAGGGAAATCTATCGATGATGCCATTGCGGCGAAAAATGCTTATCAACATAGCCAATCCGATGATATAGAATTATTCTAGGAACGTAAGCGTTCAGTACCCCTCTTTGAAAAAGAGGGGTTAGGGGAGATTTGTTCAAATAACCCCCCCTCAATCCCCATTTTTCAAAGGGGGAGGTAACGCTTACCTAGGAACTAGCGGGACTGCGTTAACTGTTAGAAAAGCTCAACATCGCCTTTTACAGGGGTATTCTTAAGATTGTTAAAATATTGCCGCTCTCGCTGGCTAATCTTATCATTATGTAAATCTTGTATTTTTTTCATGCTAACCCTCCCGGTTTTAGGAAAAAAAATTATTTTCCTCGGATAAATATCACCCAAATCCTGAGATAACAACTTTAATCCTTCCTCATTGATATAGCCCAAAACAAAGTCGATATTTTTCATACCGACATCTGTTAATGTCGGTATGATTTTGCCGCCGCCAAATACCTTCACTTCCAGATTTTTTCTTTTGCCGCCATTGCTCAAAATGGTATTAATCAAATGCTCCATGGCAAAGTTTCCGTAACGGCTAGCTAGACCAATAATTTCTTCACTCCCTTTTTTCAAATGGCCGAAAGTGGTCTGAGGTAGCATGAAATGGTTCATCCCGCCAATTCCAGACTCCTTGTCCCTAATACAAGCAGATACACAAGAACCTAATACTGTCGTAATCAATTCATTTTCTTGCGTAACATAATATTCTCCAGGTAAAATTTTAGCCGCTATGATTTCACGTTCCCGATCCCAATATCGATTAATATGTTCAAATCCAGCCACCGAAGGCCTTGCGATGTTGAGCTTAGTATCCATTTTGAATTACTTTATAATTCATCCGTTTTCTTGGTCAGATGGGAGTAGTATCTCCAACAGACCCAGCAATTCTGCAGCCTCAATAAACCGAAGAGAAGGCGCAGCAAAAACAACTTCTTTTTGTTGTTTAACGGCATCCATTTTTAACGAGACCAGTAATTGCAGGGTTGCGGTGTCTATGGAAGACACACGAGAGGCATTAATTTCAATTGCGTTATAGGCTGAGTATGACTTCTTGAGTTTCTCATACAGCTTAACAACATTCTGGATAGTTAAAGTTGCATCCAGAGTTATAATCGACTCAGTAACACATTCTATCGCTACCTCATCGAAAATTGGGACTTCCGGAAAATCTGCAAGTGTATTTTCCATACCGATCTCGCTGCTGTCGGCTTCTAAAAACTCATTATTGCTTGCGCTTTCAAACAAATTTTCAGAGTCTTCACTATTAGTATCACTGATAATAAGTTGCTCTTGCTCAACGTCAACCGCCATAACTACGCCTTCCATTCCCGTGCTTTCGGTTTCCTCGTCAATCCCGGCTAAATGATCGTAGTCAATCAAATTGTTTTTATCATTCGCTGTCATTTTCAATACTCCATCTCCAGGTCTTCCAATTCAAGCAGCTTATCCACATCAAGCAGTATAAGCATACGTTCATTGACCATTACCAAGCCATTAATAAATTCATTACTGACTTTAGTACCAAAATCGGGTGTACCCTGAATTTTGGTTTTGTCAAAGGTAATGACATCAGAGACTGAATCAACAACGACGCCCATGGTTCTGGTTTTATTGTCATCACTGGTTTGTAAAACAACGACGACTGTCAAAGGAGTATATTCTTTAAATTTTATGCAGAGTTTTTCACGCAAGTCGATAATCGGCACGATAGATCCCCGTAAATTAACCACGCCCTTCTCATAGTGCGGCACATTCGGTATTCTGGACACAGGTTCCCAACTACGAATTTCCTGAACACGAAGAATATCAACCCCGTATTCTTCACTGTCCAAGGTAAAACTCAGGTACTGAGCTGTGTTTTCTCGTTCGTTGTTATTAGAATTATGATCCGCGCTTTTGGTTTTTAATTCTTGTGCCATATTTTCTTTCCTGAATTCTCAAGGATGCCGACGCCTAACGATTTGAGAACCGTACCAGACCCGGGATATCAAGGATCAGAGCAACAGAACCATCGCCAAGAATGGTCGCTCCTGAAACACCTTGTACTCTGCGATAATTGGTTTCCAATGATTTAACCACCACCTGTTGCGGTCCTAATAACTCATCAACAAACAGGCCGCACAATATTCCTTGTCTTTCTACAACAACAATGACACCTTCGCCTGTATTTGATTTGTTATTTGGCTGCACATTAAAAATATCATGCATTCTTATGATGGGTATGTACTGATCTCGCAACCGGAAAGTCTCACCTTTATCGGCTATTTTATTGAGCATATTTTCAGTGATGTTAACGGACTCTTTAATCGAAACTAAAGGCACTATGTAGATTTCATCTCCTACAGCGACAGATTGACCATCAATAATTGCCAGTGTCAGTGGCAGATGTATAGAAATAGTTGTCCCTTTCCCAAGATTGGAAATAATTTCGACGTTTCCACCTAAAGCTTGAATATTTCTTCTGACGACATCCATACCGACACCGCGACCCGAAATATCGGTAACGCTTTCTGCCGTAGAAAAACCTGGCATAAAAATTAATTCAAATGCTTGTTTATCGGTCAGAATGCTGCTTTCATCGATAAGCCCATTTTGAATGGCTTTTAAGATCAGCTTATTTCTATCAAGACCTCGACCGTCGTCACTTATTTCAATAACAATATGCCCGCCCCGATGATAGGCATTTAATTCAATGGTACCTGTTTCTGACTTACCTGCCGCAATCCTGTCAGCCGGAATTTCTATGCCATGATCCAGGCTGTTTCTAATCAAATGCACCAAAGGATCACTAATCAACTCAACGACGGCCTTATCAACTTCCGTATTTTCTCCGACCAGTTTCAACTCAATTTTTTTGCCTAATTTGGAGCTGATGTCATGCACTAGACGTGGGAAGCGGCTAAATACAAAACTGATAGGAACCATTCGAATATTCATAACACTTTGTTGCATGTCACGAATATGGCGTTCAAGCTGCGCAAGTCCTCTTTTGAGCTGGGGGAGTTGATCTATGGCAAAATTTTCACCGATTAAACTCAGCATTGATTGAGTGATAACAACCTCACCCACCATGTTGATCAAGGTATCAATTTTATTGGTATCCACACGAATAGAGCTTGAAGCTTTGACCGATGTTTTAAGTTGATCATTATCCGATTGCCGCACCTCTGGCCTAGGGGGCTCAGTATTGAGGTAGATAGTGGTCTCTACTTGTTCAGCTTTAAGTTGTTGAAGGTCTTGGGCGGGTAATTCTGCTGCCGTTATTTTTTCTACTGGCGCTGGTTGAGCGGTTGTTTTAGTGAATGGCTGAATATCGAGTTCACAGTCTCCTTCAACCCAGCTAAAAATCTCCTTAACTTCCTCGACAGCAATATCGCCAACAACTTCTAACGTCCAGGATAAATTGCATTCATCAGGATCCAATTCATCAAACGCAGGTATATCCTGAGTACCGACAGAAACGCTGTATTGACCTAATTCCGCTAGCTCCCGAAACATTCGGACAGGATCATTACCGGTTTTGAGTAAGTCCAGATAGGGGCAAAAAGCGATTTTCCAGCCTTTCTCGATCAATGCACCTTCATCGGCAACAGTGGCCATTGCTGAGCTTTCATTGACTATCTGGATTTTCACGGAAGCGGTTGCCGCCGGTTCTTTTACGGAACCATTCAGCTCAATTTCCAGCGCGGCTCTATATTTTTCTACGGTAGCACCATCTACATCCTGCCCAGCCTGGTTCGAAGTAAGCATGGTTCGTAGGCAGTCAACAGAGCCTAGCAGCACATCAATCACGAGCTGAGTCACTTTTCTGCGCCCATCCCGCATTTCGTCGAGCAGAGTTTCCATGATATGGGTAAAATCAGCAACCTCGTTAAAGCCAAACGTGCAGCTCCCCCCTTTTATGGAATGCGCTCCTCTAAAAATGGTATTTATGACTTCCGAATCAATATCTCCCGTATCAAGATTTAACAATCCTAATTCCATTGCCTCTAACCCTTCGAAACATTCTTCGAAAAAGACCTGATGAAACTGCGACATATCGATAGCCATAAACTTACCTTAATATCCCTGAATTTACTGAAGTCATGCGATTACCCAAGAACTTTCTTTAAGGTCTTTAACAACTGATCCGGGTCAAAAGGCTTGACAATCCAGCCGGTTGCGCCAGCGGCTTTGCCCTCTTGTTTTTTTTCAATACTTGATTCAGTCGTTAGCATCAGCATCGGTATATATTTGTAATCCGCTAGTAATCGCAGTTCTCTGATCAGGGTTATCCCGTCTTTATTGGGCATATTGACATCGGTAACAATGCAATCAAATTGCATTGTTTGAGCTTTTGCCAAGGCATCAACCCCATCTATTGCTTCTTCGACTTCGTATCCGGCGCCCTTTAAGGTAAAAGCAACCATTTTTCTCATTGATGTTGAATCGTCAACCGCAAGAATACTTGCCATTGTTTTCTCCATGTGTTGTATTCTTAAACCAAGAAAGGCCAAAATGTTGTATTATTTAGGGTTTTTGACATTATAGAGGAAGATTTTTTTTCGTGCCGATTTTCTAGTTGAAATTTAGGGCTTCGTCGCATTACGATCAAAGTGCCTAAATCGGTTATCATGGCTAGCTTTGAATAGTCCCCTGATTTTGATGTATAGTTGAAGAATATGCGATCCAATTTAATTTATTGGCATCCTGAGTAACTGATGTTACGCAGGCCTGTAGAAGAATCAATAGCTGTAGCGAATTGGAATTTTTATAACTCATTGATTTTTCATGATGGGTGCGTAACATCAGCTGAGTAATATGGAATAATAATGGATATAACCAAAGAACTGCTACAAAGTAAAATCCTGATTGTCGACGATGTCTTGTCCATGCGCAGCCTGACCAAGGCTATTTTGCGAGAAGCCGGTTTCACACATGTTTTTGATGCGCCGGATGGACAGGAGGCGCTAAAACTGATGCGGAAAGTCAAGGTTAATATCGTGGTCTGCGACTGGAACATGCCGGTGATGAGTGGACTGGAATTTTTTAAAGCGGTACAAGAAGAACCCAAGCTAGCAAAAACGCCTTTCATCATGCTAACGTCTTCATCTGAAGGCAGTAAGGTTAAAGAAGCAATTGAGGCGGGCATAACGGCTTATATGATAAAACCGTATAAACCTGCCGATTTGGTGAAAAGAATTAATAGCATGCTGACTTAATCAGTAGCGATCTCGGAGCAGGGCATGATAAATACACAAGGTTTGACATCCACCCCCTCATGAATGACGGGGATTCCTTAGTACAGCCGTCCATGCCCGAACGGGAGGAAGATGCTATTCCTCTTATTTCACACTGTCCCCGTATCACTACTAGACAGCAGGAGTTAGACAGCTACAGCCTAACCAACAGGAAAATTATACATGACTATAGAGACAAATCAAAAGCACCCTTACATCCCCCACCTAAAGGAAGGGGCTTTACGGGCTTCTCTGGTAAATTCATTACCCGTGTCACACGGCACGAGTACGACTGAAGTAAAGATTCAGTCTTCGCCGAAAAATAGCGCCATTCCTAAAGATTTTTCGAATGCCTTAAGGGGACAGATAGGCTTGCTAAGAGAAGAAAACGGCCAGATCGAATTATCCGAACAGTTGCAAATTATGACTAAGTCGCCAACCATAAACACCCTGCATGACATAGGCGACTTACTGAAACAGAAGGGTGGCGAAGAAGAGCTTGCCGCTTGGCTCGACGAGCATTTGCCCCTGTCATACCAAGAAAATGCTGCTAGTGACCTTAACAAGGATGTTGCCCAGGAAGCCACTTTGCTTACGGTAACTGACGCGCTAAAATCCCTTACGTCTGATGAATTGGCAACAGCACAAAACATGGGTGCGGCAATGGCTGTAAATGGACCGTCGTTGGCAAGGCCTTTGCCTGAAGAGGCTAAATTGAACATGCTGGGTGAGGATGTTGCCCAGGAAGCCACTTTGCTTACGTTAACTGACGCGCTAAAATCCCTTACGCCTGATGAATTGGCAACAGCACAAAACATGAGTGCGGCAATGGCTTTAAATGGACCGTCGTTGGCAACGCCTTTGCCTGATGAGGCTCAATTGAATATGCTGGGTGAGGAGGATGTTATCTCAGGCGATTTTCTGCAAAAAGAAACTGTTCTTCGCCAGTCAATTCAGAATGGACAGGGTTTTAATTTACAAGCCATGGAAAATACAGATCCCGCTGAAAAAACGGCGTTGCTTGAAAAGCAGACCTCCATTTCCGGTATAGAAAAAATGGCACCTGGAGTTACCGCAGATATGCTTACACCCCATAGGCTGATTGACAGCAGAACAGATAGTCCGGCAATAACAAGACCTTTAACGCATCCCGGCTGGAGCAAAGATCTGGGTGAACAGATTATATGGATGAATAACAAAGCCATATCGGCAGCAGAAATCAAGCTGAATCCAGAGCATCTTGGACCCATATCAATTCGTATTGATGTTAATAAAGATCAAGCAACTATTATGTTTACAGCGCAGCATGTGGAAGTCAAAGAAATGCTTGAAGCCTCCATTCCCAAGTTACGGGAAATGCTGGCTACTCAGCAGCTCAATCTGGTCAATGTAAATATTTCCCAGAACTCTACGTCAGATCAAGGGCGATCACAATCTCAAGCTTTTTCTAAAACACCAGAAAATAGTGAGCAAGGTATTGACGGCGTTACCAACACCCTAGAAAAAATTGAACATGATGGGGCTGTTGTTGGTAAAGGTTTATTGAGTCTATATGCATAGCTTGTTCGTTACCCGTTAACCAATAAGCCCGTAAAGCCCCTTCCTTCAGGTGGGGGATGTAAGGGTGCTGTTGATTTTTCTTAATGTTAATATTCCAGTCATGAAACCGATAACAAAAACCCTTTCAGTCAGAGTCCGCGATAAACACGCCAGCGTGTTAAATCGTATGGCCTTTGATGTTAATCAAGTATGGAACGCAGCTAATGCGGATTCCGCTGAATTATCGTGGGTAGCTGTTCCAGAAGTCGGTTACATGAACTTTGGTACCTCGGCTTTTGACCTGATGAAAGAGTTAAAGGTCATCCGCAAAGAACGCGGCATGATTATCGACTCGACGGCGTTTCAAGAAACCATTGCCATTCATGCTAAAGCGCGTAAACAGTTCAAAAAGAACAAGCTGAATTGGCGGTGTTCTGGGGGTAGCAAAAAAGCCTTAGGCTGGGTTCCATTCAAATCGGGCGCGGCTAAATGGGTTAACGGTCAAATAAGGTATGCAGGGCATTATTTCAAGTGCTGGGATAGTTACGGCTTGAGTCAGTTTGATTTTCGCTCAGGCTGCTTGAGTCAAGATTCACGCGGTCGCTGGTATTTCAATATCGTTATTCATGTTGAAGCGGTGGCACAAGCGGCTCAAGGCGGACAAGTCGGGATTGATTTAGGCTTAAAAACAACCGCGACCTGCTCAAATGGCGACACCTTGGAGCGCCAGGATTGCTACAGAAATTTAGAATTTAAACTTGGAAAAGCACAACGTGCTAAAGACAAAAAGCGCGTTAGAGCCATCCACGCTAAGATAAAGAACACCCGCAAGGACGCAATACACAAATTCACCCACAAAATTGTAAAAGAAAACAGTTTAATAGTCGTTGGCAACATCAGCAGTAAGAAACTCGCTAAAACTAAAATGGCTAAATCCGTTTTAGACGCTGGCTGATTCATGCTGAAAACACAACTTGAATATAAGTCGATAGCGACGCAAGGCGTGTTTTTAGAAGTCAACGAAAACTACACTACCCAAACTTGTTCGTGCTGTGGCTTGATTAGCCAAAGTAGTCCGAAAGGTAGAGCAGGTTTGCGAATAAGAGAATGGACTTGCGCCGAGTGTGGCGCTACGCATGATAGAGATATTAATGCGGCTAGGAACATTCTCGCGCTTGGGCATAAGCGTCTAGCAGTAGGAATCCACGTCCTTTAGGGCGGAGAGGATGTCAACCAAATAACACCCGCATTTGAAAACACCGTCCAGCGCTACATGCAGCAGATTCAAAGAGAATATCGGCAAAGAAACTGAACGGGGCATGGCTTCCGACTCCTGCATAACACATAAACTCAGGCATTTCTCATGCCACCTGAACTATTCCGCCCTGATCTGGAGGCACGCTCATCCTGCTCCAACTGTTCGAGCTTGGCTTCCTGTTTTAGCTCTGCGACCAATGCCGCATTACACACTTTTTGCAGGCTTTGCGTCCGGTGATGCAGTCCTTCCCAGACTTTTCTTTTAGTCATTAAGTCTGTTTCACACTCGCTCATAGAATGTTCCTGGCCCGCTATTGCCTGATCCAGCTTTTCCATAAATGATCTGAATTCCAGTAACCGGACAACACTGATACCCTCGCACCCTAGTTGATTAGATCTATCCTGATATTCCTGCCGGTATGTTCTTAAACTGTCCACTTGCGCTTGCGCTGCCAACAATTTTCGCTGGGATGCTCCTAATGCTTCCAAAGCGCTTTTTTCCTGTGTCGCTTTAATGTCGACTATGGCTTTAATACGCTGTGATTTTTTCACCATCAGCTAGCCACCTTACTTAGGCCTAACAAAGCTTCCAAATCATGCAGACTACGGGCCATATCAACCGCTTCATTCATATCCTGTTGCAGAAAATCAACAATGGCAGCATTTTTTGCAATGGCCAGGTCAATCCGAGGATCAGCCCCAGGTTGATAAGCGCCTACACTGATGAGATCCCGGTTTTGCTGATAAAGAGAATACAAGCGCCGGACCTCCCTCGCCATCTGCAAATGTCTGGCATCAACAATATCCGGCATGACGCGGCTCACGGATGCCTCTATGTCTATCGCCGGAAAATGTCCGGCTTCAGCAAGGCTTCTGGATAAAACAATGTGCCCATCCAAAACCCCTCTGGCGGCATCGGCAATAGGATCATTATGGTCATCGCCTTCAGTTAACACCGTATAGAATGCCGTTATTGAGCCGCCGCCTACATTGGCATTACCGGCTCGTTCTACCAGGTGCGGTAGCCTGGAAAACACCGAAGGCGGATAGCCTTTGGTCGCAGGCGGCTCATCAATAGCTAAAGCAATTTCACGATGCGCTTGGGCAAATCGCGTTAATGAATCCATTAATAACAAAACATCAAGACCCTGATCACGAAAATATTCGGCAATACTGGTTGCCAATAATGCCCCATGTACTCGCATCAAGGGCGGGCAATCGGCAGGGGTTGCAACCACCACGGCTTTTTTAAGGCCTTCTTCGCCCAGAATTTTCTGCACAAACTCATTGACCTCACGTCCCCGCTCACCAATCAAGCCGACCACAACAATATCGGCGGTGGTAAATTTTGTCATCATCCCTAACAAAATACTCTTGCCCACGCCGGTGCCGGCAAACAGGCCCATACGCTGTCCACGACCCACGCACAGGATTGAATTAATCGCCCTGACCCCGACATCCAGTGATTCTCGTATCGGTTTTCTCGACAAAGGATTGATGGGCACGCCATTAAGTGAAATCTGCGCCTCGATTTTCAGCGGGCCTTTATCATCTAACGGATTTCCTGCGCCGTCCAGAACTCTGCCTAATAAACCATGGCCGACGCGAGCCAGACTACTTTTACCCAAAGGAATCACACGACAACCCGGCTCAAGCCCATGCAACTCGCCTGTCGGCATCAAAAAAAGCCGCTCACCGGCAAAACCAACCACTTCCGCTTCGATGGTTCTGCCGCTTTTAGTCTCAATCCGGCACCGCGAACCAATAGCGGCTCTGCATCCCACCGCTTCCAGTGTCAGCCCGACCATACGGAAAAGCGTACCCTCAACAATGAGCTCAGGCGTTTCAGCCAATCTATTGCAGTAGGGTTTTAATTGACTCAGCCAAATCTGTGCTCTATCTGCAGTGGGAATCATGAATTTTCATCCTCGGTAATCGCTCTCGGCATTGCTCTACCTCCTGCATCCGTGCAGTCGTCGGCAATTGCTCCTGCATCGCCTAAAGCACCTACTGTGGGTGCTGTCGATCGCTGTTCCAGACGCGATTCTACCTCCCCCGTCCTTGGGGTCGTACCTCCTGCATCCTTGACGTCGTGTTCCCGTTCGCCGCCAAATAGCGTTGCGATAACGGCAGCCAATCGATTTTCTACAGTCGCATCAATATGAGAAACTTCGCTATCGACCTTGCAGCCGCCATGGGTAATGAATGGATCCTCAACAATCCGCCAGGCCGGAGACATTTCATCCAATGACAATGCAGAACGCACCAGTTCGGCATCTTCAGGGTGTAAATACAAGCTGATTTTCTGTGCCGATAACGGCAATGCTTTTATCGCTTCCCTGACTGTGGCAATAACTTGCCCTGGATCCAGTTTTATTTCCCTGTGTATTATTTGCCTTGCAATAGCCATAGCCAGCTTAACCAACTCTTTTTCCACTTCGGCATCGAGATCTTTAAACGGCTGGCTTAATGCATCCATAAGACTGACAAACGCCGCCGCCTGTTTTTGCAATGCCTGCACATTTTCGGCGTAGCCTTGCCTTGAGCCTTCCTTAAAACCTTGGCTATAACCATCCTTGTTACCTTGTGCAAGCGCTTCGTCATACGCCTGCTTTTGCATGGCTTCGATTTCATCTACCGTTAAAACAGGAATTGTTAGAGGATTAAAATCTTGAATGATTTCCAAATCCACTGTTGCTGATTTTACGGAAACATCAGGCAGTCGCCATACACTTAACGATGCCAGCTCGGCTGCCGAGAATTCTGATAGTTCAGATGAGCTCATCGTTGCCATCACCGCCTAACTCGATTATACCGGAGTCCACCATTTTCTTGATCATGCCCAATATCTCTTTCTGGGCAAACTCTACTTCACTTAATTTGGCCGGTGGTGCAGACTCCAAATCATCACGCAGTATGTCTGCTGCCCGCTTGGACATATTGCTAAATATTTTTTCTTTAAGACCTTCAGTGGCTCCACGTAACGCTAATAACAGCTGACCGGTTGGAATCTCCCGCAACACTGTTTGCATAGCGCTTGCACTCATGGAAGCAAGATCTTCAAAAACAAACATTTTATCCTGAATGTTTAAAGCCAGCTCAGCATCGTTTTCGGAAACCTTCGTCAGCATTAAATTGCTGTCAGCACCGTCCATGAAATTTAAAATATTTGCAGCGGCTTGAACTCCACCGATAACGGTAGCCTTGCCAGTTTCACTGCCACTGAGCTGTTTTTCCATGATTTCATCCAGTTCACGCAAAGCAGATGGCTGTACACCTTGCATCGTTGCAATTCTAAGTAGCAGCTCGAAACGCTTGTTTTCAGGTAAGCGCTGCATGACCTCAGCGGCCCTCTCACTGCCCAGTAAAGACAAAATAATGGCGCCGACTTGCGGATGTTCAAATTGCACCATGTCTGCAATCGACACGGCATCCATCCATTTCAATTGTTCAATGCCTCTCCCCCCACGGCTCACAAAAATTCGCTCAATGATACCAGTGGCTTGTTCTATGCCCAGAGCCTGAATCAACATGTTACGGATATAACCATCTGACTCCATACCCAGCGCAGTCGAATTTCTTACCGCGACAATAATCTCCCCCAGTACATCATCAACCATTGACGGTGAAATATCGGTCAATCTTGCCATAGCGAAGCCTATGGCTTGTACTTCTTCGGGTTCTATGTGCTTTAGAACCGCCGCAGCCCTGTCCTCTCCTAGTACAAACAACAATAAAGCCGCGCGCTCAGCTTGAGATAAATCCTTGGCCTCCTTCATCTAAGCCACTTCTTAATGACTTCAGCAACGACTTTCGCATCACCATCAACGAGTTTTTGTAAATATTCCAAACGTCTTCCATAACCATGGGGCACATCAATAAGCAATAAATCTTCCATATGATCCGGTAATTCAGCCGCTGTTGTTGGGTGTAAGGCCGGGCTGGCAGCAGGAATACCCTCTTGACCGTGATTGTAGTCGACAATACCACCGATCGCCTTGGTCTTTGCTTGTTCCTCCGCTAAAGCGTCTGCTGCGGCTTTTTTCGCTTCCTTATCGTTTTCAGAAAGACGGCGCATGGTGGGTCGAAGCACGCCAAAAAGTAGAAATAATACCACTAATACGGCGGCGACCTGTTTCATCAGATCAAGAAACCAGCCTTGTTCCCAAACCGGTATTTCAGGCAAAGCCTCAAGCTCTTCGGGTGCTTTGAAGGCGACATTAGAGACAGTAACCTGATCGCCTCGGGCGTTGTCAAAGCCTACCGCCTGTTTCACCAGATCACTGAAGCGATTAATGTCCTCCGGGGAATAAGTCTCAGCTTTTATCTTTCCGTCAGCCTGCGCTAGATGCCGGTCATCAACAACCACGGCAACGGACAGTCTGCGCAATAATCCGGTAGCCAAGCGGGTGTGAGTAATCGTTTTATCCAGCTCAAAATTCCTGGTCGCATTTTTTGCGCTTGAACCGGCTGCGTCGGCGGTTGTTGAAGCCGGTGCTGAGCCGGGTGCGGGGATCGTTTCCGGCGCTACTCCAGCCGGCGTTGGCTGATTTGATAACGCGCCTGGAATACCCTGAGTAGCGGGCAAGGCGTTTTTTTCTTCCGATGTTTGTTCACTTCTTAGGGCCGATGATTGTGGGTTGAACAGCTCCTGGGTTTTGTCAGTCTCGGTAAAGTCCACATCGGCTGAAACTTGCACGCGCATGCCGTCACCCACTAAGGGCGACAAAATATTTGCAATGCGATTCATCAAGTGTTCTTCAATATCTTTCTTATATTCGAATTGTTTAGACGTCAAATAACTCAGCGATGATGAGTCATGGCTATTTAATAACCGGCCTTTTTGATCAACAACCGTCACCTGTTCTGCTTCGAGCTGAGGCACACTGGAGGCTACCAAATGAATAATCGATTCAATTTGGCCTTTATCCAATGATCGACCCTGATATAAATTGACGATAACAGAAGCACTTGGCTTTTTACGATCCCGCACAAATACCGACTGTACAGGGATGGCTAACAGCACCCTGGCGGCTTTTACACTCTGAATAGCCATAATGGTTTGGGCTATTTCGCCTTCCAGAGCCCGTTGGAAACGGACCATCTCAACGCTTTTACTGGAACCGAAGCCCTGATCTTTATCCAGTAATTCATAACCCAGACTATTACTTTTTGGCAGGCCTAAAGCTGCTAACTTAAGCTTTACCTCGTTGACATCATCAATCGGCACCATGATCGCCCCGGAACCGGCTTCGACTTTGTACTTAATACCCTGCGTATTCAGAACCTCAATAATTTCGGCCACATCCTGTTCACCAATTTCGGAAAACAAGCGCCCATAAGAGGAACTCTGTGACCAAAGAACAATAGCAACCCCAATAGTGACACTAAGCGCCAAGCCTAGCATTAGGCCGAGCTGGCGTGCCATCGTCAGATCAGACAAACCTTTCATGGCGGGATGAGCAGCACTCTTTGCCATTAAAGCCTGCTGAATACCTGTTGTCGCCACCAGGTTACTACCTGTAGTCTCCGCCAGGTTATTACCGTTTTGTTCACTCATTTTTTAATCACAGCGTGTTTTAATTCCAGCCCTTCGGCTATGCTCAAGAGAGCTTGTCCAGGCTTACATGGGCATATTCATGACATCTTGATAAGCTTCAACCAATTTATTTCTAACCTGTAGCGTGGCCTGAAAGGACACACTCGCTTTCTGTGTAGCCACCATGACATCCGCTAAGCTGACATTAGACGCGCCTGTTTCAAAAGCTTCCGTCATTTTTCCGGCACTTTTCTGAGTGTTATTAACGGCAGCTAGGGACTGTTGTAATAAGGCTGAAAAATCAGTATTCCCGTCTGTTTTCTGAACAGAGCCGCCGGCTTGAAATGACATTGCCCGCATCTGGGCTAAAACCAGGTTTACATTCATATCACTCATGGGTTTTCCTTACTTATTTTAATAATACATAACTATATGCATTATTAATGCCATCTATTGGCATGAAATAATAAGTCTGAATCTTCCGTTATTGCCGCGTTAGGAACAAG